>JBKKAL010000137.1:0-58545 GCA_046714695.1 Pyrinomonadaceae bacterium
GCGGGTGAGCTGATGGTAGCGTTTCATTCGTGCTTCCTTTGACTTGGCGGTTAAAGCAGCACGGATGCTACCGCAGCTTACCCTCTAACCATCAAGTTCAAAGTTGCACTTACAAGTTGAATTCACGAGAAGTATTAGGGGACGCCAGGAATGTGAAGAGCTTTTCCTCCGATTTTTAAATCCTTGGCTGAAGTTAAGACCTAATACTCATGCCTTCATCATGTGTCATCGCCTTTTATGGCGAAGCGTATTCTCCTTCTTGGCTCTCTTCTTCTGATCCCCTTTTCTCTCAATACTCTTTTCTTCTTTTCGAGATACTCTCTCACTTTCTACTTCACTCTTTAGACTTTTCACGGGAGCAGTTCTGCCCAGAGATTCGATGATCAATGCTTCATTAGGTCTCACTCCATCAATAAAGGCGAAGACATGATAGTGATCGCGATTTTCGCGCAGGACTTCAATCCGGCCCTCATCCTCCAGTCGCGCAAGGTGAGTCATCACGTGCGACTGCTCTTCCGCTGTCATGTACCGGTTGTAGACGTCGAAAGCGAGTCCCGTCGAATGCGGCGGCGTCGCGATAAGCGTGGCGTTCGGGTTTACCTTGCTCAACTCGTGCTGGTACTCATCGGGGCGGATCAGCGAACTGAGGGGCAGCGGGCGATCAAACTTCTGCCTATATGAATAGGCGATCTCTTCCATGACTTTGAGCGCTTCGGGCCGCAGTGTGCTGAGCATCCGCACCTTCATCTCTCGGCGCGAGTTGGGGTCGGTTAAGTCAAAGGTACGACCAGAAAAACCCTTTGCAAGATTCTCCAGCGTTTCATAGTCGCCAAGGAGCAGTCGCTGACGTTCCGCATCACCATAACCGGCGTCTAGCAGTTCCTTCCTTTCCCGCTCGGCCTTAACCGCTTTCTCCTTCTGGGTGATCTGAGCCTGTAACTTCAGCCGCTCGGAACGCTTGAGTTTGCCACCCTCTTTAAGCTCCTGCCTAAGGCTGTCAATCTCATCCTCCAAATTCTTGAAGGAGTCTGCGAGACGTGCGTACTCCACCCTTAATTCCGAAGCGCTGTAAAGAGAGAGTCTCTTACCGCTGCTTTTCTCATAATGTGTGAAAGGATCTTTTTCGGCATTTCCACCTACGCCGAAGAGAATGTAATCTTCGGTGACGGGCTTGAGGCTCACCAACTCTCCCTTGCGGATCAACCTGGCGAGGCCCACGAAATCGGTCGGCGTCTCAAATTGATGCTCCTTCCATTCGGCGACTTGGATGGCTAGAAAGCGGCGTGTATCACTGTAATGCCCGAGCTGGGGCGGGACAGTAATTTTAGCCTGCTTTCCTGTCGGCTCGCCGCGGTCTTCTTTAACCTTCAGCACAGATTGCTTCCATAGGTTAATCTCGGCGGCTTCGGCGGTGGCGCTCAAAGGTATCAATATGGCAAAGCCGCTGCGTGTACGCCGCTTCAGGCCAGGTAACGCCATCAAAATGACAGCCACAGTGACCGCGATCAGGACGATGGCCAGAGTTTCCCTACGAGTTGTTCTTTCTTCAATCATAGATTTTCAGTGATAGTGAAATGGTTTAAAGTGGGGGGGGTAGCGCAAATTACGAACATGTTCAATTGCGTGCAATCCTTTGATGATGTTTAGAGGCGGAAAGTACGCTGCCTGAACCTAAACAATAAGTTTGATTATTGGACTTAGGCAATTCGAAAGCCACTCAATAGGAAATAAAGCTTCAGGGTGTCTTCCAGTTTGGCGAGAATTTCATAATTCAGATACTGCCGACGACTTGAACGCTGATCAGTTCCCGGCAGACATATGTCAATCTTTCAAATAAGGTTCGCTTCTAAATCCACCTGCGAACTTGGCGTCTATACTCCACATAATCTTCACCGTGTGTTCTGGCGAGGAACTCTTCTTCTAGTCGCACCTGAATCTGGATCAGCACCACACCCATGACGAAAACAAGCAGTGTAAGCGCGTTGGGGATGATAATGAATAGCCCCATCAACGTTAGATTCATGCCGAGGAAGATTGGATTTCTTGAGAAGCCGAAGATGCCCCTTCGGACAAGCGGAGTCTTATGTTCCGTGTCTATGCCGATGCGCCACGACTCGCCCATCTGTGCCTGTGCTACTAGCGTCCACGCAAGCGATAAAAGCAGTAAGCATATGCCAGCCCACTTCAACCAGGTATATTCGAGCCATCCAACCGGCACTGAGTATTGATAAACACTGGGCGACATTGAGTAAGCGAGTACTACCACTACAATGAGAGCAAACAAGAGCTTAAAAATTCTCCCGATGAAGTCGTGTGCGTCGTCCGAGCCCTTAAAGACAACCGGATTGACGCCCGTCCTTTTCCACACCAAGAAGGAACGCCAGAAGAAGGCGACGAAGAAGTATGCAGCCAGATAAATGGGGAGAAAGTATTTCAGCGGCATGGGTCGTCGAAGTTCGTGACTTACCGGACTCTTACTTCTGTAATTCTTCGTCAATGAGGGCTCTCAAGTCCTGTTGACTGAAACGCGCCAGTTGTCTGCCGTTAACGAAGAAGGTTGGGGTTCTTGTGACGCCGAGGCTCTGACCATCTCTCATGTCGCGCTCGATCTTCGAGGCGAATCGGTTCTGGATGACGGAGTCCTGGATCTTCCCCACGTTGAGCCCGAGTTCGGCGGCGTACCGCGCGAACAAAACTGCCGGATCCTCCTGCCTCGGAGAGGGCGCGTGCCCGTGTCGCTCACCCCACTCGGACTGTCGCCGGAACAACAGCTCCTGCATCTCCCAGTACTTCCCTTGCTCACCGGCAGCTTCGGTAAACGCCGCCGCGAGTCGCGAGTTCTGGTGGAGCGGCATGTACCTCACCACTAACCTGAGCTTGCCGTCGTACTCCTTTAGAAGTTGTTTGATAAAAGGGCTGAACGCACGACAGGATTCACACTCCGGGTCTAAAAATTCGACTAGTGTGACGGTGGCGTCCGCTGGGCCCAAAGTCGGGCTGTCGGGCCGGACGAGTTGACTGGCCGCCGTGGCGGATAACCTGCGTTCACCCTGCACTGATTCTCGGTAGTAGGAGGCACCCATCACGGCGGCGACGATGACGACCACTCCAATCAACGCCATAATCTTGATTTCCTTACGCACGTTATTCTCCCTCTTTCTCGACATTAGAAAACAGCAGGCACATGCCCAGTAAGGCAAATGCAGTCAGCGCCATCAGCGGAATCGTGATGAACCCGAGCCATTCGATCTGCCGCGAGGTGCATGAAATTCCCGCAGTGCATGGGGCGATGCTCTCGGGAAGGATCCCGTAGTAAAGCAGGTTGTGATAGACGGAGATAGCTAGCCCGCCCAGACAGAGTGGCAAGGCGTAATAGATCATCCGGCTGTCACGCATTATGATCCCGGCCCCGATTACGAGGACGAGCGGGTACATGGCGATGCGCTGATACCAACAGAGGACGCACGGCGGCAGCCCCATCACCTCGCTGAAGAATAGACTGCCTACGGTGGCGACCAAGGCGATGACCCAAGCCAGGTACGGCAGGAGGCTGCGTCGCATCATTGGCACCCGTTGCTCCCTTGCGCTTCTCGGACGAACCAAAATTTCGTTCCCAAGATTCCCGGACGTCTGTAGTAGCAATTTAACTTTTGCACATCAATTATTATCACTTGTCCAAAAGATATTATATTCACCAGAACCTTTTATTTCCGTGATGTGGAGACGACTCTCTCACCCTTGGCCCGCACGGGCAGCTACACGGGCACCAATCGTCAATAGAACGCCGATCCGAATCATACAGTCTCCAAACTATCGAGCTTCGAGAGCTTCGTAAATACTATTGAACTGTTCTAACGCTGCTTCGAGATTCTCCGTAATCTCCTGTGCGAGGATTTCAGGAGCTGGCAGGTTGGCGGAGTCTTCGAGGCTGTCATCCTTTAGCCAAAATATATCCAGACTTACTTTATCGCGCTGCATCAGTTCCTCATAGTTGTAGCACTTAAATCGCTCTGTTTCCTGGCGGTCATGACGATTTGCAGGATTGAAGCTGGCGACGAAGTCGTATAAATCTTTTTCACCGAGCGGATTTGTTTTGAGTGTGAAGTGCATATTGGTTCGGAGGTCATAAATCCAGAGCTTTTCCGTCCAAGCCTCTTCACGTCCGGGCCGCTTGTCGAAGAAAAGTACGTTAGCTTTGACTCCCTGCGCGTAGAAGACGCCGGTGGGCAGGCGCAGCAGCGTATGAACGTCGCATTGCTTGAGCAAGCGTTTGCGTATGGTTTCGCCCGCGCCGCCCTCAAAGAGAACATTGTCGGGAACGACAACCGCAGCCTTGCCGTTGGTCTTGAGCAGACTGTAAACGTGCTGAAGAAAATTAAGTTGTTTGTTTGAAGTTGTGGCGAAGAAATCCGTGCGTTCGTAGCTGATGGATTCTTTATCGGCCTTACCCTCTTCGTTGATAATAGTGATGCTTGATTTCTTACCGAAGGGCGGGTTGGTCAATACAAGGTCGAAGTTTTCCCCGGCGGGCGAGGCGAGGCTGTCGCCGACCTTGATCGGGCTTTCATTGCCGCCGATGCCGTGCAGATGGAGATTCATGACGCAGAGACGGGCCGTCGCGTCCACGATCTCCCAGCCGTGAAGAGCGCCGTCGCGAAGGTGCTGCTTCTGTTCGCGGTCGAGAGTGAAGCTTTTAGGGTTTGTGATGTAATCATGCGCGGCGAGCAGGAAACCGCCTGTGCCGCAGGCCGGATCGCAGACGGTTTGACCAGGTTGCGGGCGCATCACGTCAACAATCGCATGGATAAGCGGGCGCGGCGTGAAGTACTGGCCTGCGCCGCTCTTGGTGTCTTCGGCGTTCTTCTGTAAAAGCCCTTCGTAGATGTCGCCCTTTACGTCAATGGGAAGCCCTGCCCAGACCTCCGTGTCAATCAGATCAATCAGTCGGCGCAGCTTGGCCGGGTCTTGAATCTTGTTCTGCGATTTGCGGAAGATGACGCCGAGCAGCCCCTTTGCACGGCTCAGGTTCTCAAGGATGTGCCGGTAGTGGACTTCAAGCGCATCGCCGCTCAGGTCTTTGAGGCTCGACCAATCGTAATCGGCGGGGATGTTGGATGGCTTGTTGAGCGGCGGCGGAAGCCGCGAGCCCTCGTCTGCCATCTTGAGGAAGAGCAGGTAGGTCAACTGTTCGACATAATCGCCGTAAGAGACGCCGTCATCGCGCAGGACATTGCAGTAGTTCCAGACCCGCTGGACGATTGTAGAGGATTCATTCGCCATCTAGTTAGCAGCCCCCTTCAGTAGCTCTATCTGTTTGCCCGTGTCTTTACGACGCCCGCGCGGGCTGGCCTTCTTCGGCTTTCCAGTCGCGCGTTTCTCTCTCTCCTCACGTATGCGTTCGAGCAACATCTCGGCAGGCTCATCGCCCGCGTCCTGCGGCACTAACTTTCCCGTGAAAGCTTGCTTTAAGATACTCTGCCGTAGGCGCTCGGCTTGTTTTAGACTCTGTTCGATGGTTCGTTCCATCGCGTCAGTAATAGAGAATAGACGTTCGACTTCAGCGACGATTTGATGTTGTTCTGCTAATGGCAGCAATGGAAAGCTGATAGAGGTAACATCCGGTTGTGCAACCTTCCAGATGCCTGCTGTTGTTTTTGCTTTTCTTTCTATCTGCTCGCGCACAATACGCGAAGGCCAGATAAGATAAAGCCATTTTAATTCTTTTAAATCTGAGGCTAGGCGTAACCGTATCATTAAATCAGAGAAGATAACATTGAATGGTGGTGACTGTGCGAGAGTTCCTCTCCCTACGAGATGTTTGCTTCCATTACCGCGCGAAACAAAAAAGTCACCTTCCTTGATGAATAAATCTTTAACTTCATCTTCAATCAAAGGTAAGTATCGGATGTATTCATATTTGAAGCCATGCTCGCTCATCGCGCTTAACTTCAAAGCTGGAATGCCGGGCGGCGTATCGGCACCTTTAATCGAAATACCATTACAGACTGGCTCTACCAGCACGCTATTTACATTTGTCCACAACCAACCTTCCGGCAACTCTGGTAGATCACTTGTGTTGGGTGGGGCGGGCTTTTGATACTTCTGCTTCCAATCATCATTCTTCGGCGTTTTGCCTGTGGCCTTCATCTTTGCCAGTTGATTAGTTTCCCACTTCTCGCGGCGTTCCTTGAGGATGCGCGCCAGCAGCGCGGACGCAGGCTCTAGCTCGACTTGATGTGCTTCGCGCCATTCCTTGGTAAGTTCACCCGTCACCGCCGCTTTGAGTACCGCTTGCCGATACCGCTTCAATTGCGCCTGCGCCTTTCGCAACGCCTCCACGCCCGCATCCAGTTTGGTGAAAAGCTCTTCGATCTTGGCAACGATGCGGTGTTGTTCGGAAAGCGGTGGAAGAGGGATGTTTGACTTTTCCAGAAATTGGAAGTGCCTTGCGTAGCCCTTATCCGGCAAATCTATCCCTTGAAGAAAGTAATAGAAGAGTTTCGGATAAAAGATATTCGAAGGCTTGAGGACTTTTATCCCATCGGCCCCAGCAACAAAGTCGAAGCCCACATATTTGATAGCTTTCGTGTGATCGCCGAAGATTATTACCGGGGGCTCGCAATCCAATTTCAACTCTACTCGATCTGTGTAGCCTCCTATGAATAATTGTCCTTGATCTATGACTGGCAGCTTGCCTTTCGGTTGATATTCTTTTTGCGGCAGCTTTTTTCCTGAAAGCGAGGGCTTGCCAATTACATCGCCAATTCTTACCCATGCCCAACTTGATGGAATTTCATGCAAACCGTTCATCTCATCCATCACGCTGCTAAAGCCTCGTTGAGTTCATCCAAAATCTGATTCAACTCCGCGCCGAAGAGTTGATAAACCTTGACCGCGCCGCCTTTGTCGGAAAAGGGCGCAAGCTCGAAATCCGTCAACTCAATCGTCAATGATGCGCTGATGTGGTCGCGTATCATCTGCAACCATTCGACCTGCTCCGGTGAGAACTTGCGCCCCCCGACCTCCTGCCGCTTGAGCCATTCGTCAAACGCTGTGGCAACAGTCATCGGCCACGGCTCAAGCCTGTCCGTCTCTTCGAGCGTGAAGCGCAGCAATGATACCAAATTAGTCAAAAGCTTCTGCGTGCCCGCGCCGCGCACCTTCGACCTGTCCAGTTGCTCGTAAGCCTCCCAGACGCGCTCAGGCGCGAGATTGTAGGGAGGGCGCGAGATGGTCTCGGCCAACTCCCTGACCGCCCTGTGCGTCAGGTGGCGTTTGCCGTAAGGCTGGTTGAAGAAGATTTGCAGCGCCGTCAACTCGTCCCTGTTCTCTTCAATAAACTGCCTGAATGCCTGAACGGTCGCGCGTGCGCTTTCTTCGCGCGCCGTCTGGTCAAAGCCCGCGCTGACCAGCGTGTCTTTCGTCACAGTGTCAATCGTCTGCTCGTTGCGCGTCTTGATCTCGATGATCTTGCGCCTTAGCTTCGGATCGTCGAACGCCCTGCACGCCTCATCGGCCAAAGCTTCGCCCGCGCTCTTGAGCTGTTCCGGCGTGGCCTCATCCGTCTTGAACATCTCCCGCGCTCGCGCTTCCCGCGCATCAGGATCAATCGCACGCAGCAGTTCACCCGCGAGCACACCGAGCGGCACGCCGCCGGACACTTCCTCAATCTCGCGTTTCTCCTGCGCGTCGAGCGTTCTGTCCAGACTCGCCAGCCGTCCGGCCAGACTGGAGAGGGTCGCTTCATCTCGCGCGCCCATCACGACCGATTCCAGAAGCTTCTTGAAGGGAACCGTCCGTTTGCGCTCCAACGGGCGCGAATCCGTCTTATCGTTCTCGCACACGCCGACCGCATCCACGATGATGAACTGCGTCTTATGGCGTGCATCCTCGCCGGAGACCGCCTGCAAGTCCGTATCGGAGATGACGCGCGTGCCTCGCCCCTTCATCTGCTCGAAATACACACTGGATTTTACATCCCGCATGAAGATCAAGCATTCCAGCGGCCTGATGTCCGTTCCCGTCGAGATCATGTCAACCGTGACAGCGATGCGAAAGTCGAAGCTGGTGCGAAACTCTTTAATCAATTCCTCGGGACGATTACTCTGATAAGTAATCTTCTTGCAGAAGTCGTTGCCTTTGGCGAATACATCGCGCACTTTCTCGACGATGTCTTCCGCGTGGCTATCGTCTTTGGCGAAGATTACAGTCTTCGGTACTTCCTTACGGCCCGGAAAGAGTTCCGTAAAGAGTCTGTCTTTGAAGGTCTGGATGACGGTGCGGATTTGATCCGGCACAACCACACTGCGGTCAAGCTCCCGCGCTTCATATTTCAAGTCCTCATCCAGCTTTTCCCAACGCACGCGGCGCGTCAGGCGATCACGCCGATCCACATAGAAACCCGCTTCAACCTGGCCGCCCTTTTCACTCGTCTCTGTCTTGATACGATAGACTTCATAGCCGACGTTTACTCCATCGGCCACAGCGCGTTCGTGACTGTATTCAGTGACAAGGTTCTGATTGAAAAACCCGAGTGTCTGTTTTGAAGGCGTCGCGGTCAGGCCCACAATAAAAGCATCAAAGTATTCAAGCACCTGTCGCCAGACGTGGTAGATCGAGCGATGACATTCATCAGTAATAATAAGATCAAAGGTCTCTACGGGAATGCCGGGATTGTACGCCACCTCGACCGGACGTTGCGGCTCCGCCTCGGCAATCGAATGTTCCTCGTTCTCTGCCATGAAATCCGCCTCGCCGCGCAGCATCGAATACAGGCGTTGAATCGTCGTAATGCAGACTTTGCTCCCTTTATCCAACGTATTGGATTGCAGAAGTTGCACGTTATAAAGCTCCGTGAACTTGCGCCCATCATCCGGCGTCACGTACTGACTGAACTCGCCGAGCGCCTGCCGGCCCAGCGTACGCCGGTCAACAAGAAAGAGAATGCGACTGGCATCAGCATGTTTAATCAGGCGATAGATGGAACTGACCGCCGTGTAAGTCTTGCCGCTGCCCATCGTCATCTGCACTAATGCGCGCGCCCTCGACTCAGAGAAAGACTCTTCGAGTCCCCCAATCGCTTCAATCTGACAATCATGCAGCCCAGTGGTTATGAGCGACGGCAGGCTGCGCAACCGTGCGCGCAATGTCTCACTCTGGGCGAACCAATCCCGCAACGTCTCTGGCCTATGAAAGGCAAAAACACGCCGCGAGCGGGAATCAGGGTCTCGGATGTCTCTAAAGAAAGTCTCCGACCCCGTGCTTTCATAATGAAAACAGAGTGGCTTTGAGATGTTGGAGATGTTAAGGGGAGAACTCTGTAAGTATTTGTTAGATTGTTCGGCGACACCGCCAAGCGTCGTGCCCTCCGGCTTGGCCTCGATTACGCCTACAGGTTTACGATCAACGAACAGCAGATAATCTGCGGGGCCGCAGGCAAACGGCCATTCGCGCACAGCCACACCCAGCCCTGCGCCTGGATTCACGTTACGCTTATCCTGCACAATCCAGCCACAACCATCAAGCAGTATATCTATTTGCTCGCGTGCCCTTTGTTCAGGGGTCATCTGCTTGCTCCAGATCAAGTGAAGGTTAATCCTACGGCCAAAATATTAAATAAGCTCTCCCGGCACATTCTCAATACACTTAAGCCTCATAAGGAAAGTTCAATAGGATGTTGCTAATAACCAAAGGTTAGACAAGTATGAGTGAGATCTTCCCCTTCAACTGTTCGGCAGCGCGGTGAAGCGCACGTAGATTATCATAATCAGGCTACTTATTACCTCCATCGGACTCGCCTCTTAGTAGAGATTTGAAATAAAATCCCCCTGATTCGGCTCACTTACTTGAGTCTAGCTAACTCGAGGACAAGCCGCGCATCCCTGACGTTGCCTGTGAGCCGGAACATTTCAGGGAAAGCCACAGGGGGCTGTTATGTCCGACAAGACCAAAGATGATAAGAAGAAGAGAACGCAGGCCAAAAAACCGCAGCAGAATGATCTGCTTACACATGGGAAGAGTTTGGACCAGCCAGACGCTCCGGCCAAAGATCACGCTGATTATCTGATGGCTCAGGTAGATGACTCCCGAGACGAATACGACGAATTGCTTGATAGTCTTTCGGACGAATCCCCGCCTATAGACTTCGACGACATTGCTGAGCCGCCAGAAGAAGAGAGTCAAACATATGAAAACCCAGCCAATGAGTTCATTACGGGTTTTAAAGAATCTCTAACAAACGATGATGTTGCGCCATTTGACGAGCGGCATCGGTTCCTCGTTGATCGCATTAGCCGTGATTATCACGAATTACTGAAGTTCTCACTACCGGGTCCAAGTGCAAATGGGTTACCGCCAAGTGCTTTGACGATTGAGATTGGCGCAGTGGATTTCTTAAGGACTTTACGTGAAATTGTAACGATAACCAAATGCGTTGAGCCGGAGTTGTTGATGATGTGCGAAAAGTTCATAAGCAACCCAGAGCTTGCGAAATCGTTCAAGAGGCAGCGTGATTTTGATCCAACTCTGATTGGATTTCCTGATGAGTCGGCCATGGAAGACGAAATGCTGCGACGGCAATCTGAACTTGTCTTTGATGAGAGAGTACTTCAAGCTGAGCGTGACGCTTTTTTCTTCTTCGTTGAGCACCTTCCTACTATCGTGGGGCACGCCTATACCATCACGGTAGCAATGGCGTCAGAGCAATTATTGGGCAGGCACTCGCTTCTAACTGAAAAGCTTAGAAGGGAATCCAATATGGAAGAATTTCGTCGTGGTAGCCAGGCCGCAGTTTTAAAAGGAGCGGTTCAAAATTTGATAAGTGACATTAAGCGGATACTGCACTCGCGGCCCCGTGGTGGTAGCCAGCCTGAGATAGAAGTCACTAACGAGCAGTGCGTAGTACTATCTGATAATTACGCGACCCTACTAAAACATTGGAGGGAAGTTAGAAGGCGTCGTAGACAATCCCCCGAAGGGAATTGGCGCGATCATGCCAGACTTGATGAAACGGATACCCCGGACGATTTATTGGATCAGCTTTGTGATCTTGATCCTTATCGGCGACAACCTTCCGCGCTCGCACACGAACACGCAGCACGTAGAAGCGGTATTCCAGCCAACACTTACGGATTAAGCTCTCTCTCTAGGCTTCGCCGCAGAGGTGATAAAATAAGCGGTAAATCAAACGTCGAGATTGACTGACCGTCTTTCTTTCCACACGCAGCCAACCATTTTTTAACGTTGAACGACTGTTTTTTAGACCTTACGTGGTCAACCGAAAAAAGTTCTCCATTTCACTCTACAAGCTAAAGTGCCCTCTCTATTATAAGGCTGATGGGTTGATCTCATCAGCCTTTTAGCCTGAGGACGACCCGCGTCACTTTCACAAAGTAAAGGTTTAGCAAGCTTACCAGAGATACACCGCCATCTGTGTGCCCTTGCACCCTTTACTTACAACACGACACGAGGCGTAACATGAGCACTACGAGCTTAACGACCAGTGATTTTGCTGCTCTAGCAAAGTCTTTCATCACATCAGAACTGGCAGAACAGGCCCAACTCTTCAGAGTTGATTCGCCAAGCGGCGCAACTATTGTCGGTCGTAACGGAGGCGGAGATTACGCAGGGATCGTCTATCCTAACTACTGGCCGGGTGTAGATCACCCCCGTGAGTTTCGCCTGCGTCGTGATCATCCAGAGTTGGAGCAGAAGGCAGACGGGACCTTTAAAGAAAAGGCTAAATACCTATCACCTCCAGGTCGCGGAAATCTCTTTTATATCCCCCCTGGAACACCTGTCGAATATCTGACTGATGCCAGTATCCGGATCGTCTTTACAGAAGGTGAAAAGAAGGCGCTTGCTCTTTTTCGTTTCTTCAGAGAGCGCGGTGAACTGGTGCTTGTTATTGGTCTTCCCGGCGTCTGGAACTGGCGGGGGACAATAGGTAAATCACCAGATGAGAATGGCGCGCGACAAGATGTTAAAGGCCCCATCCCAGACTTTGACCAAGTAGTGTGGCCCAAGCGCCAAACATGCATCATCTTCGATGCAAACGTTGCCACGAATAAGAGCGTGAGGCTGGCGCGGCGCGGGTTAGCGAAAGAGTTGACACGACGCAGCGCAGTTGTGCGCTTTGTTGAACTACCACAAATTGAAGGCATCAATGGTGTTGATGATCTTCTGTCAACCAAAGGGCCGGATTTCGTATTAAAGCTGATTGAGAGCGCCAAGCCGGCACAAGCTAAAGTTCCCTTAGGCTTCCAATTAGCTGAGAGTGGTGTTTATGCAGTTGATCCTACTCAAGAAAAAGATGATGGCACATTTATTTGCTCATCCCTGATCATCGTAGCGGCGACGCGCAATCAAGATGGGGAAGAATGGGGAAGGTTACTGGAGTTTAAGGACCCAGATGGTCTGATACATTCCTGGGCCATGCCAATGAGCTTACTCTCTGGTGATGGAAACGAATATAGGTCACGCCTGCTTAGTATGGGACTCACTATTTCCCCAAGTCGTAAAGCGCGGGAACTTCTTACAATCTATATTCAAACCTCACATCCGGACGAGCGCGTTCGCTGTGTGTCTCGCGTTGGTTGGCACGATGGTGCGTTTATTCTGCCAGATGAGACTTTCGACCCTGTAGGAAGCGAGCGGATTCTCTTTCAAAGTACGTCAGAACCCAATCACAGATTACGAGTTACTGGAACTCTACAGGACTGGCAGGACAACATTGCGCGTTACTGCGCTGGTAACTCCCGTCTTGCCTTCGCTGTGTCCTGCGCCTTTGCTGGTCCGCTGCTGTCACTTACAGGAGAGGGTGGCGGGGGGTTCCATTATCGTGGGGCTTCAAGCATCGGCAAGACGACCGCACAACTTGTAGCAGGTTCTGTCTGGGGCGGTGATAAGAGCAAAGGTTATCTGCAAAGTTGGCGAGCTACTATCAACGGCCTCGAATCGGTCTCCGAACTCCATAACCACGGATTGCTCTGTCTGGATGAAATCGGACAGTGTGATCCCCGAGAAGTAGGTGAAGTCGCTTATATGATCGCCAACGGCATCGGCAAAGCTCGTATGTCGCGTGGCCTCACATCGAGACGACGTTTCGAGTGGGATCTGATCTTTCTTTCTTCCGGTGAAATGGGTCTCAGCGATCTGGCGGAGTCCACCGGTAAACGTATACGCGGCGGTCAAGCGGTGCGGATGTGTGATCTAGAGATTGATGCAGGCGTTGGGTTAGGAGCGTTCGAGACTCTGCACGGCTTTGAGTCGCCCGCTGATCTGGCTCGACATCTGTGCGCGATGAGCAAACAGTTCTACGGAGCACCCATACGCGCCTACCTCGCAGAGTTAGTGAATTATCAGGAAAAAATAGTAGTGGCAGCGCGTAATATTCGCACTTCCTTCCTCGCTGAAAACGTACCATCTGATGCATCCAGTGAAGTACATCGAGCTGCATCGCGCTTTGCGCTGGTCGCGGCCGCCGGCGAATCCGCTGTCGAAATTACTGGATGGCAACCCGGTGAAGCGATCAATGCAGCGGCGAAGATGTTTAGCGTCTGGCTTGAGGGGCGCGGCACAAAGGGCGGTAGCGATATTGAGGCCGCTATCAAGCAGGTCAGGGGTTTTCTCGAAGCCCATGGTTCCAGCCGTTTCCAAGCTGTTGGAGATGATCTTTCCAGAGTAAATAATCGCGTTGGATTCAAGCGGATAAACTCACAAGATCAGACAGAGTATCTGGTACTCCCTGAGTCATTCCGTAAAGAAATCTGCTCAGGGTATGACGCCCGGATGGTAGCCAGGACATTGGCTGAACGAGGTTATCTGCGTCGTGGAGACGGCAAGAATCTAGCATGTCAAGAATCAATGCCGGAAATCGGACGTACTCGCGTCTATGTGCTGCTCTCCTCATTATTGAATGCGGAGGTGAATTAACCGTGGTCGGACAGGTAGGACAAGTCGGACATCATCGCCAAAAGCGATGTATTACAGATGCTTTGTACATCATTGGGTATTGTCCGACTCTCGTGTTGGCCGTCGGACAAGTCGGACAGCACAGTCCTCTGCGGCATATTTGTCCGACCTGTCCGACTGAGAGAAACGTAGTCGGACACACTAAGACGAGCGCTTCAACGAATAAATCAGGCAGTTTGGTTGAAGTGTCCGACTCTTCCGACCTGTCCGACCTATGGGCAAGTAAAATTGCAGGTGTAATGAAATGAAAGCTTTCCTAGCCGAGTGGGTGAATAGGGCAGAGGTTCCACATAAGGAGGACGCAGGAATAGGAGCCTGTACTGACAATTCATTACTGGATGAAATCTACATTCCGCCGGATGGTCCTAATGATGTTGAGAGTCTTCGATCCTGCATTGACGCTCAACGCGTCATTCTACGCCCTCGTAGCCGTAGGGTTTGAATAGGTTTGGAGTTATGTCAAAGGTACTTATTACAGTCAATGAAGCAGCAAAGCTTTTGGGCGTGAAACGCCAAACCCTATACGTGTGGGTAAGGCAAGGCTTGCTTCCTTGCTATAGGGTAGGCAAACGTCTCATCAAGTTTGACACCGACGAATTGCTTGCCTGTTTCAAAGTTGAGCGAAGCATGACCGCACCTCCACAATCAAAGATAGAAATAAACTCCTATCCTCTAACCGAGCCATTTCGCACCCTCGGTAAAACAGAATCTTCCGAAGCTAAAGAGCAGCGAGAGCGATACAGAGCCCTATTAGGAGTGGTAAAATAGGCACGCCTCGTTCGCGGCTGCTTTCTGCGATAGGAGGCATGAATGGCTATTTGGAAACGTAAAGATACAGGTAAGTGGGTCTGTGGCTTCTACCACAATGGCCAACATTACGTGCGGGGAATTAAGTTCGCACGAACAAGGAAAGAGGCGGAACAAGCGGAGAAGATCATTATGGCGGACGTCTTTCGCCAGGTTCACGGCTTAGATAGCAAGAAGGACATGCGTTTTGATGATTTCGTGGCTGACCGATATTTACCCTATGCGGAAGCAAACAAGCGATCTTTTCACGACGATGTTCTAACTTGTCGGGTATTGATTGAGTTCTTTGGTAAGCGCACGCTCCGTAGTATCAGAGCCGATCTAATTGAAGAGTTCAAGCAACGCCGATTAGCTACACCGGTCAAGGTGCAAGGCAAAAATCCTGCTCCTGACAAACAAGGACGCCCGCGCCGTCCCGCGACGGTAAATAGGGAGTTGAGTATCTTGTCCAAAATCTTCTCACTGGCATTTGATGCGGAGTTGGTGGACGAGAACCCTTGCAGAAGGGTCAAGAATCTGCGAATTACAAACCTATGCGGACATTGCTTAACAGCAAATGAGGAAACGGCCCTATTCGCCTCGTTAGCAGGTGGCGAATGGGTTGGTCAGATTGTGCTATTCGCTTTGCATACAGGCATGAGGCGCAGCGAAATTTTCAATCTGAGATGGTTTGACATTGATGTGACGCGCGAGACAGTACATGTCCGACAACGTAAGAGTGGAAAGGCTCGCGCCGTGCCCATGAATGAAACCATCAAGGCTCTACTCCAAAGTTTGCCTAAGACAAGCGAATATGTCTTTCCGTCTCCGAAAACCGGCGTGCGGGTAATTGACGTAGGGCGTCACTTTGAGCGTGCTGTGAAAGAGATAGGTCTAAGTAATTTCCGCTTTCACGACTTGCGCCATACGGCGGCAACGCGAATGGCTGATAGGGGGGTTGATCCGTTCACCCTGGCTTACATTTTCGGATGGTCGGACATTCGGATGGCAATGCGTTACACGCACGCGACAAACGCGACTATGAGGCAAGCCGTCCGTAGTCTGGACACTATTTCGGTGCAGCTTAGCAACCTATTAGCACCGAAAATGAAAACGGCGGGAGCCGACCCGCCGTAAACACTTGAAATAAATGGTGGAGCAGAGGAGGGTCGAACTCCTGGCCTCCGCATTGCGAACGCGGCGCTCTGCCAACTGAGCTACTGCCCCACTGTGGCGGAAGAGAATGATAGGAAGAGTGCGTTGCCCCTGTCAAGCGCGCGTCTCTTGTCTTCTCAGACGTTAATCACCAGTCAGAGCGCGGGCAGCGGCCTCAATTGCCTCGTTGAGTTTCTCAATATGTTGCCCGCCGCCCTGTGCCAGGTCGGGGCGTCCGCCGCCGCGCCCGTCCAGCATCAAACATGCCTCGCGCAGCAAGGCATTCATATCGCCGGAAGCATCCGCCGAGCGCGCGAAGACGAGGCGCGCTGTCTCGCCGTCGCGCGAGCCAAAGAGCGCGACCGTTTGCGGGTGAGAGATGACGGCCAGGGCCAGATGCTTGAGCATCTCCGCATCGCGTCCATCAAAGATGCGCGCGATGACACGCAGTCCGTTATCGCGCGGCGCAGCAGCCCTGACAAACTCAGCACCTTCAACACGCGCCGACGCTTCCTCAAGGGTGCGAATGCGCCGCGTCAGTTGTTTATTCTCTTCGAGCAGACGTGCGACCGCCGTGGGCGCTTCGTCGCGCGCGGCGCTGAAGAGTGCGGCCACGCGACGCGCAGTCCGGTTGGCCCGTGCGTAGTCTGCCATCGCGCGGCGTCCCGCCACGAACTCGATACGTACCAATCCCTTGGCGCGTTCCCATGACCGCGCGGCGATAAGACCGACCTCGCCCGTGCGATGCGCGTGCGTGCCGCCGCACGGACTCAAATCGAAATCTTCGATCTCGATGATTCGCAACTCGCCCTCGCGCGCGGAGTCTTTGCGCAGAGGCAAATTTGCGGCCTCCTCCGGCGTGACGAGCCTCACGCTCACGGGACGATCTTCCCAGATGACGCTGTTGGCCCTCTCAATGGCCCGCTCGATGCGCTCGTCCGTCGGATCCACAAGCGCAACATCTATCTCGGACGCATCTTCCATCATGCGAAAACTGCGCGTCTCCGCTCCGTAGAGCGCGACGAGTGCCTGCGAAAGAATGTGCTGGCCCGTGTGCTGTTGAATGTGATCCTGCCGGCGCTCCCAGTCCACGCGTCCCCTGACGGTTGCGCCAACCTGTGGCGCGCGTCCCTGTATGACGTGCAGGACATCTCCGTCGTCCTGGCCTATGCATTCGAGGACGGGCGTGCTATCGAGCGTTCCCGTATCGCTTGGCTGCCCGCCGCCCGTCGGATAGAAGGCCGTGCGATCAAGGGTCACGGCGCACCAACCGCTCACGCTCTCGGTGACTGAACGGACGCGCGCCTCGAATTCTGTCAGGTGCGAATCAGTATAATAAAGACGTTCGGTCGTGCTCATAAAAGATTATTTAAGAAGGTATGTGCGCATGCTCGATCCTCTTTGAGCGCGCGAGCAACAAACTAACGGACGCTCGTGTGAAGCGTCAAGGGTGAAGAGACTTGAAATAGAGTGCCTTAAAGCCCGGCAAAAGGTCTGCTCGCTCTCGCTCGATACTGTTTTGACAACCCCACGAATAAAAGTAGATAATCCGGCGCTCCTCAATTGCTCGGAATTTTTCGTCTCGTAAAGAGATCGGAGCGACTCTGTGATGATCCCCCGCGACCAGCTTTTCAGCCGACGAGCAGTCTCTCTGCTGGCCCTTGTCCTTCTTCTCTGCACGAGCGGCGGCTGCGCCCGTGCTTCCACTGTTGAAGCGCCGCTGGCGTCCATTGATTACCGTCTCTCGATGCCGCGTCCCGCAACCCACCTCTTTGAAGTAGAGATCGAAGTTGAAATAGCGAAGGATGCACCCGCAGATCAACTGGACTTTCAGATGCCGCGATGGTCGCCGGGTCGCTATTCGGTTTTCGACTTCGCGATGAACGTGCAGGAATTCAGCGCCCACAGGCTTTGTCCAGAGCGAACTGATTGCAAGCCTGTGCCTCTGGCCGTCACCCGTCCAGACAATCAGACATGGCGCGTGCAGACACGCGAGAGCCCTAAGCTGCGTATCGCTTACAAGGTATTCGGCGATGATTTATCAGGCACGTTCTCGCAACTCAACGAGCGGCACGCGAACTTCAACGGTGCTTCTATCTTTATGTACATCGTCGGTCATAAGCCGGATCCTGTGCGTTTGCGTATTGATCCGCCCGCGGGCTGGCGCATCATCAACGGTTGGTCAACAGGTGCGGATCAGCGCGAGTGGAGATTTCCGAATTACGATCTGATGATTGATACGCCGACGGAGGTTGGGCCGGACTGGACGATGGAACAGTTCAACCTGGAGGGGAAGACCTATCGGGTTGCCGTTCATTCGCTCGGCGCAGAGGGCGGGAAGCGGCGCGCGCTCGTGAGCGATATCGAACGCATCGTGCGCGCGGAGACAGCGATGTGGGGCGCGCCGGATTTCGACTCTTATACGTTCCTGATCCATTTCGCCGCCGACGGCGAGTCAGCCGACGGCATGGAACATCTCACCTCGACGCAGATCATAGAGTCGGGCTCGCTCGCCGATCCCGGCATGCTCGAAGCAGCACTTGATCGCGTCGCTCATGAATTCTTTCATGTCTGGAACGTGAAGCGGCTGCGCCCGGTAGAGCTGGGCCCATGGGACTTCACTCGCCCTCCGAGCACGCGCAGTCTCTGGATCGCCGAGGGCATCACCAACTACTACGGCCATCTGATGCAACGACGCGCCGGAACCTGGACGGATGAACAGCTTCTAAAAACGCTCGCCCAACAGATCAACGTGGTTGAGAACTCGTCCGGCAGCCGACTGATGAGCGCCGAAGAGTCGTCCATCGCCGCGCCCTTCATTGACGGCGCGACGCCGACGCAGCGCAATAATCTGAGCAACAACAGCATTAACTATTATCCGAAGGGCGAAGTTCTGGGCCTCGTGCTCGACCTCCTGATCCGACGTAAAACTGACGGGCGCGCATCGCTCGATGAGGTCATGCGGCGGATGTACCAAAAGTTTTACGTGGAGAGCGCGAACGATACCTACTACCTGCGTGGTCGCGGCTACACCAACGAGGATTTCGAGCGCGTTGCCTCGGAGGTCGCGGGCACGGACTTACAAGATTTCTTCAAGCGTTATGTGCGCGGCGTGGAAACCCCGCCTTATGATGAAGCGCTGGCGACGGTCGGCCTGCGACTGGTGCGTGAGGCCAGGCGCTCGAAGCCTGATCGGGAGAGAACCTCGCGCACTGATAAAGCCTCGCCGCAGGGCGAGCAGAAAGATTACGACTACCGCATAGAAGAGAAAAAAGACGCAAGCACGCAGTCACGCGCACTTCGCGCCGCATGGATGAAGGGATAAGGCGCGGAGGTCGGCAACCTTAGGAACATAGAGTGGTAATTGGCTAATCCACGTCCTTTGGTATCAGGACTTCGATCGAATCAGAAGCGATCTCGAAGGTCATGGGGGTGCGTCCGATGACTTCGCCATCAAGCTGAACCAGCACGTCGCCCGTGGCGCGCGCGCGTGTGGCGTGGATGAATCGGACGCCCTTCGTATTATGCGGCACGCCTCCGCGCATCGCACGTCCCAGTAATCGCAGATAGCGCAGGCGGCTATGAGAGTTGATCACGCAGACCTCGAACTCAGGTTGGTCAAGTCGCGCGCGCGGGGTAATCGAAAGGTCGCCGCCGTAATGAGGCGCATTCCCGATGGCGGCAAACGTCGCAGGGTAAGTCTCGCCGTCAATCTCTATCTGAAAAGGCACGGGCTGCCAGCTCAACAGATGGCCGATGCCCGAATACCAGAAGGCAGCCTCACCCACGCGCCGCTTCAGGCGCGAGCGCACGCCCTCGACGATTGAAGCGTCAAGACCGACCCCGGCCATCAAGAGGAAATATCGTTGCTCGCCCGTCGCTTCCATCGTCGCGCGGCCGATGTGTATGCGGCGCGAGTGAGCGCGCACGATCACTTCAGCCGCCTCGTCCGCAGCGAAGGGAAGCGCTAACTCGCGTGCCAGTACGTTGGCCGTGCCGCGCGGCCAGATACCGAGCCGCGCATCCGTTCCCACCAATCCTTGCAGCGCCTCGTTGATCGTTCCGTCGCCACCCGATACGATTACTTCGCGCACGCCCTCTAGCGCGGCGCTAGCAGCCAGCCGCGACGCATCTCCCGGCCCGGTAGTGTTAAATACCTCGACCGGCACGCCGCGCGCATTGAGAAGCTCGCAAAAGCGCGCCACCTCGCGGGCGCGACGCCAGCCGCCGCGCCCCGCGTTCGGATTCGAGATCAATACTACTGCTGCTGCTGCTGTGCGCTTTATCATCAGAACTCATCTCCGACGGCAAATTTGATGCCGCCTGAGTCACTCGACTGTATTTACTCTATAATAAGAGGCCGCGCGCCGACCTTGAAAGTCCGGCCCGGAGGCGCGACCCGACAGGTGTCCGATAAATACTGCCCGCACGCGAAGGACGTTACTATGACGAAGCACGAGTCGCAAATTCCCTCGAAGCGTGAGCTGCTGGTCTTGCTTGCCATCTATCTCCTTGGTTTTACTGCGCTGGCGATCAGGCCGTATGATCGCGCGGACTGGGCGCTGGAAAATTTCTTTCCCGTCTCGATGCTCCTCGTTCTGATCTTTACCTATCCGTACTTCAAGTTTACGCGTCTCTCTTATTACATGCTCTTCTTTTATCTCTTCGTTCAATCTTACGGCGGGCACTACACCTACGCGCTGACGCCGCCGTTCACGTGGCTGCGCGACGAGTTTAACCTGTCGCGTAATCATTACGACCGCGTGGCCCATTTCATGCTCGGATTTTTGATGGCGATACCGATCCGCGAGATTCTGCTGCGCTACCTGACGACGACGCGCCGCTGGATGGCTTTTATCACGGCGTCAATCGTGCTCGCCATCGGCGCGTTCTACGAATTTATAGAGTGGTGGGTGGCGGTACTGGTGACTCCGGAATTGGGCGACAAATTCCTGGGCACGCAGGGAGACATCTGGGATTCGCACTGGGACATGTTCCTCGCGCTCGTCGGAGCAATCCTGACGCAGGCCATTTTTACGAATATGCACGACCGCCAACTCGGCACATATCTGCGGACAAATAAGACGCCCCGTTGAGCCATGTGTCAACATCAAAAATCAAATAGAGAGGCGGCACAGAATAGGACAGGGAAGGCGTGCTCCGACAAGCCTTCGCGCTATTTTTCGCTTGTGCCCCTTTTCTTATGACGCTTTTGCGGCGGGCCTTTTGGCCCCCAGTAATACTTATGTATCACGTATTGATAGGCAGCGATGGCGAATATGGTGGCGATAACCGAGATGATAATAAGGGGAAGCATTTGCTTGACTCTTGGTTTGCATATTGTCGTTTGATTATCACGAGTCAATAGGCCGCGCAACGAGGAGTTTATTGCAAGGCTTCTGCTTTTTTAGCGTAAGGCTTTGAGCAATATCAACTGCGAGGTATTCCAATTTTTATCATTCAGTTCCAGCCTGACCGGAGCGCGAGCAGCTTGCCGACGATCTCTCGCGCCGCATTGGGGCGTGCGAGGCGTTGCGCGTTTGATCTCATCGCGGACAGGCGCGACGGGTCTTCAAGCAGCCGGTCTATCTTGTAAGCGAGCGCGGGCAGATTATTGCAGCGAATCGCGACGCCGTCTTCGAGCAAGTGATCGGAGTTTCGTTCCTCCTGTCCCGGTATCGGATTGACGATGACGAAGACCAGTCCCTTACTAAGCGCCTCGGAGGTGGTCAACCCGCCGGGCTTGCCGAGCAGGATGTCGGAGGCCGTCATATATTCGTCCATCTCCTTCGTATAACCGACGGCCTTGATGAGAATGCGGCTGGTGGGCGCAAGTCGCCGGGCAGCTTGTTCAATGCGGGTCTTCAACTCCTCGTTGCGACCGCACAGCGCGATAACCTGCGCTCGCTGGCGCAGCTCTGCCAGAGACTGGACGATATGCTCCATTGGGCCCACGCCGAAGCCACCTGCTGAAAGCAGTATGGTCGTCATGTCCTGCCTCAGACCATGTTTGTCGCGCATCTTCCGCTTGTCCTTCACTTCAGCGAAGACCGTGTCAATGGGAATCCCTGACGTGGTGATCTTTTCCGGCGGGATGCCGAGCTTTTCCAAGTGAACGCGCGTCTCTTCGAGCGCCACAAAGTAGTGCTCATAGTGATGACAGAGCCACATTGCGTGGACATCGAAATCCGTGACGACGATGGCCTGACGCGTCGCGAGTCTCTCTTTGGCCCTGAGCCATGAAATGATCTCGGCGGGCAGAAAGTGAGTGCAGATCGTAATCTCCGGCTGATACTGCTTGAGCATCTTGACGAAAGGGCGCGTGTTCAATTTATCGAGCGCCAGTCGTCGCCGCTCATTCTTCCAAGGCTTGTCCAGATGATCGTAGAGCCAGCCCAGAACCTCCGGCGTTTTGTTGACCATCTCTATGTAAGCCTTCGAGTAGAGATGACGAAACAGCTTGTTGGTATATTCGAGCGTATCTATGTGGCGTACCTCTTCGGCCGCGCCCATCTCCTTGATCGCATGCTCGACCGCTTCGGCAGCGCGCATGTGGCCCGCACCGGCTGACGCCGACAGCACCAGAACTTTCTTGAACATAGTTAAAGTAGGGATGAGGGCGGCAGCGATGAGGGATGAATAAAAACATTCAAGACGTTGAATGCATTCCTTTCATCGCTGCCGCCCTCATCCCTCATCCCTTATTCTAGGCGGTAGTTCGGCGCTTCTTTCGTGATGATTACGTCGTGGACGTGCGACTCGCGCAATCCAGCGGAGGTGATGCGTATAAAGCGCGTCTGCTCCTGAAACTCTTTGATCGTGCGGCAGCCCGTGTAGCCCATACCGGCGCGCAAGCCGCCGACGAGCTGCGTGACCATGTCGGCCAGTGTGCCCTTGTAAGGAACGCGGCCTTCGATGCCTTCGGGAACGAGCTTGGATTCAATATCTGTCTGTTCCTGGCTGTAGCGGTCGCGCGAGCCCTCGCGCATCGCGCCGATTGAGCCCATCCCGCGATAGGTCTTGAATGAGCGGCCCTGGAAAAGAATGACTTCGCCCGGCGCTTCCTCCGTTCCGGCAAAAAGCGAGCCGATCATAACGACATCCCCGCCCGCCGCAATCGCCTTTGCGACATCGCCGGAGAATTTCACGCCGCCATCGGAGATAAGAGGCACTCCACTCTCTCTAGCTGCCTGCACGCATTCTAAAATCGCCGTGATCTGTGGGACGCCCGCGCCCGTCACAACACGAGTTGTGCATATTGAGCCAGGCCCTATGCCGACCTTGACCGCATCAACGCCTGCATCAATCAACTCGCGCGTGCCGTCTGTGGTCGCGACGTTTCCGGCGATCAGTTGCACATCCGTGTGACGGCGTTTGATCTCGCGCACGGCCTCTATAACGCGCGAGGAATGGCCATGTGCCGTGTCTATCACGAGACAGTCAACGCGTGCGCGGACAAGCTCGTCGGCGCGCTCGCGAAAATCGCCCGTTGCGCCGATGGCGGCTGCAACCCTCAGACGACCCAGATTATCCTTCGCCGCCGTCGGATACTTGATGGCCTTCTGAATATCCTTGACCGTGATCAGCCCCTTGAGGTGTTTGTCGTTGTCAATGACGAGGAGCTTTTCGATGCGATGCTTTTGCAGCACGGCCTTGGCCTGTTCAAGCGTCGTGCCGACGGGGACTGTGACGAGCGGCTGTTTGGTCATCACATCCGAGACCGGAATGTCGAAGCGCGTCTCGAAGCGCAGATCGCGATTGGTGATGATGCCGACGAGATGACCGTCCTCGTCCACTACGGGGACGCCGCTGATCTTATAACGCTCCATCACGGCGAGGGCTTCGCGCACGGGCCTGTCTGGACGAATCGTCACCGGATCAACGATCATTCCCGATTCCGAGCGCTTGACCTTATCAACCTCTTCCGCTTGCCGCTCGATGGAGAGGTTTTTGTGAATCACGCCGATGCCGCCCTGCTGCGCCAGGGCGATGGCGAGCGCCGCTTCCGTCACGGTATCCATCGCAGAAGAGCAGAGCGGAACATGCAGGCGTATGTCGCGCGTGAATTGCGTCGAGATGTCCGTCTCTGCGGGCAGGACATCGGAGCGCGCCGGCACTAAGAGAACATCATCGAAGGTGAGACCTTCCGGAAGATCAGGCGTAGTCATAATGCTCCTTAAAATAAATTGGTAGCTGAGGAATAATGAGCGATAAAGCGGAAGCCGCTGTCTTTCATTAGCCGTTCCTCAACAATCGTTTAACCAGCGCATGTGTGCGATGCGCTAAGTATAAAATGAAAATGCCCGCAATTAAAGCGGGCCTCTCGTTCTCGTTCTTTCCCGGACTGGCGGCGCACCGTTTTGCCGCGCGGGCATACCTGACTGGCGCGCTAGCTCTCTCGCCGCACTGCGAATCGCCGGGGCTGTTATTGCAAAAACTGCTCGTAATCTTCTCTGGTCACGGTCATCTCGGCGAGCGAGCCCTTCATGTTAAAAGGCACTTTCGCCTGCCGACCATTGATCATTATCTGAAGCGCTTCGGGTTTGTCCTTCGCGCATTGCACTCTAAGGCTGCGCTCCGGGGTGAACTGTTTCGCCTCGTCCTGTTGCAGATTACCAGCGAAACCACTTTTCCTGGGGTCGTCATCAACATACACTCTTATCCAGACCTGTTGGCCCACGGCCTTGAGCTGAACCTGAAAGCCTGTGGCGGCCGGGTTTGTCTGCGGCGTAGAGGTGTTGGCAGAAGAGGCAGGCATAACAGGGGCAGTTGCTCCCGTCTGCGCGGGTTGGGTGATCGGCGCGTCCGCGATCTTGTTGCCGGGTGGCGCGGCCGGGGGGCGTTTATACCAGTGCAGCGCGGCCATGATGCCCAGAGATAGAATCGTCAAAATCAGGATCGTTAAAAGCAGTGTCACGAGAGGCGAGCGAGAGGAGTTGCCATCAGTATAAACATGCGGTTTATGATGCTGGGACTGAACCTCGTCGGCCATGTCGCCATGCTCGCGCATCGCGCGCGTATAAGCTTCGACGGCCTCCTTCTCGTCGTAACCGATGTACTTGGCGTAAGCTTTGACGAAACTTCGATTGAAGATGCCGCCGGGCAGGCGTTTGAAATCGTTGGTTTCAATGGCTTCCAGATAGCGCATTGAAATGCGCGTCTGTTCGGAGATTTCACGCAAAGAAATACCGCGCGCCTCGCGGGCGAGCCGCAACTGTTCTCCAAAAGATGCTGCCATCACCAATCTGCGTCCACCCTCAGTGGGTCATTGGGGGTGCATTCTCTCGTAGCGTCAGGTCTTGATGTTAAGGTTTCAACGATGACCACCCTGGCCGCCTCCAAACCCTTACGGGCTCGCCTTTTACACTGCGGCCGTAGTGCCTTTGGCGCGCACTATAACGTCTGGTGGTAAACGTTGTCAAACTTTTGTGGCGCAAAAGGATGCGCGTCTCTTGATTCTTCCCGCGCACAGGACTACGATGGAGTGTTCTACAAACACGGAATACTCGTTTTTAACTTCTACTATAGAAAAGTTGAGGATTGAAACTCATGCCTCTCGAAGCACTGGGAATGATTGAGACCAAGGGCTTTGTCGGAGCCGTCGAAGCGGCGGACGCGATGGTCAAGGCCGCCAACGTCACGCTTTTAGGCAAAGAATATATCGGCGCGGGTTACGTGACGATCTTCGTGCGCGGCGATGTCGGCGCAGTGAAGGCCGCCACGGACGCCGGAGCCGCAGCCGCTCGCCGCGTCGGTGAATTGATCAGCGTGCACGTCATCCCGCGCCCCCACGGTGAAGTCGAACGCGTGCTGCCCACCAACGGGCGCACGGGCTACAGCCCGGACGAGCGCGCGCTCGGAGCAGGCGAGCGTGGACAACTCAGCGAAGGCGATCAGGGACGTTCGCTTCCCGCCGGAGCAGCGCGCGAGAATAATAAAGAACGGGCGAAATAGATGCTGGATGTCAGATGCCGGATGCTGGTTTTAATCTTAACTGACATCTGACATCTGACATCTGGCCTCTGCCCGTTGGAGGTGCATCCATGTCAGTTGATAAAGACCTGGTGTCGGTGCAGCAGGCGCGTGATCTGGTCGAAGCGGCGCATCGCGCGCAGGTGCAACTGGCGCGGTTCGATCAGGCTAAGATTGATCGCATCTGCGAAGCGATGGCGAGGGCTGCGTTGCGAGAGGCAGCACGGCTCGGCGCGATGGCCGTCGAAGAGACGGGCATGGGCATCGCCGACGATAAGCGCGAGAAGAATCGCTTCGCGTCCGAGGATGTCTGGAACTATTTTCGCAACGTGCGCACGGTCGGCATCGTCTCCGAATCGAAGGACGTAGTGGAGATCGCCAGCCCGCGCGGCGTGGTCTGCGGAATCATCCCCTCGACGAACCCGACCTCGACCGCCATCTTCAAATGCCTGATCTCAATCAAGTCGCGCAACGCCATAGTGCTTTCTCCGCATCCATCAGCCGCGCGCTCGATCAACGAATCGGTCAAAGTAGTCCGTGATGCGGCGATCAAAGAGGGTCTGCCCGCAGACGCTATCGGCTGCATGACGACCGCGACGATTGAAGGCACTGAAAGCTTGATGAAGCACAAGCAGACGGCCGTCATACTGGCGACGGGCGGCATCGGCCTGGTGCGCGCAGCTTACTCTTCCGGCAAACCGGCCTTTGGCGTTGGCCCCGGCAATGTTCCGGTCTTTATAGAGAGAACTGCCGAGGTAGCAAAGGCCGTGCAGGATATTCTCACCGGCAAATGTTTTGACAATGGAACGATCTGCGCTTCGGAGCAGGCGGTCGTTTGTGATGCCCCCATCGAGCGTGAGGTGCGCGAGCAGTTCAAAGCGCAGGGCGGCCATTTCCTGAGCGCGTCGGAGGCAGACCAGTTGGCGAAAGTCGTCGCCACGCCACAACGTTCCCTGAACCCGGCAATCGTCGGCAAATCAGTCGAGATCATCGCCAAGCTGGCCGGCCTGCAAGTTCCGCCCGGCACGCGCTGCCTGTTGGCGGACGTTTCAGGCGTCGGTCGTGAGCACCCGCTCTCAATGGAAAAGCTCTCACCGATACTGGCCTTCTACGTCGAGGATGGAATCGAGCGCGGCGCAGCACGCTGTTTTGAAGTCCTGAGCTACGGAGGTATGGGCCACACCGCAGGCATTCACACGCGCTCGCGCGAAGCGGCCATCTCCTATGGCAACGAGATGCCTGCCTCGCGCGTGACCGTTAACACGCCGACGACACATGGCGCAATCGGATTCTCGACGGCGCTTCCTCCCTCTATGACTCTTGGCTGCGGCTCCTGGGGCGGGAATGTGACTTCGGATAACGTCTCGCCGCTGCACCTCATGGACATCAAGCGCGTCGCTTTTGAAGTCCGTCCGGTCAAGAGCGCGCGACCTGCTGCCGTCGTATCCAAAGAAACTCAGGCGACACCGCCGCAGCCCCATGTCTTCGCCAGCAATGCGCGGGCGATGCCACAGCAGCAGCAGCAGCCAGCCGTTTCCGGCGATGCGCGCAACATCGGTCGTGAAGAGATAGCCGCCATCGTTGATCGCTTTCTCGCTGGCCGCCGTCCCGAACAGGATGTCGCGCCGCAGCATCATCATCAGCCGCTTCACGCTTCGGCCTCTCCGGCACAATATCAACCCGTGATAGACATCGAAGCGGGCACGATGTATGACAGGTCTGAAGCTGCGCCGCAACCCTCAGCCGCCCCGCAGGCAGTTGATGCGCGCAATGGCGGCGGCGGCAATGGAGCATCCGTTTCCAGCACGCCGCCTGCACAGCAACAGAGCGCCACTGCTCCCTCAAACGGCGCTTCGCAAGCGCAGGGGGACGGCAACAATCGCAAAGCGGTGGATTTCGTCAGCGAAGATGATGTACGCCGTGCTATTCAGAAGGGCGAGAAGATTTACATCAACTCCAAGACGATCATCACGCCCGCCGCGCGCGACATGGGCGAGCCCGTAGAGGTGTTCGCGAAAGGATGAAAGGCAGATGTCAGATATTAGATGCTGGATGTCAGTTAAAACCAGAACCAGCATCTAATATCTGACATCCAGCATCTGCTTTTATGTTTCTAGGCAAAGTTGTCGGCACCGTGTGGTCTACGAAGAAGACGCCTGATCTGGAGGGCGTCCGTTTTTTGATCGTGCATCCATACGATCTGGATAAAGAGCCGACAAAAAACATCGTCGTCGTCGCGGATCGCCTCGGCGCAGGTGTGGGCGAGATTGTGATGGTCGCTTATGGCAAAGCGGCGCGCACGGCCATCGGCAATCAGGACATGTCAATCGAGGCGGCGGTCGTCGCTATCGTTGATCGAATGGACTTGCGGGATGCGGAATCCGAAGAGGTGCGCGAGGCCGCGCGCGAACTAGGCGGGCAGGATAACGGAAAACCCTGACGATTTTAGATTTTAGATTAACGCTTTGTGAATCTTGAATCACGGAATCGAGGCTTTCAGCTTATGTTGGTCGCCAATCCAAAATCTAAAATCCAAAATCGAGTAATGGCAAACGAAGAGTTGATTTACAGGATTACGCGCGCGGTTTACGGACGATTGGGCGCGTCCGCCGACGAGCAGACGGTCGAGCAGTTGGTGACGGATGTTTACCGTGCGATTGAGCCCGTGATCGAAAAGAACGGGCTTAATGCCGGGCAGGCCGGCGAGGGCGGAGCAGCGATGAATGCGCGAGAGCGCGAGGCGCGCTCCGAGGGGTCTGCACAACGTTTGATCATCTCCGTGTTTGGAGTTGATCATCCGGGCATCGTCGCCGCCGTCTCACAGATACTGGCCGAGGCCGAGTGCAGTATTATTGATATTAATCAGACGGTCGTGCAGGGCAAGTTCGCGATGGTGATCATCGCCGATATGTCAGGCGCACGCGAGTCGGTCGCCGCGCTCAAGGAACGTTTTCGCAACGAGGGCGAGCATCTGGGCGTACATATCTACGCTCAACGCGAAGACCTCTTTAACGCCATGCACAGAATATAAAAGCAGTGACGAGAGACAGGCAAAACCGCTTTCACTCTTCACTTGTGATTCGTTAATACTGTTCTTATGGAACCTGAGATCGCACGCCGGTGTAAAACATGCGGGGCCGCTGTTCGCAATCATGCGGGTTTTTGCCCGCAATGCGGCGCGTCTCTCAATCCTGAAGAGTCGAATTTTGTCTCTCCGGTAGCCGCTCCGGAAAGCCAGTTAAATCAAACAGCGGAGGCAATGGTGGCGGCAACGGATCCCCAACCGCTCGCGGTAACGGTCGGCGATGATGACGTTGCTGCTGCCGCGCCCTTAAGCGAGACGCTCGCCGTTGATGATCCAGTTGTGGTTGTCCCTTCAGATGAAGTCGTTTCCTCCTCTGAGGCCGCGATTGATGATGATCGCGCGGATGGAAAAGAGACCCTGACGGCTGAAAGCAGTCATGTCGCAGCAGGGGCTTCGCCGACACGCAGGCATCGTGTGAAGGTCGCGGCGCGCGGCGCGGTGGAGGGGAAAATAGCCCCGCGCGTGGAGAAAATACGGCAGGCTTCGACCGTCGTGCTTGATGAAGCGGCGGATGATCCCGGCCTGCGTTTCGTTCTGGTCGCCGCCGTGCTCGTCCTTCTTTCACTCGTCTTGCTCTTGCTCAGCCAAACCCTCGGATAGGAAGATCACGCGCACGGGTTTTAGTTAACAGTTAAAAAGCGAGCGCGGGGCTCTCTTAAAAAAAGTCCTTATGGAATATACGCAGGCGGAAATTTTGCAGACCGTGCGGATGACGGAGATGGAGCATCTGGACGTGCGCACGGTCACGCTCGGTCTCTCTCTGCGCGATTGCGTGAGTGATTCCATTGAGAAAACGGCCGCGCGCGCGAGAGATAAGATAGAGCGCGTGGCGGCGCGACTGGTCTCGACCGTCAATGAGATCGGCGACGAGGTGGGCCTACGCATCGCCAACAAGAGAATCTCGATCACGCCCGCCTCGATCATCAGCGAGCATGCGCGCGGCCAGGGTGATTTTCTGCAACTGGCGCGGGCGATAGACGAGGCGGCGGGCGTGGTCGGCGTAGACTTTATCGGCGGCTACTCGGCGCTGGTTCATAAGGGCTGGACGCGCACGGAGAGCGCATTTCTAGATTCGATTCCCGAAGCGCTCTCGACGACCGAGCGTCTCTGCTCTTCGCTCAACGTCGCGACGACGCGCGCCGGGATCAATATGGACGCAGTCGGGCGCACTGGTCATCTGATCAAAGAGATGGCCGAGCGCACACGGAGGCGGGATGGGCTCGCGTGCGCCAAGTTCGTCTGCTTCGCCAACGCCGTCGAGGACAATCCCTTTATGGCGGGCGCGTTTCATGGCATTGGTGAGCCCGAAGCTGTCATCAACGTCGGCGTCTCCGGGCCGGGCGTCGTCAATCATGCCGTGCGCCATGCGCCGACTGATCTGCCCCTGCACGAGTTGGCCGAGATCATCAAAAAACTCTCCTTCAAGCTCGCGCGCGCCGGTGAGCTTATCGGGCGCGAAGCGGCGCGCCGCCTGGGGCTGCCCTTCGGCATTATTGATCTTTCTTTAGCGCCGACACCCGTCCCCGGAGATTCCGTCGCTGGGATCATAGAGGGCATGGGTTTCGAGCGCGCGGGTGCGCCCGGAACGACAGCCGCGCTCGCGCTCCTGACAGACGCCGTGAAGAAGGGCGGCGCGATGGCTTCCACCTCTGTCGGGGGCATGAGCGGCGCGTTTATCCCCGTCTCCGAGGATGCGAACATGATCGAAGCGGCGCGGGTGGGCGCTTTGACGCTCGAAAAGCTTGAAGCCTGGACGAGCGTCTGCTCGGTCGGGATAGACATGGTTGCCGTGCCCGGCAAAACTTCTGCCGAGACCATCAGTGCGATCATCGCCGACGAGATGGCCGTCGGCGTCATGAATAACAAGACGACAGCCGTGCGCATCATCCCCGTGCCGGGCAAAGACGTTGGCGAGATGGTAGAGTTCGGCGGCCTGCTCGGCAGCGCACCCATCATGGCCGTCAATACTTTTAACTGCGCAGATTTTATACGGCGCGGCGGACGCATCCCCGCGCCGATTCACTCATTGCGGAATTAGCGGCAGTACAGACTAACCATTAATTTGAGAGGATAAACATGGAAGCACTAGGCATGGTGGAATGCATGGGACTCGTGGCGATGATCGAGGCGGCGGATGCGATGGTCAAGTCATCTAACGTCACGCTGGTTGGTTATGAAAAGATTGACGCGGGGCTCGTGACGGCGATTGTGCGCGGGGATGTGGCGGCGGTCAAGAGCGCCGTGGAGGCGGGCGCGGCCGCCGCGTCCCGTGTCGGCACTGTTGTCGCCACGCACGTCATCCCGCGCCCGCACGCGGAAGTGGATCAGGGCATCCCTGTGCTGAAGAGCGGCGAGACGACGCGCAAGAAGATCAGCGGGTCGGTCAGAGGTAAAAAGTAGCGACCGCCGAAGATGTGAAGGCGCGAGGAGCGTCAAAGAGAAAAGAGGAGCGGTGAAGGCCAAAGGGCTGTTCATCGTTCCTCTTTCTTTTGGAATTGCGGGTCAGTTTACGGCTGAGCGCCGATGTTCATGGCCGAGACTACCGGAAGCGGATGCGTAATCCTCTCCGCCTGCGACGGCGGCGTGTAGCCTTCCGGCAGGTCGCCGTTATCTTCGCGCAGGTATTGCCAGTGCGACGGCTTGATGGTGGCCAGCAGCTCTTTGCGGTTCTTCGTCTGGAGCGGCTTGCCCATATAAATCTTGCCCATGCGGTGGAGGTTCTTTTCCGAGATCGCGCCGGAGAACATCCAGAGCGGGTAGGTAAAGTTAGGCCCATTGAGTTTGCGCAGCTTGTAGAGCCACATCCCGATTGAGCCGACGCGCCAGGCGGTCGGCCCCCACCAGCTATACTGGCCGGGCCGCAGGTTCATCTTCCAGCACTTCATCATCAACTGCCATTGCAGCGGCGTTAGCTGCTTGGTCTCCGTCACGCCCATCTTCTTCTCCATGCGCGTGTCATGCAGCGGTGTGAAGATGGAGGGGATCAGAAAAGCGAAGAGCCCGCGGCGTTCCATCTCATAGACGAGATCGAGCGTCGCCTCGACATCCTCGTCCTGTTCGCCGGGACTGCCGACGATTAAGGTCATCGCCGGAAACCAGTTGTTCTCGTTCAGAACGCTTAATCCTTCCAGCACGACGCTGGGCCAATCTTCGGCGTGGAACGGCACGCCTTTGCTCGCCATGATCTGTTTCGCTATGCGAACCGAGCCGGTCTCAAGACCGATCAGGGGCGCGAGAGCCTTCTTCTCCGGGTGGCTGCTCAGATAAGGAAAGTGAATCGGGCTTTTGGGCAGCAACAGCTCGGAGAGTTTTTTGATGAGCAGCGGATCAACGACAGCGGGCGCGATGGTCGCATGGCTCAGGACGTGTTGCTCGACGCCCGGAGTGTTGACGATGTCGGAGTAAAGATTGAGCAGGGCTTCGCGGTTAGGGAAATAAAAGGGCGTATCTGTGTGAACCTGTCCCCAGATAAACATATCTTCCGTGGCGAGCGAAATTTGCTTGTTGCCATGTTTGACGTTGGCCCTCACGGCATCCATGATCTTATCTTTGGGCAGGTCAATCTGCGGATTGAGATCGGGCACACAGAATTGGCAGCGTCGTCCGCAGCCGGTCGTCATCTCGACCACGCCGAAGGTGGTGCGCGTATTGGGGAAAAGTATATCATCGCGGTTAACGGGGTGCTTGACCTCTATCTCCTGTGGCAGCGGCTCGCCCGCAATCGCTTTGCGAAACAGCTCCATCACGTCCTGTGATTCGGCGCGTCCTTCAACCACGCAGTCAACGCTCAGTTCCTCGAACATTTTGGTCTGCGTGATCTGCCAGCCGCCCGATCCTCCGACGATAACCTTAAAGTTGTCGCGATAGGGGTTCGCTTTGATGGCGTCGAACATTTCTCTGGAGTAATGAGAATTGATCGGCATTCTTGAAGAGCCGAAGATGGAAGTGTAGACGCCTGCGGCAAAGGTAACGCCTAAGGGATTGTGCGTTGAGACGGCGACGATGCGCGTGCGCGGGCCAACGAATTTATCCAGGTCGTGCGGATAGCAGGCGACCATATCTTCGGGCTTGTATTCGCGCAGCAGGGAGGTCTCAACCAGGCGAACGCCCGCCGGCATGTAGCGCGCCGAGCCGTCCTCGTTGTACTCGACCTCACGCCACTTCGGATACTTTCTGTTGAGCACGCCCTCCATCCAGATGGGCAAGCTGGCCATCGCCATCTGTATAAAGTAGCCCGCGTGGTCAATGGTTTCCGTCAGCGGGGCGGTCAGGACGATGAGTTTGCCGCCGTCGGCTGGCGCGTTCATCGTGGCGGGCATCTCTTCTTGCGCGCCCGCTTTTGTGTGGCCGTTCCCGTTCCCGTTGCCTTTACCGTTAAGTTTTCCCGAAATCATCAAGTACCTCGCAGATGAATACCGCTACAGGGGCGGAAGTCCGAATTAGATTGGGTTGTTAATGCGCGCCGTAGTGTTCGCAGTTGACGCTTTACAGGCGGGCAACATGCGCTTTGGTGATAGAAACGAGGACGCATCCCCCGGCTGCCATCGTGGCTTTACCAAACCATCAAGACTGGCGAAGTTAATTCTTTTTAGCCACTTAAGTCAAGCCGCGAGGACGCTTGTAAATCTCAGATGCGCGCTCGAAAACTGTGCCAAAAGCGCTCGGAATAGCTATACTCAGGGAGCTTTGACCGTGGGGAGGGCTGAATATTTGATCACGACCGTTTGTCTGGACAACGCTGCCAAAAAGTTCACGGAGGATTTTCCGGCTGCCGACATCAGCGATCTTTGCCTGGGCAAGCAAAACGTCGTCTGGGTGGATGTCAACGACCCGACAAGCCAGGATTTTATAGAGCTTGCCGAAGAGTTCAACTTTCACCCCCTCTCGATAGAAGATTGCCAGCAGACGCACCAGCGCCCGAAGGTCGAAGAGTACCCGGGCTACTATTTTATGGTGCTCTACGAGGCGGAGCTGGTCGGCCCGCACGATCACCTGGAGCTGCGCGAGTTGAACATTTTTCTCGGCGCAAATTACCTGGTCACGGTTCACAGCCGACCGATTCGCGCCATCAAGATCGCCAAACGATTGTGGCCGGAATGGAGCGACCGCGCAGAGCATGGAGCGGGACTACTTGCATACCTTTTGACAGACGCCATCGTTGATGATTACATGCCGCTGCTCGATATTTTGAGCGAGCGGATGGACGAATTGGAGGATCAAATCTTCGGCGACTTTCAAACAGGATCAATCGAAGAGATTTTCCGTATCAAGAAACAGCTTCTTTACCTGCGCCGCTCGATCACGCCGCTCAGGGATGTCTTTAATACTTTGCTCAGGCGCGAGCAGCCGATCTTTGCGCGCGAAACGCATGTTTACTTTCAGGATGTTTTCGATCACATAATCCGCGTCGCAGACACTGTTGATTCGCTGCGCGACCTGCTCGGCACGACGATGGACGCTTATCTTTCGATCCAGGGCAATCGCATGAACGTGGTCATGAAGCGACTTACCGCGATTTCTACTGTCTTGATGTCTGTGACGCTGATCGCAGGTATTTACGGGATGAACTTCACGCACATGCCGGAGCTTGGATGGAAATACGGCTACATCTTTGCCCTGATGGGGATGGTGGTCGTCGGCTTTGGTCTCTACGTTTATTTCAGGAAAATAAAATGGCTGTAAAAAAAGAGTCGCGTCGGTCGCTTAGTCCGGTCAAGGCCAAAAGCGCGAAGGCTGCCAGGCACGCGGCGCATCTCGCTCCGCCCGAAGAGCAAAACGGGAAGCAGCCGGATAAAGCCTTAAATAAGGATGGGGCCATCGTCCTTGACACCGCCAAACTGGCACTGCCAAAAGGTGTTATTGAAGATGAGAAGGACGGGGCGAGATTACTCGGCATGAATCCCGTCGTTCTTTTTATTTTTTGCTTTGCCCTGGCGTTCATCGCCTTTATCGCATACCTGATCTCGATTGAGCCGCCGGCGAAATAACCGGCGCTCAAAGAGCAGTGCGACCTCACAAGGCATAAGCAGGATAATCCTTGCTTATGCTATAGCCGAGCCGAGCGCCTTCGCAATCAATTCACACTTGCTCTAACGATTAAGAATCGTCAGCTTGGCCTTGCACCCGGACATTTCCAGCAGGCCCACTTTGCCCTGCTGCACGTCCAATCTAAGTCGCACCTCGGAGAGCGGAATCTCTATCAGCAGGCCGATGAGCAGACGCAGGATTGAGATATGTGAGACGACGAGAATGTTCCGCGCCGAACTCTTCGAGATAGCATCAACGATGCGCTCAACCCGTGGTTGAGCGTCAAGGCCTCTCTCTCCGCCCGGCGGGCCGTTTCGGTAAGCATCAATTTCCCACGCGCGATAGGCTTCGGGAGTCTTCACGCCGGCCTCTTCCTTGGTCAATCCCTCCCATTCGCCAAATGCTAACTCGCGCAGATCGTCAACAACCTGCCACTCTGCATCTGGAAGAAGCAGATTCGCCGTCTGGCGTGCGCGCAGGCGAGGGCTCATCCACGCCGCGTCAACTTCGGGCATGATGTTAGATAGCAGTTCGCGGGCGTGCGCGGCCTGTTCGCGGCCGTGCGTTGTCAGGTCTGGATCGAGGTCGCCGCAGAAACGATTAGCGCCTACGTGCAGCGGCGTCTCGCCATGACGAACGAAGGCCACCCTTTTGAGAGTCGCGTCGGCCATTCTTTTATCTCCTCCTGATCAAAGTCAAAACCCCGGCCCGTGTTATGCAACAGCGGGCCGGGGCTCGATCACAGAGATTACCCATCGGGCTTCGCGAATTACTTACGGAGTCTTTCGCACGCCCGCGCCGGGTCGCGCCGGCGTCGTGTTGTTGCCCGTACGTGACGGCTGCTGTGTTGCAGGCATGCCTTGCGGCGTTGCCTTGCGGCCCGTACGTGTGAGAGCGATGCGACGCTCGCCCTGCGGGCTATTGACAGCGACGCGTATTTGTCTGTATGAGCCGTCGCGCGCGGTATTAGTTGGATAATAGCCGAGGACGTACTGCGTGCGCAGGTCGCCGGAAATCTCGCGCGCAATATCATTCAACTCGGACAGATTGTTCGGGAAGAAGGCGCGTCCGCCCGTTTCTTTGGCGAGACGATTGATCAGATCAACGGCCTTGTCCTTCGGGCTTTTGCGAATGATCCCGCCCTCTTTATCCAGCTCGTTGACGAAACCGATGACGAAAATCTGCACGTCTTCCTCGCGCAGCTTGGCGAAGAGTTGGTCAATCTTATAGAAGCTGTTGCGGTCTTCGCCGTCCGTGACGACGATGAGCGCGCGACGACGACGATCATTGAGGTCGTCGCCCTTCTTGTAGCTGGAGACTCGTTCGGAGGCCAGATAAACAGCATCAATGATGGCCGTCTGCCCGCCTTCGATATACATGCTGTCGAGGGCGTCAGAGAGCCGCTCTTTATCCGAGGTGAAATCCTGCATCGTCTCTATCTTCTCGCTATCAATAAAGCGGACGAGAAAGGTTTCGTCGCCGGACTTGTTGGTATTGATGAGAATCTTTCCCGCTTCGATGACCTTATCTATCTGCGAGCGCATTGAGCCGGAATTGTCTACGGCCAGTCCATAACTGACCGGCACTTCTTCGGTCGAGAAGAAGCCGATGGGTTGCAGCACGCCGTCTTCGTAAACTTTGAAATCATCCTGGCGAATATTGCCAATCGGACGATTGAAGCGGTCAATGACGCGCACGTTCAGGTTAACCAGGTTAGTGTCAACCTTGACGACATCGTTCTCGTTGATCTCCTGACCTTCAGGGTTCGGCATGTCCGGCGGCGCTTCATCCAAAACCCTGATCTGAGGCTGGGCGGGGCGCGGGATCGGCGTGGGCGCTGGCTTCTGCTGCGACGGGGAGGATGTTTGCGCGGCGCGGCGCGGACGCCCATCCGCCGGTTGTTGTTGTTGTGACTGTGCCTGTCCGGCGTGAGAAAAGACGAGGAGCCCCAGCACAAAAGCGCAAGCGGCGATAACGGCCAGCGTGCGTCGCGCCGGAGCAATCTTCCATGCTTGGCAATAGTTCATCACTTAACGTTCCCTCGAAAAACAGATGTTAGATGTCAGATGCCGGATGTTAGTAAAATCAGGTTTGCTTTGACTGACATCCGGCCTCCACTTTAGTAAAGCGCCCCGCGCGCCCGACCGTGAAGAGAGGAGGGGAGCGACGGGGCATTTCGCACTCGATTAATGAGCCGCTTGCAGAGGGCTCGCGTGGCCGGGGCAAAGAGCAGCGCGAAACACGCTGCTCGCGCGCACATCTACAAAGATGCGCACAAGGCGGGCGCGCGTTGCCGCACCTTTAGGAGATTAACCTCATTTGCGCGGATTGGTAATCGCGTAATAGCCTTCCTTAGTCCGTATCGAGAGACGCGGCAGCCCGCGCGGAGGCTGTACCTTGACCTTGATCTTATGCCACTTGCCGTCATTAGCGAAATTGACCGGACGGTAACCAATCGAGTACTGGTGACGCAGCTCAAGCGCGATCTTTTCGAATATCTCATCCATTTCCGGCGCGCTGTTCGGGAAGAAAGCCTTACCGCCTGAGACGGAAGAAAGCTCGTCGAGAATGGACTGGCCTTCAAGGCCGAGCGTGCCGCCCTGGTCGCCTCCGCCGAGAATGCCGATGGAATAAAGCACCACGTCGGATTCCTTCAAGAGGCGGCGCACCTCGCTGAAGGTGTAGCGCGAATCGTTGTCCTGACCGTCGCTGATGAGCAGGAGCGCACGCTTCGGGTGTGTCCCGCGCGCGACCTTCTCGACGCCCAAGTAACAGGCGTCGTAGAGCGCCGTGTTGGATTTCGGCTCAACGAAAGTCAGCTTGTTAAGGACGGCGTTGCCGTCGCGCGTCCGGTCTAAAAGAAGCTGGGCGCGGCTATTAAAGCCGATCAGAAAATACTCGTCCGAATCATGGCTCGTCTGGATAAAGCGCCCGAGCGCTTCACGCGCCTTCCTGATCTTGTCGCCGCTCATCGAGCCCGACAGATCGAAGATCACGCCGACAGAGACAGGCGCATCGTCGTCGCTGAAGAATGTGACCTCCTGCTCGACCTTGTCATCAAAGACTGTGAAATGCTTCTTCTCCAATCCGGAAACATAGCGACCATAGGTGTCCGTCACGGTGACGGTCAGCGTGATCAAGTCCGTATTGATGATGACCTGTTCGTCGGTTCCTGAGGTCGGACGATTTGGCGTGGGTGCGGCGTTCGGTTTCTGTTGAGCGCGAATGACGGGCGCTACTACCATGAGCGCGAGGATGACAAAGGCGAGGCAGAAGACAAGCGCAAGGGAAAAGGCGTAGCGACGGCGCTGTACTTTCATGTAAACCCCCATTCCTCTTAACTACAGAACTAGATAGTACAGGATTAAGAGGAATATAGAGCCCGCACCGTTGCCCGGCTGGAAATTCCAGGACAAAATAGCGTGCTCTTATTTTTTGAAGCGATCAATCGGTTGTGCTGGGGAGACTACCGCTCGCCACTTCCAGTAATAAATAAGCGATGGCTGGCCGTCATTGTAAGACACTCCCGCCGACACGCGCAAGAAGCCAGTCCTCCATCTTCAATGTTTGCTTGCAACTTTCCGCTCCGCGCAGCGTGAATAGGAAAGGCGCGCTCGCGCGTCTTACAAGTGGTCGCATGGTCGCGTGCGCGCCGTATGATATACTTTTCGTCGTGTCTTCCCCGGCTGCTCCAACACATGAGAGCTGTTTCCCCTTGATTTAATAACCATGGCCGAATTTATTTGCCGTTTGGGAACGCCTGCGGGCGAGGTCGTGACGCGCACCATCGAGGCCGTGGGCGTGCAGGAGGCGCGCGTCCGTCTTGAAAGCGAGGGCTTTCGCGTCTTTGCCGTCACGCCGCCGAAGACCTCCGGGGTGGCGCGCCTCACGCGCAGAGGCTCAGCGGGCGGCCATTCGCGCGTCAAAGCAAATGATTTTCTGCTCTTCAACCAGCAGCTCTCGGCCCTGGTACGTGCAGGCATCCCCATACTTCAGGCGATCTCTATGCTGCGCAAGCGAGCGACCGCATCGGGCTTGCGCGACGTGCTCAAAGACGTAGAGGATAAGATTCGGGGCGGGATGGCGCTCTCGGCTGCCTTTGCCGCGCAAGGGCCGATCTTCCCTCGTATCTATACGGCCTCAATCCTCGCGGGCGAGCGTTCGGGCGCTCTCGATGAAGTCCTCGCGCGCTACGTGGCTTACATGCGGCGCAACGTTGGCCTCCGGCGCAAGATTCGCGGGGCGCTCGCGTATCCGGCGTTCCTCTTGATGGCCTCCTTCGGCATGGTCGCCTTTCTGACCATCTACGTCGTGCCGCGCATGGCTGACCTCTTTGCCGGATTCGGCAACAACAAGCTGCCGCTGCTGACGCAAATCGTCGTCGGGATTTCCGGTTGGGTTTCGGGGAATATCTTCTGGCTCGCGCCCTTAGTGATCGTGTGCGTAGTGGGGCTCGTTCTGTGGTCGCGCACACCTTCCGGGCAGCTTACGATAGACAAAGTGCTGCTCAGGATTCCTCTTGTCGGAAAGCTCTTGCAGCAATTATCCGTGGCGCAGGCGACACGCTCGCTCGCGACTCTCCTGGCGGGCGGCATTACCCTGGTCGAGTCCTGGGAGATTGCTGCCGAATCAATCACGAACAGAGAACTGCGAAGGCGAAGCTCCTCCATTCTGCCGATGATCCGTGAGGGACGTTCCTTTACGGAGAGCCTGGAGGCGGCGGGCTGGGTTCCCGAACTCGCCCTTGACATGATCGGGATCGGCGAGCGTTCGGGAAGCCTGCGCGAGATGTTGGACGAAGTAGCGATCTTCTATGATGCGGAAGCGGAGGTGCGGCTCGAACAGTTGACGACGACGCTGGAGCCTGCGATTCTAGTGTTGATGGGCGGCGTCGTAATTCTGATTCTGCTCTCCATTTATCTCCCGATTATTCAATCTATCTCGAACACGCCAACAGGGTGATAAGTCGGACTTGACTGCGAGGTTCCGGGATTTTTGCAGACGGCGATTGGGAAATTGCTATGAAACAATCATCAGAAGAATACAGCCAGACGCTCACCTCTTTTGGCGATCACACGCAGCCCATCACGCGCGACGAGTTGCTGCCCCTCCCGGAGACCAATGAGCCGCCGGAGGTGCGCGAGGCGCGCAACCTGGCACGTCGTTACCGCCTGCCATACGTGGATTTACTGCCAGCCGAGGGCGAATCTCCGATTGACTACGCGCTCTTGAACGAATTTCCCGTTGACCTGATGCTGCGCCACCTGTTCGTACCCCTCAGGCGTGATGGCAAGCGTCTTCATGTGGCGATGGCCGACCCGACCGACCTCGAACAACTGGACGAGCTGGCGAGCGCGCTGCGCGCGCGGATTGTGCCGCATGTGGCGACCGCAGGGGCCATAGACGTTGTGCTGCGCAAGGGCGATGCAACGCAGCGCGTCCTGCAAGAGGCCGCTTCGGGCTTCCGTATCTCGCTCGTCAAAGAGACAGAGACCGGGGAAGAGGTTTTAGACCTCGACCGTCTGGCGACAGACTCCGACATGTCGCCGATCATCAAGCTCGTTGATACGATCATCTTTAACGCGATGGAATCGCGTGCCTCCGACATTCACATCGAGACACGCGACACAGAAGTCCAGGTCAAATACCGCATTGACGGCGCGCTCTACCAGAAGGTTGACCCGATTGATCTGGCCTTTCACCAGACCTTGATCTCGCGCATCAAGGTCATGTCGGAACTGGACATCGCCGAGCGAAGGGTTCCGCAGGACGGGCGCTTTCGCGTGCGCTACAAGGGGCGCAACGTGGACTTCCGCGTCTCGATCATGCCGACTGTGCATGGCGAGGATGCCGTCATTCGTATTCTGGACAAAGAGCAGATCAACGAATCGTTTCGTAATCTGGACTTAAACGTCGTCGGGTTCGCCGAAGAGGACGTCAGAAAGTTTCGGCGCTACATCGCCGAGCCATACGGGATGGTGCTCGTCACGGGGCCAACAGGGTCAGGCAAAACGACCACGCTCTATGCTGCCCTAAACGAGATCAGGAACGAAGAAGACAAGATCATCACCATTGAAGACCCGGTCGAGTACCAGTTACATGGTATTACGCAAATTCCCGTCAACGAGAAAAAGGGACTGACCTTTGCGCGCGGGCTGCGCTCAATCCTGCGCCACGATCCGGACAAGATCATGGTCGGCGAGATACGCGACACGGAGACGGCGCAGATCGCCATCCAGTCTGCGCTGACGGGCCATCTGGTTTTCACGACCGTCCACGCCAACAACGTCATAGACGTGATCGGCCGCTTTCTCAATATGGGCGTTGAGCCGTATAATTTCGTCTCCAGTTTGAACTGCGTGCTTGCGCAGCGGCTCGTTCGTATGCTCTGTCCCGTGTGCAAGCGCGCTTATGATCCGTCCCCGGAAGAATTGTTGGAATCGGGCTTGCGGCCCGAAGAACAGAAAGAAAGAGTCTTTTTCAAGAGCATCGGTTGCGACGCCTGTAACCATACGGGCTATCGCGGGCGCACGGCGATTCACGAGCTGCTCGATTTGACAGACAATATACGCGAGATGATCGTTGAGCGACGGCCGGGCTCCGAGGTGCGACGCGCTGCCGAGGCCGAAGGCTTAACGGGCTTGCGTGAATCCGCGCTGCAAAAAGTTTTCGCGGGTATTTCAACATTGCACGAGATTAATCGCGTCACCTTCGTTGAAGAGATCAGGCAGTGAGGGGGAAGCGGTAAGCAGACAAACAGAAGCTTTTCTTAAATGCTTACAGCGCACTACTCGCCGCTCACTTGTTTTTTTTTTTGACGGCTTCGCTTAGACCAAAAGAGAGAATTGAGATGAAGACATCTATCCATGTTCGTTCCTTCGCAGCGCTTCTCGTAACCATCTGTTTGCTCCTGACGCCGATCTCGGCGCTCGCCAAAAAAAAGGGCGAGAAGAACTTTAAGCAGGGGATGCAATACGAAGCGGCCCAGCAATGGGATCGCGCCGCGCAGGAGTTCTCGCTGGCGGTCGCCGCCGACCCGGCCAACATGGAGTACCAGCTTCATTACCGGCGCGCCCTCTTCAACGCTTCGCAGATGTTTATGATTCAGGGGCGTTCCCTGGCTGAACAGCATGATTACATCGGAGCTTATAATGCCTTTCGACAGGCATATGGCTATGATCCGGTCAATCAATTGGCCCTCTCGGAAATGGAGCGCATGCTGCGCCTTCAAAGCGAGAAGGAGGGTGGGGACGGAACAACTAACGGTAATGGAACATCCAGGAACGGCTCTGCGTCAAGGGTCTCGCCTGCTTCGCTCCGAACCAATGGCGCGGCCACGCCAGACCGGAGCAACAACAACGTTCAGCAGGAACCGTCGCAGCTCGCACCCCCGCGCGTCGAGCAGCTTCGCGTCATCAACTATAGCGGCGACCTTAAGAGCTTTATTCGCAGCCTGGCCGAGCAACTAAATATCAATGTCATTTTCGACAGCCAGTCGTTTCGCCAGCCGCGCAACATCGAGATCAACCTGAGAGATGTGACGACGGGGCAGGCACTCGATTATATCTTTTTGCAGGAAGGGCTCTTCTTTCAAAAACTGAGCAGGCGCACGATTCTTGTCGCCGACCAGACGCGCAGGCCGCAGTACCAGCAACTGGTCATTCGCACGTTTTATCTAGCAAACGTTGATCCGAAAAAAGCAAAAACACTGATCCAACAGGCGATCCCGCCGCAGCAGGGCCGCCCGCAAACTATTGTCATTGATGACGAGGCCACCAACAGTCTGACCATTCGCGACACGGCGGAGAACGTAGCCCTCATCGGCGACATCATTTCGAGCATAGATAAAGATCGCGCGGAAGTCGTGATGGACGTAAACATCTACGAAGTATCGCGCACAGACCTCTTGCAGTTCGGTAATCAATTCGGAACGGATGCCCAGCTAACCAACCTCGGTGGTTTGCAGCGCGGCCTGTCCGTATTTTTAGGCGACAGGGGTGTAGCTAACGTCGGTGTGCCGACGGCTGCCGGTGCGGCGCTGCTTATCCCTCCTTCAATCATCAGCGCCCTGCAACGCAGAGACCGGACGAAGCTGCTCGCCTCAACACAGGTTCACGCCTTTAACGGTGAAGAATCTACCGCACGCATAGGCCAGAGAGTGCCCGTCCAGACGGCGCAGACCTTCCCCTTCGGCACGACCAACAACACCACTCCGGGCACGGGAGGCGGGGTCAATAGTGGCGTCGGGTTTGGGGGCGGCTTCCCTGTCTTTAACTACGAGCCGACAGGTCTGACTCTCAAGTTCACACCGCAGGTCTTCCCGAATCTGGACGTGCAGGTCAAGATGTCTATCGAGTCGAAGGATGTGCTTAATCCCGGAAGTCTGACGCCGACCTTTACCGAGCGGACTATCACCGGCACGGCGCGCATTCAGAACAACCGCACGATGATGCTGGCGAGCGTCGCCCAGGATAAACAGTCACAGGGGCGCGCGGGTATTCCTCTGCTCGGTCTGATTCCAATCCTCGGTCGCCTGTTTAGCACTCCGCGCCGCGACAATTTCCAGACGGATGTCGTCATCGCCGTGACGCCGCGCGTCTTGCGCGCGCCCGCTGTGACACCGCGTGACGAGGAGCAGCGACCGAGCGGTACGCTGCAAACGCCAACCTCAGGCTCGCTCGAAGCGTTGCTACAGGATGCAGACCGCGAGGAGCAGCAGCTTGCCACCGCCGCCGCTCGCCGCGCTCGAAACAATTCAGTTTCTACAAACGTGGTCGTGCAGCTCCCGGATGCTGAACAACCCGCCTACGTGCCTGCGCCGAGAGCTTTGGCCGACACCGCAGGTACTCCTACGACGACAGCGCCGAATAATTCGGCGGCAATGATGACCAGTGCTGTGAGCGCAGTGAATCAGACGAGCGCTTCGGTCGCCAGGAGCCTTTCGAATGTAGCCGCGCCGGTAGGAAATAATTCCGCGCCTGCTCCGGCTGCGGTGCAATCTCTGGCGCTGCCGGGCAACGCTGATATCGCCGAGAGACTGAAGGCCATGCTGACTCAATCAACCGCCACTCCGAGCACGACCGGCGGTAATGCTCAGGTCGCAGCCGCGCTCTCCTCTATGGATGCCCCTCCTCCCCTGCCGGAAAAGAGCGCCGCGCCCGTGCGTATGGCTGACCCTGCGGGCACAAAGGTTGAAGCGATAGTAAAGACCGGGGCGACGGGCGTGGCCGAGCTGCGCTTGATGTCTGAGCGACAGGAGATGCGCGTCGGCGAAAAGCAGCGTCTGGCTATTTTGCTGACGACCGATGCGCCGCTAGGTACTGCGCTCCTCGCATTGCACTTTGATCCGCACACAATCGCCGTGCGCGGCATCACCAAAGGCTATGTTGATGCTCGGGGGGCGTCGCCGACCATCACACAGTCAGTTGATCCTAATGGCTTGATGCTGGTCTCCGTCTCGCCATCGCCCGATGCGGCGGCAGCGACGGGCGCGCGTGTGCTGTTCTATCTGGACATCGAAGCTATTGCGCCCGGCGAGAGCAAGATCGTGTTCGATCAGAACAATATGTACCTCAATGCTGCTGACGGTCGCGGGCTTCAATTGAGGTTATTGCCCGGACGCCTCACGGTGAAGCAGTAATGAATAAGGGATGCGGAAAGCAGAAAGAGAGAGACGGCGCTCCTGCCGTTGAAGAGCGAACAGGCGCTGGCGGTCTGTTCGCTCGCTCACGTCGCCTGCTGCCGGCTTCCCATTCCGTATGGCCTTCTGTTCTTCGTCCTTCGTCCGGCTTGAAGCGAAGCCAAAGGGGCTTTACGCTTATCGAGCTTGTGATGACCCTGACGGTGCTGACGATCTTAACGCTCGGCGTGATCCCTTTGATCAAAGTCTCCGTCAAGCGTCAACGTGAGCAGCGGCTGCGCGAGGCTTTGCGCGAGATGCGTATAGCCATCGAGGAGTTTCATCGCGATACGGTCGGGATGCAGTGCGCTGGCGCGGCCACATCGCAGATACCCCCTCCGCCCCCGCCTCCGGGGCAGAATCCGCCGCAGGGTGGTGCGCCGAACCAGCAGAATCAAGCGCAAATGGTGATTGATCCACGCAGCAAGGTCGTCATCAGCGATTGCACTATCTTTACCGTGGACAATCCTGATCGCTATCCGCCTGATCTGGAGACGCTCGTCAACGGCGTCAATGTTGTGGCGCGCGCTCAACGACAACAACTTGGTGGCGCTGGCCTTACAGGCTCGAATGAAACCGCAACCGATCTCGGTCAGACCTCGACCAAGAAGAAAATCTATTTGCGCGCCATTCCCGAAGACCCCGTGACCGGGCGCGCGGACTGGTGCTTACGCTCGTCTTACGAGTCCGGGGATTCCTCTTCCTGTTCGGGTGGTGAGAACGTCTTTGATGTGCGCTCTAAATCCTCAGAGACGGCGCTCAACGGAGATAAATACGGTGACTGGTAAGATGTTAAGGAAAATGGAAGAAGGAAAAAGGAAAAGGCGGGCAGACGAAGCCCATGCTGCTCGCCGTCATAATGTTGCCTTTTACCTTTTACCTTTCTCCTTCTTCCGAAGGGAGCGCGGTTTTACGCTGCTCGAACTGATGATCGTCATCTCGATTATCATCATTCTGGCCGCTGTCGCTCTGCCGCAGTACCAGAAAACCGTGCTCCACGCTCGCGAGACCGTTCTGCGCGACGACCTGTTCAATATGAGGAAGCTGATTGATCAATACGCCGCCGACAAAGGTAAGTTGCCGCCCTCGCTTGATGATCTGGTTACCTCCGGATACATGCGAGAGAAGCCGGAAGACCCGATCACCGGCGAAACCACCTGGACGGAGGTGATGGGCGATGATCCGAACTTGACCGATGGCGGGCAGGGCCTCGTTGATGTCCATAGCACCTCAACCGACATGGGAAGCGACGGCAGACCCTACAGCGAATGGTGAGACCATTTTGGATTTAGAAAACACAATCACCATTTTTGATTTGTTCTGTTTGAGATTTCAAATCTGAATGTCTCAGATTCAAGATACCTTAAGCGCCAATCCAAAATCCAAAATTGAATGCATCCTTTAAGTAAACTGATCACGCCGCGATTACCCACGGCGGCCATTGGGCTGGATAGCAGTAGCGCGGCGGTCGTTCATGTGGAGCGCCGTCGCGGCGAAGGTTTCTCTCTGCGACGAGCCGCAACGGTCGCTCTCTCGGCGTCGCTTCTCAAGCCCAGTTTCGACGAGAGCAATATCGCAGACCCGCAGGAGTTGGCCCATGCTCTGGAAGAAGCCGTGGTGGGAGCGGGTTTGGGGCGTCAGCGTAAATGGTCTGTGGCATTGCCGGAGGCTGCGACGCGCACATTAATCCTTCATCTGGAGAGCGCGCCCGGCTCGCGCTCCGAATTGGAAGAGGTCTTGCGCTGGAAGACGGAGCGTAACTTCGGCGCGACGCTGGAAGAATTGCGTATCGCGCGCGAGAAATTGTCGCCCGATGCACAGGGTCGCCAGCGTTACATGGCAGTCGGCATGCGAGAGTCTGTGCTCGCCGAATACGAGGCCGTCTTCGCCTCGCTCGGCTGGCGCACGGGCTTAATCCTTCCGCGTCACGTTGGCGAAGCGCGCTGGCTGATGACGGCAAGCGCGGGCGATGCGCTGCTTGTCAGCTCGCACACGGAAGGCTTTACGGTGGTAGTGATACGCGAGCGCCGGACGCTCATCTTACGCTCCGTGTTGTGCGAGCAGGAAGACCGCGACGACGAGCTTTATCGTCTTCTGTTGTTCTATCGTGATCGCATCGTTTCAGCCGAGGAAGAGAGCGGAGCAGCAAGAAGCATCGAGCGGCTGCTGGTCTTGGGCGAGGGCTTCGACAAGCATCACGTGAGCCAGCTCGTCAATGAGACTCTGGGTAGCCAACTGAGTCCTCTGGGCGCGCAGGAGTTGGGGCTACAGCTTCCACCGGGCGATCTCGATTTCGATGACGTCGCCGCGCCCGCCGGACTCGCTACGCTTGCCTGGAAATAAGGAAAGTAAGCGATGAGCAGTAAGCAGCAAAGGCCCTTGTTTTTACTGCTTACTGCTCACCGCTCGCCGCTTACTGCTTTTGAAACATTCCGGCTTTCAAAAGCGTAAAACCTGAGCATCATGAGTATGAGTGCAGCATCCATTGCTTTAAAATTGAGCGCCATCACGGACAGCGACCTGGTCTTGCGCGCCATCAGCGGGCGCGAAGATGGGTTTGAGGAGTTGGTGCGCCGCTATCAAAGACCCATCGCCGCCTATGTCTATCGCATGGTCGGTGATTACGACTCGGCGCTTGATCTGACGCAGGAAGTCTTTATCAAGGTCTACGGGTCGCTTGAGCGCTATCGCTCCGAATACAAGTTCTCAACCTGGATTTATAAGATCGCGCATAATGCGGCGGTTGATCACCTGCGGCGCTACTCGACGCGCGAGCAGGCGCTCGTGGGCGAATCAGACGGCACGACCTATGATCTGCCCATCGAGAGCGGTAAGCCGACGCCCGAGCAGGAGAGCGAGCGCCGTGAGCGGCGTCATGAAATCGAATCGGTCGTGGACCAGCTTCCATCCGCATACAGGGAACTGGTCGTGCTTCGCCATTCGCACGATCTCAGTTACGACGAGATCGCGGAAGTGACCGCCCTGCCGCTCGGCACAGTCAAGAATCGTCTTTTCCGCGCGCGCGAGGTGATGCGCCAGCAATTTCTGCAAAGAGGCATTAACGGCATTTGAAGGGAATAGTATTTTCGTGACTGGTGTTGCTCAGAACAATTCAGCGTGCAAGAGCGAGGAGATCGCTGCCTTTCTGGACGGCGAGCTTAACCAAGCCGCGTGCACGCAGTTTGAGCAGCACGTCAGATTATGCTCATCCTGCGCCGAGCAGTTGCGCGAGCAAAAGCGCCTGCTCTGCGCGCTCGACTTTGCGCTTGGCAATGAGAGCGCCCTGCCCATGCCCCCGGCAAACTTCGCCAGAGTCGTGGCGGCGCACGCGCAATCGGATATGAGCGGCATGCGCGCACCCTCTGAGCACAAACGCGCATTGTGGCTGTGCGCGATGCTGGCCGCCGCGTCCGCTCTCCTGATCGGCGCGGCAGCCCTGAGCGAATCAGTGGTCACGCCCTTGCGCGCCATCACGAAACCCGCCGCGATGATTATTGGTTTCTTCTGGCACACGATCTATAACGCCGTCGCGGGCGTTGTCGTTATCTCGCGCGTGAGCAGCCATCTCCTCTTCGAGTCGCGCCCGCTTGGCGTTGTCGGCGTTCTGTTGCTAGTCGCAGCGCTTGCCTTGCTTCCTAGCCTGATCATCAGTTATCACCGCGCCCGTATCAATTGAAACAGATGCGCGGGCCGGGAATTCTTGTGTCCTTCGGCAAACTTGTTGTGAACCATCTCTCGCTGCAAAGCCGTTCCACTTTAGACATGGCCATTGACGGCGCATGGAAAATGGCTATCGCCATTTCGCTGGCCGTGTTGGCGGTCATCGTTGCGCACGCGCAAGAAGGTGCGCCTGTGGCTGGCGTGGCTCCGGCCGGGGACAGCGCCGCGCCGCTCGTCATCGAAGGCTTAGAGCGGGGCGATGTCTTCGGGCTGGGACGCTCCGTCGAGATACGCGGTCGTGTTGAGCATGGCGCGATCTCCTTCGGTGGAGATGTCATCGTGGTGGGGCGCGTCGAAGGCGACGTGGCGACGATTGGCGGCTCGGTCATCCAGCGCGAGGGCTCATTTATCGGCGGCGATGTGATAGTCATCGGCGGCGCATATCATCACGGCAAGAGCGCGCCGGGCCGTAATCCTTCGAGTACGACTCTGATGATCGCAGGTTATGAGCAGGAGCTGCGAGAGGTCATGCGCGATCCTTCAACTCTGTTGACGCCGCGCTGGTCGCTGCTTTATGTCGGGATGAGAATCCTGGCCGTGCTCTTCTGGTTCATCGTTTCGCTGGCGCTGACGGCGGCCACGCCCGGCGCTGTCGGCCGCGCGGCGGCGCGCTTGCAGTTGACGAACGTGCGCGTGGCCGTCATAGGCTTTTTAAGCGCAATCGTCGTCGCCTTCGGCGTGCCTCTCTCTCTCAGAGTGCTGCCGACGATGGTTAGCGTGCTCGTCGTCATAACGGCCATCCTCTTTCTCACCATTGCATACCTGTTCGGGCGCGTCGTCATTCACGCGGCGACCGGCAGGTGGTTGCAGAGACGCATCCTGCCCGAAGGGAATCACTCGGAATCTGTGGCGCTGCTGCTGGGCGCAGGCTTCTGGGCCGCCATCCTTTCCTTACCATACATCTGGCCGCTGGTGGTGGCAGGGCTTCTGGTAACGAGTCTGGGGCTGGCGCTGACGGCGCGTTATCGTGTCGGCTGGAAGGGAACGCCGAGCGTTTAAAGCAGTGATTCATCTTCTCCACACCAAAATTCCGGATAACCAAATGCCGTCAAGGTGCGTCTAAGTATCGGCGAGCTTTACAAAATTGATCGCTGCTTCGCGAGGGCATGATAAGCGACAGCGCGAGAGGTCAAAATTCAAGCGCCCGCTTTGTTGTCGAAACTCATCTAATATCCCCCTTAAATGTAACTTTGAGCGAGATTTTGATGAATTAATCAAGAACCTTCGATGGCGGCGGCTCGTAAGACATTGCGCGCTGGTTGCCGGGAATTTTTTAAGGTTGTCGAGCCGGTCGTTCCATAAAAACCGGCGCTCACATCGCTCCCAAAAGAAAATATAAGGATTTTTAAGTTGATGAGAAAGCTTCTATCTATTTTTGCGCTGGCGACGATAACAGTTTTTCAATGTGCTTACGCTTACGGGCAAGCGGCAACGACATCTGCTGCGACCTCGCCCGCACAGTCAAAGGCGGATGCCGGAGTGACGGCAAATGGCGTGATCGGCGAGGTGACGGCCATTGATCCGAAGGCCATGCAAATGATCGTCAAGACGGACGCGGGCTCTGCCATCACGGTCACACTCAACAGCAACACAAACTACATGCGTTTAGCGCCGGGCGAGAAGACGCTCAAGAATGCAGCTAAAATTACGCTTGCGGATGTCGGCGTGGGCGACCGCGTGTGGGCGCGCGGCAAAACGGCTGAGGATCAGAAATCTGTCCCGGCCCTGGCCCTAATCGTGATGACCAGGGCCGACATCGCGCAGAAGCAGGAACGCGACCGCGTCGAGTGGCAGCGGCGAGGCGTTACAGGACGCGTGACGGCGGTCAATCCTGCGGGGCAGGAGATCACCGTCAGCGTGCGTGCCGGACGCGAGGGCGAGCGGCCACTGACGATTGTTCCGGCAAGTGATGCGCGCTTTCGTCGTTACGCGCCGGATTCCGTTAAATTTAGTGATGCCAAGTCCAGCACCTTCGCCGAATTAAAAGTCGGCGATCAACTGCGCGCTTTGGGTGAGAGAAGCGCAGATGGCGCGCGCTATGCGGCTGAAGAGATCGTCACAGGTTCGTTCCGCATGGTTGGTGGGCCAATCATCGAAGTCAATGCCGCATCGGGAGAGGTCAAAATCAATAATCTACAGACTGGGCAGCCGCTGACGGTCGTCGTCGGTCGCGATTCTATCCTGCGTCGTCTGCCGCCGATGATGGCGGAAAGGCTTGCGCAGAGAGCAGCGGGCGGCGGAGGCGAAGGGCCAAATGCTGCTGCGGGTGCTCCCGACGGCGATGGGTCAAGGCGACGCAGGCAGCAAGAAGGCAATGAGGGTGGTGGGGGCGGTGCGCGTCCCGCCGGAACGGGTGAAGGCGCTGGCCCGCGTCAACGCACGGGCGGAGGCGCACCTGACTTTCAAGAGATGTTCGACAATTTGCCTGCGATTACCGTTGCTGAATTAAAAAAGGGCGACGCCATCATCGTGTCGAGTACGACAGGAGTGGATGCAACACGCGTGACGGCAATAAGACTGGCCGCCGGAGTCGAGCCGATTTTGAATCGCCCGCAGCCGCAGGCTCAACCGGGCCGTCAAGCGCCAGCCCCTTCGCTGGCCCTGCCCGGTCTGGATACCGGCATCGGCTTGCCATAAGAAGTTTTCGATTTGAGACCTGAGGTTTCAAATCTCAATCATCAGAATGGGTATACAGGTTTTCATAGGATTGAAATATACATGCAGGTGCTCACCTTTTTTATTCGCCGCAGTATTTGGCTGACCCTTGTCCTCTCTCTTTGCCTTGCGGCTGTTTCCGCGCAGACCCGTATGGGCGCGATTCGCGGGCAGGTCGTGGACGAGTTCGGAGGCTTGATTCTCGGAGCGACCATTACGGTCGCTGATGCAAGCGGAGTTGAAAAGACTGCGACCACGGACGCGGAAGGAAAGTTTTTGATTTCCGGTCTCGCGCCCGGTCGTTACACGGTGCGGGCCAGCGCGCCCAACTTCGCTCTTTTTGAACAACAGGAGATCGAAGTCTCTGCGGGGCGTACTGAAACATTTAACATCAAGCTCGACGTGACGATTGAGAAGCAGGAGGTGGAGGTCACGCGCGAAGCTCCTGTGAGTACGGAGCCGGAAAACAATGCTGGCGCAATCGTACTCCGTGGCGCAGACCTGGACTCGCTGCCGGATGATCCTGATGATCTGGCTGCCGCTTTGCAGGCGCTCGCAGGGCCGTCGGCAGGGCCGAACGGCGGTCAATTCTACATTGATGGTTTTACAGGTGGTCGTCTTCCGCCAAAGGAATCCATTCGCGAGATTCGCATCAACCAGAATCCCTTCTCGGCGGAGTATGACCGCCTGGGCTTTGGCCGCGTCGAGATTTTTACAAGGCCGGGCACGGATAAGTTTCGCGGGCAAAGCTTTTTTATCTTCAGCGACGAGAGCTTGAATTCACGCAATCCGTTTGCGCGAAACCGCGCGCCCTTTCAGGCCAGACAGTTTGGCGGGAATCTGAGCGGCCCTGTGATCGCCAAGAAAGCATCTTTCTTCGTGGACTTCGAGCGACGCGAGATAGATGACAACTTCGTCATCAACGCGCTTGATCCTGACAATAATTTCTTCTTCTTCAGCCGTGCCGTGCTCGCGCCTCAACTGCGCACGACCTTCAGCCCGCGCTTCGACTATCAGATAAACGCGAACAATACTTTGATCCTTCGCTATAGCTTTCTGCGCACGAAAGCGGAAAATCAGGGCATCGGCGGCTTTTCTTTGCCGGAGCGCGCCTTTAATACCTCGAATACGCAGCACACGTTTCAAATCACGGAGACGGCGATCATTAACCAGAGCATCGTTAATGAAACGCGCTTCCAGTACAGTTACGAAAACAGGAAAGAGGATGTTGACAGCACGATTCCCGTCATCAACGTGCAGGATGCCTTTATCAGCGGTGGGCCAACCATTGGCCTCTCATCCAATCCTGAGACCCGTATCGAGCTACAGAACTATACTTCGTGGAGCATCCAGCGGCATGCGCTGAAAGCCGGAGCGCGCATCCGCTACACTAAGATCAAAGATATTTCGCCCGACAACTTTAACGGGACATTCACCTTTACGTCTCTGGCGCAATACCAGAGCGTGCTTGCGGGCGTGCCGGGCGCAACCCCTGCGCAGTTTTCCATCGCCGGAGGCAATCCGGAAGCGCATGTCTCGCAGACTGACTTCGGCCTCTTCTTTCAGGACGACTGGCGCGTGCGCCCGAACCTGACTTTGAGCCTGGGCCTTCGCTACGAGAACCAGACGAACATTGATAGCAATCTCAACTTTGCGCCGCGCGTCTCTTTCGCCTGGTCGCCGGGCGCAGGTGGTGCGAGCCGTCCGAAGACTGTGGTGCGTGGCGGCTTCGGTATCTTTTACGACCGGTTCGCGGAGAGTCTGACTCTTCAGGCCAATCGCTTTAACGGCGTCAACCAGGAACAGTTCATTATACGCAACCCGACATTCTTCGCAGTCGTTCCAACCATCGCTGAGTTGAAAGCCGCTGGCTTTGCCCGGAATACGCAGACTACTAGAACGGTGGCCGAAGACCTGCAAGCGCCCTACACGATTCAAGGCGCGATCAGCGTAGAACGCCAGTTGCCCTTCGGCTTTACGGTTTCCGCGACATACATCAACGCGCGAACTTTACATCTCTTACGCTCGCGCAATATCAATGCGCCGCTGCCGGGCACTGGCGGCCTTCGCCCCTTCGGTGCTATCGGAAATATCTACCAGTACGAATCGAGCGGTACGTTTAAACAGAATCAGTTAATCATCGGCGCGAACAATCGTCTGGGTCGAAGCGTTACGCTCTTTATGAACTATCGCTTAAACAAAGCCGAGAGCGACACGGACGGGGCCGGCACATTTCCCGCTGACCCTTATGATTTGAGAGCAGACTATGGACGAAGCGCGCAGGATGTACGCCACAACTTTTTTCTGGGCGGAAACATCACCCTGCCCTGGTGGGACATGCGTTTGAACCCGCTCGTTTTTGCGCGTTCCGGCTCGCCCTTTAACATCATCACCGGGCGGGACACGAATAATGACTCGCTCTTCACGGATCGCCCGGCCTTCGCCACAGACCTGACAAGACCGGGCGTCGTCGTGACTCGCTTCGGCGCGTTCGATCCCGTTCCTGCGCCGGGACAGGAGTTAATCCCGCGCAACTTCGGTCATGGCCCCGTCTTCTTTAGCGTCAATCTCGGCTTGAGCAAGACCTTCAGCTTCGGCGAGGTGTCCGGGGCGACGGCTGCCAATGCGACCTCACCACAGGGCGATGGCGAAGGCAGAGGCGGTCGTGCAGGAGGAGGAGCAGGCGGTGCTGGTCGTGGCGGTGAAGGCGGTCGTGGCGGAAGAGGCGGTGGCGGCGTGAATCCGTTCGGAGGCGGAGCAGGAGGAGGTGGTGCGCAAGGCGGCGCACGCGCATCCGCAGAGAAGCGCTACAGTCTGACGGTCAGCGTTCGCGCGCAGAACCTCTTTAATCGCACTAACGGAGGTACGCCCGTCGGCAATCTGCTTTCGCCCTTCTTTGGCGAATCGCTTTCGACCGCAGGTGGATTTGGCTTCGGCCCTGGCGGCACTTCCGCCGCTGGCAACAGAAAAGTTGAAATGCAGCTTCGCTTCAGCTTCTAAGCTTTTTCACAATAACCCTTTTTTGACCTGAGAGGATTGAACCCAATGAATAAGAGCTTTACGGCGCGCACCCTTCTTGCGCTATCTATCTTTTTAGCGCCGGCTTTTTACGCGAGCGCGCAGCAAAAAGAGACACCGAAGACCACAGGCGCAGTGACGGTGACAGCAGCCTCCGCGCCCGCGACTAACACAAATATAAAGATCACTGCGGCGACCTCTCCAACTGAACTGGCGCGCGCCGCTCTTGTTTCTCTCGGCGGCGAGAAGTATTTGAAACTGGATAACATGGTCTTGAGCGGCGCGGCTGATCTTTACGCGCCGAATCAGACCACGGCGCTGCCGGGCAAGTTCGTGATGGTTTACGCATCAGGCGACCGTTTCAGGCTTGAGATACAATCGCCCGCTTTTAATTTTCGTCAGATTTACGACGGCCAGAATGCGTTTACCTCCGTGCGCGGGTTCGACTTTCCTCCGCCGTCCAAGCTCGGTATCGGCGTCCTCAGCAAATTCGACAGGCAGGGTTACCTCGTGACCGCTCTTCCTGATAAAAAGAAACAGCGTGCCTTTCGCATCACAGACCCGGAGGGCAATTCGACGGACTTCTTTGTTGACGGCGAGACGGGTCGCCTCGTGAGCTACACGTATCCTTACATGGGCAACACAATCGGCATCGAGCACAAGACGTACAAAGAGGTAGAGGGAGTAGCTGTCCCTTATACCTTCGTGCAGAAGTTCGAGACGCCGCAGGGCTCTTTCTTCGCCGAATACAAAGTCAAAGACATAAAGCTAAACATTACGCTGGCAGACGACGTTTTCGACATCCCTGAAAAATAGTGGATAGGCCGATGCGCGCCTGAGAGAGAAGTATGGAAAAAGGGCCGGAGGACATAAATCCTCCGGCCCTTCTCTTGTTCACTGTTGTTTTTTTTAGACGCTCAAGATTTCCTGCTCTTTGTTTTTCGCCAGCTCGTCAATCTTGCCGATATAGTTATTGGTCATTTTTTGCACCTCATCAAGACCATCGCGCTCGTTGTCTTCAGAGATGGATTTATCCTTAAGCAGCTTCTTCAAGCGGTCGTTGGCGTCGCGGCGAATATTGCGAACGGCCGTGCGATGCTCTTCGGCTATCTCATGCACTTGCTTGGCGAGCTGCTTGCGTCGCTCTTCCGTCAGCGGCGGGATCGGAATACGAACGAGTTTGCCGTCGTTTGACGGATTAAGACCGAGGTCGGCCGCTCGTATCGCCTTCTCGATTGCGCCCAGTTGCGTTTGATCCCAGGGCTGCACGGTGAGCATTTGCGGCTCCGGCACATGCACGGAAGCCATCTGGCTGAGCGGCGTCGGCGTGCCATAGTATTCAACCATCACGGAATCAAGCAGATTCACCGCAGCGCGCCCCGTGCGCACGGTCGCCAGTTTGCGCCGCACATCATCAATCGCCGCCTCCATACGCGGGCGAGCATCTTTAACCACATCCTTCTCGTTCATATCAGCTCCATTAGGAGTGATAAGTGACGGGACAAGTTTTAACTTGCCACACGGCACTTGTCACTCTTTACTACTGCTTTTGAGGTTTTTCCACGCAGACGCGCGTCCCGATACTCTCTTCGCCCATCACGACGCGCATGATATTACCCGCCGTGCGCATGTTAAAGACGACGATGGGCAGGTTGTTGTCCATGCATAGCGAGATGGCCGAAGCATCCATCACCTTCAACTGCTGTTCGAGCACTTCCTGATATGTGATGCAATCGTAACGGGTCGCGGTAGCGTCCTTCATAGGGTCTGCGTTGTATATGCCCTCGACCTTGGTGGCCTTCAGTATGACCTCGGCCTTGATCTCCAGGGCGCGCAGCGCCGCCGCCGAATCGGTGGTGAAATATGGATTGCCCGTGCCTGCGGCGAAGATGACGACGCGCCCCTTTTCGAGGTGGCGGATGGCGCGCCGGCGGATAAACGGCTCGGCCAGTTGAGGAATGTCTATGGCCGACATGACGCGCGTATAGACTTCCAACTTTTCGAGCGCGTCCTGAAGCACGACGGCGTTCATGATCGTGGCGAGCATGCCGATGTAGTCGGCGCTCGAACGATTCATATTGCCCGCGCTCTTCGAGACGCCGCGAAAGATATTACCGCCGCCGACGACGACCGCGACTTCGACTCCGCGCTCGCCCACGGCCTTGATCTCTTCGGCCACCGCGCGCGCGACATCAACGTCTATGCCGTAGTTCTGCGCGCCCATCAGTGCCTCGCCGGAAATCTTTAGCAGAATACGGCGATAGGCCGGAGCCCGTTCGTCGGTTGAAGCAATCTCTTTCGTCGGCATCATAAGTCCCAGGTCACATGCTCAAAGTCGAATCCCTCTTGAGATGTGGAGTTTCGTTATTGCTGGCCGCCCGCGAGCGCGGCCACTTCGCCGCCGAAATCATCTTCGCGCCGGGCCAATCCCTCGCCCATTTTGTAGCGAGTGAAGCGACGGATAGTGATGTTCTCTTTGATCGCCGCGATCTTTTCCGTGACCAGATCGCCGACCGTCTTGGCCGGGTCTTTAACGAACGGTTGATCCAGCAGCACGGCCTCTTCGTAATACTTGTTGATGCGTCCTTCGACGATCTTGTCAATCACCTGATCGGGTTTGTTGGCGTGCTTCGGATCATTCCTGGCCTGCGCGCGCGCAATCTCGCGTTCTTTATCGAGCGCATCCGCCGGTACATCGTTGCGCGAGACAAATCGGGGCTCGGCAGCCGCGACGTGCATCGCCACGTCTTTGACCAGTTGCAGGAACTCTTCGCCGCGCGCGACGAAATCCGTCTCGCAATTGATCTCGACGAGCACGCCGACCTTGCCGCCCATGTGTATGTAAGAGCCGACCGCGCCTTCGGCGGCGATACGGCCTTCTTTCTTTTTTGCCGACGCCAGACCGCGCTTGCGTAAAAGCTCAATCGCCTGTTCTTCGTTGCCGCCTGCTTCCGAGAGAGCGTTCTTGCATTCCATCATGCCTGCGCCCGTTATTTTGCGGAGCGACATGACTGCGCTCGCCGTAATCTCTACCATAACTCGAAATCTCCTTGATCTTAATAAAGTAATCAGTATTCAGTAATCAGCTTTTTGGTCTTTGACTGACTGCTGATTACTGATTGCTGACTACTTCTTTCATTAAAAAGCGCAGCCCGGCGGTTTCATCCGCTCTCGGAGGCTGCGCTCGCCGAAGGCTTGAAAAATTCTATCTCTTTGTCTTTAGCTCGCCACGCTGACGGACTCTGCGCCTTTTTCCTGCTCGGCAGAAGATTGGGGACGTGACCCGCTCTCATCATTGCTGCCATCCGCTCCGCGAACGGGCGCGCCCGTCCCGGCCTGCGGGTGGTCGCCGACGCTGTCAGGCTGCTGGCCCGTTGTGCCGAAGCCCTGATTGCCGGGCACGGACACCTGCGTCTCTGTGGAGGGCGCGGCTGCTCCCATGTCCGCGGTCGCGTTCTCCGCCTCGCGTCCCGGATCAACGCTCGTCCTTACTGTCGAAGCGTTGTCGGCGCTGGCGCGCGGCGAACGCCGACGCGGCCTTCCGTCCTCGCCCGCCGTGTCTTCCTCGCCACCTGCGTCTTCACCCTCTGCTGCTGCTGTTGCGCCCTCTGTCAGCATCTGCTGTCCTTCCAGGACTGCATCGGCGATGCGCGAAGCAAACAACCGGACGGCGCGAAGCGCATCGTCGTTGCCGGGAATCACGTAATCAATCCCTTCGGGCGAGCAGTTGGTATCCACTACGGCGACGACGGGGATGCCCAGACGGTTTGCTTCCGCGACGGCAATCTCCTCCTTGCGCACATCAATAATAAAGATGGCGTCGGGAATGCGCGTCATATTCTTGATGCCGGAGAGATTCTTCTCAAGGCTTTCGCGCTCGCGGTCTAATTTGATGCGCTCCTTCTTTGTCATCTTCTCGTAGCGGCCATCCTCATGCATCGCTTCGAGGTCTTTGAGGCGCTTGATGGATTTCTGAACCGTCTGAAAATTGGTTAAGAGCCCGCCCAGCCAGCGTTGATTGATATAATACATCCCGGCTCGCTGCGACTCTTCGCGGATGGCGTCCTGGGCCTGGCGCTTGGTGCCGACGAACAGCACGGTCTTACCGCGATCTTCAGCCACCAGGTTCGTCACGAACTGGATGGCGTCGCGAAACATGCGCTGGGTCTTTTGTAGATCAATAATGTAGATGCCGTTGCGCTCGCCGAAAATGTATTCCTTCATTTTCGGATTCCAGCGCCGGACCTGGTGGCCGAAGTGTACGCCGGCCTCCAGCAATTCTTTCATCGTAACCGAAGCCAAAAGAGAATCTCCTTCTGTGATGTTGGTTTAATGTACTCGCCGCCGCCCCCTCGCGTCTCTTCCTATTCAGGGAAGCAACAACCAATCAGAGCGGCGACAATGGATTCTGTCAATTGCGGAATGCGGATTTGGGATTGCGGAGTTTAAATCCGCATTCCGCAATCCCAAATCCGCA
>JBKKAL010000138.1:0-7641 GCA_046714695.1 Pyrinomonadaceae bacterium
ATGTCACTCTCAATCCGAGTTGAATCTGTCTGGAAGAGGTCACGGTCGAGCGTATCAATCCGAATGTCGAAACAGGCTGCTCGTTGTCGGCCGCGCCCGTAAAGGCAGTCAGGAGCGGCACGCCGAAGTTCGTGCGGTTGAAAAGATTAAAAGCCTCTATGCGAAGTTGTATGTTGGTTCGCTCGCCCAGCCCAGCCCAGCGCGTGTTCTTGACCATCGCGAGATCGAAGGTGCGAAGGTTTGGCCCGATCAAAGAGCCGCGCCCGACGTTGCCGAGCGTTCCGGCTGGCTGAAGCACAAACGCCGCCGGATTGAAATAAGCATTCGGATTGCCCGTCACAGCCATTTCGTGCGTAAAGCCCGGCGCAAAGCTCGGACGATCCTGCCCGATGCCGGGCCCAAGCGAAGGCGACCATTGCGAGCGCGAGCGGTTGCGCTGCACAAAGACCGTCAAAGGATTACCGCTGCGCAATTGAGCTATGCCGGCCATCTGCCAGCCATTCAGTATCTTGCCCGCCGCCCCCTTCAAATTTCTGGCAAACGGTATCTCCCAGATAAAGTTTAAGACCAGATTGTGCTTGGCGTGATAATCCGCCAGCCCCTTGTTGTAATCAATGCCGAATGGCTCCGGGAAAGCAGAGGTCGTTCCGTTGGTCGCATCGGAAAAGAAAGTGGAAGCCTGCGTCGTATCAATATTGCGCGAGAACGTGTAGGACGATTGAGCGCTAAAGCCACGACTCCAGCGCTTTCTCACCTCGAAGATCAGCGCGTTGTACCAAGAGTTGCCGTCGCTGCTCTTTAATTCGATAGTCGTAAATGCCGTGTTCGGGCGCGACTGTCCCACAGGATAAAAGACCGTCCCGTCGGGGCGCAGTTGCGGAGTCGGCACGTTGACATCGTTGCTTCTGAGCAGATGCACGCCGCGCGAGCCCGCGTAGCCGAGCGTCACGACCGTGTCGAACCACAGCTCACGCTGAACATTTAGATTCCAGACCTGCACATAAGGATTATCAAGATTGAATTGGATGGGTCGCACCGAGAGCGAGCCGACAAAGGATGGAACGGGGAATGTCGGATTGTTGACCACGGGACGCGGCGTCACAGGCGGATTAGTGACCGTCACGATCAGGTTCTGCTGGTTGTTCGTATTGAAATAGATTCCGTACCCGCCGCGCACAGACGTTCGACCGTCGCCGAACACATCCCACGCGAAACCAACGCGCGGCGAGATGTTTTTAAACGTCGGGTTCTGATAAAGCGGGCCGACGGTCGCCGCGCGGTCTGTCAGATTAGGGAGCGCCGAATCGTACCCGTTCGTATCCTGGGGCATCGTCGTAAATTCGTAACGTACTCCGAGATTAAGACTCAGGCGTTCGCTTGCTCTGTAAGTGTCCTGCGCGTAAAAACCAAAGAGAGTAAAACGCCAGTGACGATCAAACTGCCCATTGGGCGTCAGGCCGATAAAGCGTTGCGGGCGATTCAAAAGAAAATCACGCAGCCCCGGAAAAGTGAAAATACCCAGACTGAATGTCGGGTTGTACATGTTATCCCGGTAATGCTCTGCGAGCGCGCCAGCTTTGATCAGATGGCGGCCACGACTGTGGATCATGCCGTACTCAAAGGCGTAAACATTCTGCGTGAGTCGCAGATTGGCGGAAGACTGTGGGCCGAAGCGCGGAATGCCGCCGATGTCTATATCGCCGATCAGGTCTCGACCGGGCACGAAAGGCTGCAAACTGCGGGAGACATTCGCCTCGACATCCTGCCCGAAACGCGTGCGGCTGTAGCTGATGCGAAACGTGTTGAGCGTGCGAGCCGTCAGCGCCTGCCGATACTCGCCCGTAAAAAACTGGTTGCGTGAAAGAAAGGAGCGCGGAAACTGCGGAAAGTCCGTCGGCAGAATTTGATCCGCATCGTCAAACGTATAACGCGCGAAAAACTGGTCTCGCTCGCTCCTGTTGTAGTCGATCCTGAATTGAGCGAAGTTTTGATCCAACTGCTGGTTGAAGCCGAAACGGTACTGGGCCAAGCCGCCGCCAAGATTCGCTCCGTTCGCCCGGGGAAATTCATCAAGATAAGGACGAACGACTGGGCTCACCGTCACGTTACCGCCCGGAATAATTCCGAGCCGCGCGTTATCGTCCGGCACGACCGTCGAAATAGTGCGCCCCAGATTTTCCCTCAAGCCCTCATAGCCCGCGAAGAAAAACAGTTTATCCCGAAGGATCGGCCCGCCCGTACTTGCTCCGAACTGGTTGCGTTTGAATTCGGGCTTTCGGGCGGAATCGAAGAAGTTGCGCGCGTCGAAATTATCGTTGCGATGAAAATAGTAGAGGCTGCCGCTAAATTCGTTCGTCCCCGATTTGCTGATGATATTTATCTGCCCGCCGGAGTTGCGCCCATACTCGGCGCTGTAAGCGTTCGTCTCGACGCGAAATTCGCGGATCGTTTCAAGGCCGAGCGATGTTCCGGCGGCGCTTCCAGCCGGGCCGTTGGTAAAATCGTTCTGCGTCGTCCCGTCAAGCAGATAAACGTTCGAGCGCGGGTCCTGGCCGTTTATGCTCATCCCTAAGCCGTGAGCCACAACCGAGCCGCCGTCGCGATTCGGGTAGGGAATGACGCCGGGTTGAAGCGACGTCAGGTCTGTATAGTTTCTGCCGTTTAAGGGAAGCTCTTTGATCGCCCTTTCACCGACCAGATAGCTCAACTCCTGGGACTGCGTGTTGACGAGCGCCTCTCCGCCCCAGACTTCGACGGCGGCGGTCAGATCAGCCACGATCATCGTCAGGTGGATGGACAGAGTCTCGCCGACGGTCAGATTTACATTTTTGTGTGTCAATCTCTGAAAACCGTTATGTTCCGCGGTGATCTCATAATCGCCCAGAGGTAATCCGGGGAACACAAATCGCCCGTCCTCCGTACTTACAGTTGATCGCGTGAGCCCCGTCCCCGTCTGGCGCGCAGTAACCTGAACTCCTGAAAGAAGCGCGCCTGTAGCGTCCTTGATATCTCCGGTAATTGTGCTGGTGGTGTTTTGCGCGACTGCAACGGCGACGAGACAGAGAATGCAAAGCAAAGGGAAGAGCACCTGACGAAACGACCTGGATAAATTTTGCGATAAATGCATGATATTACTGATTACTCCAATTCGGATTGCGGGCCTGACATTATCAATACTGAGCATTCTAACAATTAGTTTCATGCTTTAATAGAAGCGGCCTACGGACTTTTACAAACAGTTGACAAAGGGCGCGCTTCTTTTACAGTTTTTTACAACACTTTTTTGTCGTGGCTGTCATAATACGAGAATCAAAAAAGCGCCGCCGCTGCTTCGGTTCTACATCCTGTAGGTTCAGTTTAAGGAGAATTTATCTTGAAGTCGAAAGCTCCCCTTTTTCTTATCATACTCGTCCTGCTGTTTTCATCTACGGCCGCATCGGCTCAGACGCATCGCGCCACTGTTCGCGGTCGCGTCAGCAACACGGCCGGAAACGTCGTTTCAGGAGCCGAGGTCAGGCTTGTTCAAGTGGGAACGAATGAAACGCGTCGCATTGCGACAGGCGGCGAAGGTGAATTCGTCCTTTCCGAGCTTCCGCCCGGAGCCTATCGCCTTGAGATCGAATCAACGGGCTACGGAAAATATGCCAGGGAGTTAGAGCTACAGGTCAACCAGATTCAGCGGATTGATGTCACGCTCGAAGTCGGGCAGCTTCCCGTCGAAGTCGTCACCATCACGGACACTCTTCCTCCGGTCAAAAACGATTCGGCGGCGATTGGAACCGTGATTGAAAATCGTCAGGTCGTCGGACTCCCGCTCGACGGGCGAAACTTTTTCGAGCTGAGTTTGCTGGTTCCGGGCGCTGTGCCCGCCGCGCAGGGGTCTGCCGGTTCCGTTCGCGGCGACTTCGCTTTCAGCGTTAACGGCGCGCGAGAGGACAGCAATAATTTCCTGCTCGACGGAGTTTATAACGTTGACCCGAAGCTTAACACCTTCGGCGTGCGCCCGTCCGTTGACGCCATACGCGAGTTCGAGATGTTGACCAGTACTTACGATTCTTCGTTTGGCCGCAACCCCGGCGCACAGGTCAACGTGGTGCTCAAATCCGGCTCGAACAGTTTTCACGGCAGCGCCTACGAATTTTTCCGCAACGGCGCGCTGGATGCTCGCAACTATTTCGCGCCGCGCGACGAGCCCGCACCTAAGTATCAGCGAAACCAGTTCGGTTTTTCTCTCGGCGGGCCCATCCGGCGAGACCGCACGTTCTTCTTTGCCGATTACGAAGGCACACGCGCCAGCGAAGGCATCACGCGCGTCACGAATGTTCCGACCCTACTTGAAAGACGCGGCGATTTCTCGCGGAGCTTTCTGCCTGCGCCGCTCAATCCCTTCACGAGGCTGCCATTTGCCGGAGGCGTTATTCCTCCTGAGCTTATCAACGGTATTGGCCGCGCGATTGCGAATCTTTACCCTGAGCCCAATCGTGCGGTTGCGTTCCAGAACTTCGTTTCGTCGCCCGCGCAGCGCGACCGCAACGATACTTTCGATGTGCGCGTCGATCACGCCATCAGTGATCGCTCCAATCTGACTTTCAGGTATAGCTTCGGAGACCGCGAGCTGTTCGAGCCCTTCACGGGGCAGACGTTTTCTCTGTTGCCCGGCTACGGCGCAACCATTCCGCGTCGCAGCCAGAACGTTATGCTCAGCGAGACGCATGTCTTTACGCCCGCTTTTATCAACGACGCGCGTTTCGCTTTTAATCGAGTCGCGCTCGGCGTGATTCAGGAAAACGCCGGGACGAGCATCAATAATCAAGTGGGCCTGCCTGAGCTTTCAAGTAATCCGCGTGATTTCGGTTTGAGCTTTATCAGCCTGACGGGATTTTCTCCGCTCGGCCACGAAGGCAACAATCCGCAACACAGCGTCACCAACACATTTCAAATACTCGACACAGCGACCTATGCGCGAGGCCGTCATCTCTTCAAATTCGGCCTCGACATTCGATTGATGCAACAGAATGCTTTTCGTGATGTTCAATCGCGCGGCTTTCTCACTTTTTCCAACAGCGCGGGTATAACAAATAACGCTCTGGCCGACCTGCTGCTCGGACTGCCGTTTCTGACGGGCGGCGCGCGTCTGGACAATGCACAGCACCTGCGCACCAATAGCTACAATTTCTTCATCAACGATAGCTTTCGCATAACGCCGCGTTTTACCTTGAATGCGGGCCTGCGTTACGAGTACAACTCTCCGGCGGTTGACGCAGAGGATCGCGCCAACATTTATGACCCGGCCACGCAATCGCTCGTCCCCGTGGGCACAAATAATGTGCCGCGCAGCGGTTACGCCTCAGACCGGAATAACTTCGCGCCGCGCCTGGGCCTGGCCTGGACGCTTGGCGCGGAGGGGCGCACGGTCTTGCGCGCGGGTTACGGCATTTATTACGACCAATCGGCGCTCGCTCCCGGCGAGGCTCTGTATTTCAACGCGCCTTACTTCGATTTTAACCTCTTCTTCTCTTTGCCGGGTCTGCCCCTGACCTTGAATGATCCGTTCCCGCGTTTCTTCCCGTTCGCGCTTCCCGATTCGGCTCTGGCGATTCAACGCGACCTGCGCACGGCCTATATGCAGCACTGGAACTTCAGCATTCAGCAGGAACTCGGCGGAAGCCGCGTGCTCGAAGTGGCTTACGTCGGCTCGAAGGGAACAAAGCTTTTGGCCGGGCGCGATATTAATCAGGGACAACCGAGCACGTTGCCCTTCGTTATCCGCCCCATCGCGCAGTTCGACGATATTACTAATCTCGAATCGCGCGCCAACTCAAGCTACAACAGCCTTCAAGTAAGATTTCAACAGCGCCTGGATTTCGGTCTCTCGTTTCTGTCGTCTTACACGTGGTCGAAATCAATTGACGACGCCTCGGGCTTTTTCACCAGCGCGGGTGATCCCAACTTTCCGCAGAATAGCTACGACTTGCGGGCCGAAAGAGGCTTGTCCAATTTCGATGTGCGGCATCGCCTTTCCGTTAGCTATTCTTATGATCTGCCGTTCGGCAAGGGCCGCGCTTTTCTCTCGGACGCGGGTTGGGTTTCAAAAGTTCTGAGCGGATGGCAGACGAACGGCATCGTGACTCTACAGACGGGGCGTCCCTTCACGGTCGCGCTTCTTCCTGAGATAGACAACAGCGGCACGGGTCGCTCATCTCTGGGATTTCTGTTTAATGATCGTCCCAACGTCATCGGCAATCCGTTGCTCTCACGCCCCACGCCGGACGGTTGGTTCGATACAAATGCCTTTGCTTTCCCGCCGCGCGGGACATTTGGCAATGCCGGGCGAAATATCCTGACGGGGCCGGGCACAGAAAACTTCAACGCATCGCTCGTCAAGAACACGGCGCTATCGGAGCGCATCAACCTGCAACTTCGCGCCGAGTTCTTTAATCTCTTTAATCATCCTAACTTTAATTTGCCGGACAACTTTCTGGGCTCGCCGACATTCGGGCGCATCACGTCAGCGCAGAGCCCGCGCCACATCCAGTTCGGTGTCAAACTGCTCTTTTGATTTCGAGGAAGGAGACGCAGGTGCTGATTTTCCGAGAACGGTTGAGAATCACGTTGCTGCTTGCGGCTTTTCTGGCGCAGGGCACAGGCGTGCGCGCGTCAGGCGATTGGCCGCAATGGCGCGGGCCTAACCGTGATGGAGTGGTCGCAGATTTTTCCGTTCCACGATCCTGGCCTGTGGAGTTGAAGCAGCAATGGAAGGTCACGGTCGGGGTGGGCCATGCGTCGCCGCTTTTCGTTAATGGCAAAGTTTACGTTTTCGCGCGGCAGGGCGAAGAAGAAGTTCTGCTCTCGTTGGATGCAGCGACGGGAAAAGAGATCTGGCGATCCGCTCACGCGGTCGCCTACGAGATGCACCGGGCGGCGAGGTTGCATGGCAAAGGCCCCAAGTCAACGCCCGTCTATAGCAACGGGAAAATCTACACCCTCGGCATCGCGGGAGTCCTCTCCTGCCACGATGCGCGAACCGGCAAACTGAAATGGCGGAAAGAGTTTTCCAAACAGTACCCGAACACCTCGCCGCAGTTCGGCACGGCCATGTCGCCCGTCGTTGATAGCGGTCTTTTGATCGCGCACGTCGGCGGTCACGACAAGGGCGCTCTGACGGCATTCGATGCTGAGACGGGGACTGTGAAATGGACATATGATGCGGATGGGCCAGCCTACGCTTCGCCCATCGTCGTCACGCTGGCCGGAGTCCGTCAGGTCGTCACGTTTACGCAGAAAGAGTTCGTCGGCGTGTCGGCGGCTGGCGGAAAGATGTTGTGGAAGCTTCCGGCCAAGACTTCCTATGACGAGAACAATGTCACGCCAATCGCTTACAAAGATATGCTTATCTTCTCAATGGAGGATAAAGGGATCACTGCGATAAGACTCGTGAAGCAGGGGCAGGAGCTTGTCACGCAGCAAGTATGGAATAATCGAGAGAACCAGCTCTATATGAACTCGCCTGTGCTTCAGGGAAATCTTTTGTTTGGAATGTCGGCGCACAAGAAGGGTCAGTTCTTCTCGATTGATGCCGATACGGGAAAGACTTTATGGCAGAGTCCGGGAAGAATGGGCGAGAACATGGCGCTCCTCAAC
>JBKKAL010000139.1:0-7314 GCA_046714695.1 Pyrinomonadaceae bacterium
TCATCAGATTCTCTCCCTCGATGCCAGCCAGAATACAGTTGTCGAACGCCTCACCAATCTCAACCGGCAGCTTCTGGAAGCGGAAAACGAACGCAAGGTCGCCGAAGCTGCATACAAGGCAGCTCTCGCGCCCGGCGCGGCGGATGCTTTAGCCGCAGGTACTGCTCAGGATGCTTCCGAGGCCGAAAGCAGGCTCGCGCAGTTGTGGCAACGTCGCTCGCAATTGCTGGTTGATTTCAAGGAGGAATGGCCCGAAGTACAGGAGGTTGATAAACAGATAGCCCTTCTGGAAAAGCAGATCAAGGAGATGCGAAACCGTGCGACTGCTGTCGTTATCACTAATCTGAGCACGCGATACCGTCAGGCTCTGGCGCGCGAGCAGTCGCTGCGCGCCGCCTTCAATCAGCAGCGCGGAGAGACGCTGACGCAAAACGAAGCGGCAGTCAATTATCGAATCATCCAGCAGGAGATAGAGACGAATAGAAATCTGTTGGAGGGAATGTTGCAGCGAAGCAAGGAGAACGACGCTGCTCTGGCCGCGATGCGCAATAACATTAACGTCAACGACCATGCGATTGTGCCGCAAGCGCCCGTTGGGCCGAAAAGATTGCTTTACACATCCGTGGCATTTGCGCTCTCACTTGGCTTCGGCGTAGGTCTCGCCGTCTTTCTTGGCTTTGTTGATAATTCCGTGCGCTCGACAGAAGATGTGGAAAACACTCTGCACCTGCGAACGCTCGCCGCTATTCCCGCCATCGGCATGAGGGGGCGCAGATTGCTGGCTGCTCCAGTCGGTTCGGAGGGAAATGGCAATGGGCACGGACATCATGAATTACTGCTTGATGAGAATGCTCCTGCTCCGCTGACGGAAGCCTGCCGACAGTTACGCACCTCTATGCTGCTTTCGGCCGGGCGCAAAGAACTGAAGTCGCTGCTTATCACCTCAAGCGAGCCCAGCGAAGGTAAAACCACGATGGCCGTCAATACTGCGGTCAGTCTCTCTCGAACCGGCGCGCTGGTGCTGCTTATTGACGCGGACTTACGCAAGCCGCGTCTTCATACTATTTTCGATCTCAAGAATGAGGAGGGGCTGACCACCATCCTCTCCAAGGAACTGAGCGAAATTGACGCGCTGAAATATATTCAGCAACATGAGAAAAGCAAGATAGATGTGCTTACCTCCGGGCCTATCCTCCCCGACTCGGCGGAGCTTTTGGGGGCGAAACAGATGCGACGCATTATCGCTGCCTTTCGCGGTATCTACGATTACGTCGTTATAGACTCTCCGCCCATCGCTTATTTCACGGATGGCGTTCTGCTCTCTTCTCTGGTTGACGGGGTAGTGCTGGTCGTCAATAGCGGCAAGAGCACGCGCGAAACCGTGCGCTACTCTTATCAGTTGTTGCAGGATGCGGACGCGCATACCTGCGGCGTCGTCCTAAACAATGTCAAGAAGTTCAAGTACGATTATAAGTACTACTTCGACAATGCTTAACATTTTGACCGTTGACGGGCGAGGCGACTCTCTCTAATCATTACTCTTTCGTTTCTCTATTACTCGGATAAACCGGATCAACTCTTCAAAGCCGAAGCAGCTTTGCCGGGTAGAAGATTGTTCGATCTGAATCGCGCTCTAGAAGATGGCAGAATCATTAAATCATTTAGCTTCTGAAACGCTGTGGGATGCGGGAGCGCCGGCGCAGGCTGAAAGGGCTCTTCACGTTCCGCTCACGAAGTCGGAGACGGCCTCGCCGAACCCGTCTTTACTAAAGCCCCTGACCGGGGAACTCTCCGACGCGCCGCTATCGGACGCCTTTCCTCTTCCGCTCGTGACCAGACTCTGCATGGCGCTCAGGAATCAAAATGTGACTTATTGTCATTGGAAGAGTAACTGGAAGCTTGCGCGCTGGATGCGGGGCGAAGGCGACCTCGATCTTCTTGTTGATCGCGCCGACGCGCAAACCTTCGCCAGTGTAATTTATCGTCTGGGTTTCAAACAGGCCGAGCCCTCAACGGATCGTCAGATGCCAGGCATCCTCAACTATTATGGATTCGATTGCGAAGCCAACAGATTTGTCCATCTGCATGTGCATTATCAACTCGTCCTCGGCCACGATTTGACCAAGAATTATCGTCTTCCCATCGAGAAGCTCTATCTGGAATCTGCCGTCCAGGATGGCTTGATTCCCGTCCCTCCGCCTGAGATGGAGATGATCCTATTCACTCTCCGAATGGTTCTGAAATACTCAGCGTCCGAAACAGTTATGCGCCGGATGTTTCGTCGGGCTGGGGGTTCCACAAACGCTGTGGTCAGGGAGCTGGAGTATCTTGAACGGAGAGCGGATATTTTTAAGGTACGCGCCATTCTGGAGCAACACATACCTTTCCTTGATCCTGCTTTTTTTGACAGGTGCGTGCATTCGCTTCGCGCAGGGAGTTCGGCTCGGACGCGCACGACGATACGGCGGGAGTTGAAGAGACGTTTAGGAACGCACGCGCGACGCCCGCAAACTATGGACGCTCTCGTAAAGGCGGGGCGGCGTGTGACCAGAGTCTTTCAGGAACGCGTCCTTCGACGATCATCACGCAAGCAACTGGTCAATAGCGGCGCGCTCATAGCCCTAGTCGGCGGCGATGGCGCGGGCAAGACTACTTCCATTAGTCAACTTCAATCATGGCTCTCCAAAAAGTTCGTCGTCAGAAGATTTCATGTGGGCAGGCCGCCGCGCTCGCCTCTGACGCTCCTCGTCATCATCGCCATGCGAGTCAGTTGCCTGCTTCGAGATGGACTCAAGTCGAAGTCGAATGCTCATTCGATGAACGGCGAGGACTCACACATCTTCCCCGGCTATCTTCAGTTACTACGCTGGGTTTGCGCCGCGCGTGACAGGCGGCGGGTTTATATGAAGGCACGCCGTTTTGCGACCAACGGTGGAATAGCTCTCTGCGACCGTTACGTGATACCTCAAATCCATTTGATGGACGGGCCTAATATCGCGCGCTTCGTCGGGACGACGCGAACCAATCCTTTAATCAAAATCCTGCTCGACGCGGAGGTGAGGTATTACCGCCACATACTGCCGCCTGATTTGTTGATCGTCCTGCGACTTGATCCTGAAATTGCCGTGCGGCGTAAAACGGACGAACACGAGTCTCATGTTCGCACGCGCTCGGCGGAGCTTTGGGAAGTTGACTGGCGGGACACGCGCGCGCACGTCGTTGATGCAGGCCAGGCCATCGAAGATGTGATGGCGCAACTGCGCCGTCTTATCTGGGCCAACATATAAGAGTTCATCTCATACGTTTATGCAACAGCGCCTTGTAGCGGAGATTGTTGGGCCAGCAGGAGCGGGCAAAAGTACGCTGGCGGAGACCTTGCGCCTGCGCGATCCGATGATACGAACGGGTCTGAGCGTGTGGGGATTGCCCTTATCCTTGCTCGTCTTGAGCGCTTTTTCTTCGCTGCCGACTTTTCCGGGCCTGTTTCGCCGCCGCCGGTCTTGTTGGGCCAAGTTCGCGCTTGTTGTTCGCTTGAATGCATTGCACCAACTCCTCGGGCGAAAGAGGGGGAGTGAAAAAACACTTTTGATGGACGAGGGCGCGATTTTCGCTCTCGTCAAGTTACACACATTCAATCTTGAAAGCATCGAAAGCCGCCGCATTGAAGAGTGGACTAAAAGTGTTCTGGATCGGTGGGCGGAAACTCTTGACGCTGTGATATGGCTCGATGCGCCCGATGCGGTGCTGACGAAGCGGATTCGTGAGCGTCACAAATGGCATCGGGTGAAAGATCGAACCGACGTGGAGATACATCAATTTCTCGCGCATTATCGTCGCTCCTACGAGCAGGTCATCTCGGAACTGTCGGCTCGACGTAATCTCAAGGTCATCAGGTTAAGCACGGAAGAGAACTCTTTGGAGCGGATCGCCGAAGAGACACTGGCTGGAATAAACGGGGAAAAAAGAGCGCATGTCGTCGGTTAGCTTTGAAATAAAGACAGAGCCCGAAATCAGGCAGGCCGAGCTTGTGCCAAAACCCGCGCGTGGGTTAACGCACAGGGCATACCTCAACGCTTTTTCATCCTTTCTTGATTACGGTGTGAAAGTCGTTGTGCTGTCGGTGGTGACGCCGATTCTGGTCGCCACTCTGGGCAATTCGCTTTACGGTGTCTGGCAGATGTTGAGCCGCATGATTACTTACATGCAAGCGGCTGACGGACGCCCGACGCAGGCGCTCAAGTGGTTGATCGCCAACCAGCAGGCCATTGATAATCCGAATGAAAAACGCAGGCACATAGGAAGCGCGCTCGGCGTGTGGTTGGTTTTCCTTCCCGTCCTCGTCGTGCTCAGTATCGTGCTTGTTTGGGTAGCGCCGATTGTCACTAAAGTTCCGGCAGAGCTTTATGGAGTTGTTCGTTTCGCCTGCGTCCTGCTCGTCATCAATTTCCTGTTGACCAACTTGATCTCCCTGCCCGAATCCGTTCTGAGGGGAATGAATCTCGGCTACAAGCGGATGGGCTTGCAGGCCGGTTTGAGCGTGGTGGGCGGATTCCTGATCGTCGGAGCGCTCTACATGGGCGCGGGGCTGATAGGTTTGGCCGGGGTGCAGATAGTGCTCGCCGCGCTGACCGGGGTGCTGTTCTGGCTCGTGGTTAAGAGGTACGTTCCCTGGTTCGGAATTGCTAAACCTCGCATGGCAGAGGTTCGCTCCTTTCTCAAGCTGAGTATCTGGTGGTTTGCCTGGACATTAGTCAACAAGCTACTGATGGCGAGTGACATCCTCGTGCTCGGTATCGTCGCTTCGACGACGGCGGTGACGACCTATTCGCTGACCGCCTACGCAGCGATCACACTGTTGAGCATCGTGACGATGGTGTTAGGCGCGGCGACTCCGGGGCTGGGCGGAGTGATCGGCTTGAAGCAATTCGATAAGGCTCTGAAACTGCGGCGGGAGATGATGACCATGAGCTGGTTGTTGCTCACCTGTATTGGCTCGACCATTCTGCTGTGGAATCGCTCATTCATTTCTCTCTGGGTCGGCGCAGAGCATTATGCAGGCTACTGGGCAAATCTTCTCATCGTCCTCATGATCGTGCAGTTCACCTTTATTCGCAACGACACCTATATCATTGACCTGACGCTGCAACTGCGTGGGAAGGTCGGTATGGGAGCCGTCGCCGCCCTGTTGTCTATTACCCTCAGCGCCGTTTTGATTCCTTCACTCGGAATCGTCGGCCTCTGTCTGGGAATGATTGGCGGGCGTTTGTTGCTGACGTTCTCCTATCCATTCATCGTCAGCTCACGGCTGGGCAAACCCGGCGAGTTGAATCTGCGAAATAGGGTTCGCCCCGCGCTCACGATGTGTCTGATGTTTGCCGCTTCCAGCTATCTTGGCCGCGAGCTACTGGCGGGCAACTGGATCGAGTGGGTGTTTTACGTCGGCATTAGTTTCGGATTGGCGTTGTGCTTGGCAATGTTCGTTGGGCTGAGGGCTGAATTAAGACAACCCGTCACCCGGCGATTGATGATGCTTCGCACTTTTTACGCCGCGAGATGACCGTCCGGGTCGGAGGTTAATATGAACAGGAGACTTGCTGTAACGATGGTTATCTTCAAGCAGCTCAGAAATGTGATCGGACTGTTGATGCTGGGATGGCTGCTCGCCCCGGTCACGGTTGCCCAGCACCGGACAGCGAGCGTTCGCGCCGTCGCTCAAGAGCCACCGACCATCACCTTCGCCGTTATCGGCGACTACGGCTCGAATGACGCGAACGAACAGGACGTTTCCAATCTCGTCAAGAGCTGGAATCCGGACTTTATCATCTCGCTTGGAGACAACAACTACCCCGACGGCGAAGCTGCCACAATTGACACGAATGTCGGCAAGTACTATCAAGAATATATTGGCTCATACAAGGGCAGCTACGGGGCAGGGTCGCCGACCAACCGATTCTGGCCGAGCGTAGGTAATCGCGATTGGGAAAATCTGACAGGAGCGAAACTGCAACCCTATCTTGATTATTTCACCCTGCCCAATAACGAGCGCTATTACGACTTTGTACAGGGGACTGTCCATTTCTTTGTCCTGAGCAGCGATAGCCGCGAGCCCGACGGAGTCACGAGCACTTCTAAACAGGCGCTGTGGCTCAAGAGCAAACTCGCCGCCTCGAACGCGCCATGGAAGGTAGTCTATCTTCATCATCCACCTTACTCGTCGCGGACTTCGTTTACGAATTTGCAGTGGCCTTTCCGCGACTGGGGAGCAAATATCGTCCTCAGCGGTCACGCACATCTTTACGAACGAATCCTGAAAAATGGTTTTCCTTACCTCATCAATGGATTGGGGGGAGAAAGTCTAGGTTCGTTCGCGACGGCTATTGAAGGCAGTCTGGTACGCTTCGGCAGCGACTTTGGCGCATTACGGGTCACGGCCAGCTCCACCGCATTAACCTTTGAATTCATCACGCGCAGGGGCGTGCTCGTTGATACCTATACGATCAACCGCAACGCTCCTGTGCTCAACGCGCCGACAAGCCTCGCGGCAACCACTGTCTCTACGGACAGGATTGATCTGACGTGGACAGATAATTCAGAAGGCGAGGACGGCTTCAAGGTCGAGCAATCAACGGATGGATTGAACTTTAGCCAGATCGCCACTGCCGGCCCGAACGTCAATGCATACGCCAACACAGGTCTTCAGCCCGCGACGACTTACTACTATCGTGTCCGCGCTTTCACATACGACAAAGACTCCAGTTATTCCAACGTGGCAAGCACGACCACGACGATGGGCATACCCGCAGGGCCGACCCTCCTGCAAGCGAGCGCGGTCGGCAGCAGCCAGATCAACCTGACGTGGACTGACAACGCGACCAATGAGAATGGCTTTCAAATTCAGCGCTGTACGGGAGCGGGTTGCACAAACTTTCTGGATATTGGCGAGGTGGGCGCAAACACTAATAGTTACAACAACACAGGTCTTGCGGCAAACACCACCTATCGCTATCGCGTGCGCGCATTTAATGATAGCGGCGATTCGAGCTTTACGAATGTGGCGGAGGCCAAGACCACTGCCAATTCAGTCGTGCCCGCAGCCCCAAGCGCCTTGACGGCGACAGCCGTCTCGGGCGTCCAGATCAACCTGACGTGGACAGACAACTCGAACAACGAGGATGGCTTTAAGCTTTATCGCTCGACCGATGGCAACAACTTCACGCAGATTGCCAAGCCCGGTACGAACGCGACCAGTTATGCTGATACAAGCTGCTCGCCCGCGACGACTTATTACTATCGCATCCGCGCCTATAACGCCAA
>JBKKAL010000140.1:0-10170 GCA_046714695.1 Pyrinomonadaceae bacterium
TCTATTATCCGCCCGCTCCGCGAGCTATGATCGAAGTGGTTGATCCGGATCATCCTGAAAGAATCGTCGCTTATGGTGAGACGGGACGAGTGTGTTTGACGACGCTGACGCGCGAGTTATTTATGCCACGTTTTCTGGAGCGTGACGAAGCGGAAAGAGAGCCGCCGTGCGACCTCTACCCCTGGGACGGAGTGCGCAACGTGCGCCCCTTCTCAAGACTACAGGCAACGGTCGTCGAAGGAGTCTATTGATTTTAAATTTTAGATTTCGGATTTTGGGTTGACGAGCGGGCAGTGCGGATGGAGGAAACTTGGCAAGCCGTAGGGATTGCTTTACGAGTTGCAACAAAAGACGCTGCTGCTATCAGGCGATGTACGGGAGAGAGAGAGATGCGAGGATTATTTAATCTCTTGATGCTGGCAGTTGTGCTGTTTGCCGCCCCCGTCTTCACCGCCAGGTCTTTGCGAGCGTCAACGCTATGGGGCGATTTGAAGCCGGGGCAGTACCGGGTCGGCTTTAAAACGATCTTTACTTATGATCTCTCGCGGCCTTCGATTGACATTGGAAACGGTAAAGGTAAGAGCCGTGATGTTCGTGGACGCCAGATGCAAATTAATGTCTGGTATCCGGCAGCAGCAAGGCGAAATTTCTTCTTTATGCGTTTTGAGGAATATGCCGAATTGCTTTTGCAGGAGGTGGATTTTGCCCCCGTCTTAATCTCCGGCACGGCGCAAAGGCATGCGAGGATGGAGAAGTTCCTCGAAAACCCTGTCGAACTGGGGGGCGAGGCCGCTAGCATCCGCCAGCGCTTACCCGATCTGATGAGGATGGAGACTGCGGCCATCAGGGATGCTCCGCCCGCGCGTGGGCGTTTCCCTCTGGTCATCTTCCCTGCATACCGAACGCCCGCGATCCAGAGCATCATGTGCGAATATCTGGCGAGTCACGGCTTCGTCGTCGCCTCAACCGGCATCAAGGGAACGCTCGAAGTCGAGCCGGAGATTTCCCTGACGGGTGTGGAAACGCACAGCGCGGATTTGCAGTTTGTCACGGGGGCACTCAAACCCTTTCCGATGGTTGACGCTGATAAGCTGGCGCTGATGGGTGTCGGATTCGCCGCGACCGGGTGCTTGGCGCTGCAAACACGCAACACGGAAGTGGACGCCGTCATCAGTCTCGACGGCGGAATCCTGAGCGCGTTTGAAGACCGAATGCTAAAGCGCACGCCCTACTATGACGTGTCGGCGATACGTGTGCCGCTGCTCGCCATTCATGCTCCGCATCCAAATATTGATCCCGTCTTTCTGGATCAATATAAATATTCGACGCGGCACATAGTTCATTTCCCGCGCATGTCGGAATTTCACTTTCTTAACTACGGCATGATCGAGCGTTTTGTGCCCGGAATTATCGGTAAGCCGCCGGGCGATACAAAGACAGGGTTTGAATGGGCAAGCCGCTATTGCCTGAATTTTTTGAAGGCTTACCTGTATGGGGATGAGCAGAGTCTTGCGTTCCTGCGCAATGATCCGTCAAAGAATCGCGTGCCCGAAGGTCTGCTGACCGTTAACCTCAAGAAAGGATTAACGGCTCCGCCGACCATGCCGGAAATTAAAGCGATGATTCGCGAAAACGGTTTTCAAGCGGTCGCCGCACTTTATCAGGAGCTCAGGCGAGCCGACCCGCAGCCCTTCAGCCAGGAGAAGCTGTCCGATCTTTTCAACTGGCTCGCCTACCGCCGAGACCCTGACTGGAAAGCTCGCAGGGAACTGTCGCTCATGCGCGTCGAGAGTTACCCCGCTTCCTCTCGCGCGCATTTCACACTGGCCGGAGTTGCCTTGCAGCTCGGAGAAAAAGAGCTGGCTCGAAAACATTATGGCGAGGCGTTGCGCCTGCTTGAAAGCGACCCCGACCCTGTGATGGACTACGGGATGAGAAGGAGAATCGAGCAGGGCGCGAGACAGAATTTGAAGAATCTGGAAGGCTGAGAACTGTTCGCCAGTGACCTGGAAAAGTCTGGGCTGTCTTCTTTAGAAAATTATTGAAAGAGATAGAGCAGGAATCGCAGAACTGAATTTTCAAAATGCTGCACATACCAATCTTACGCAAAGGTGCTCCATACAAAAGTCTGGACGTGGCGCGTACCGTTCATCATAGAACGCGAGAACCGTTTGTCGAGATTAGCCAGGCCAACAGCGGCTTGATCCGGCGAGATTTGCTCGATCAGGAACGGAGCGTCGTAGCGTTGCGTAGATTCTCCTGTGCCGGGTTGTTGGAAATCTGCGCGCGCGCGGCTGAAAGTTTCGCGCACGATACGCTTCCGCTGGGCGATGAAGCGCAGACGCCGGAGGATTACGTGCGGCAGGTTTCGGCAACGACAGGGTTGCCATACGTGCTGGCGCGAAAGAATATGCAGAAGGTTCGCGGCGTGCTCGCGGAGATGGAGCAGGTTCTAAAGGGTCTGACCAGAGGTCTCGATCTCAAGATACTGGACGAAGGATACGGCGAGCTGAACGGGCAGGCCATCAGCTTTTTCCCGCGCGCGCAATCACTCGGCGTCGTTTTGCCGAGCAACTCACCGGGCGTGCATTCGTTGTGGACGCCAGCCGTGGCGCTAAAAATGCCGCTCGTCCTCAAACCCGGAAGCGCTGAGCCGTGGACGCCTTATCGTATTATTCAATCATTAATCCGCGCCGGTGCGCCGCCCGAAGCATTCAGCTTTTATCCGACCGACCACAATGGTGCGGGCGAGATTCTGCGCAGTACGGGTCGCGGGATGATGTTCGGCGATGCTGGATCAGTCGGCGGCTGGCGCGACGATCCGCGCATCGAAGTTCATGGCCCCGGTTACAGCAAGATCATCATAGGTTGTGACTCTATTGATGATTGGGAAAAGTACCTGGACGTGCTGGTCGCGTCCGTTGCGGAGAACGGCGGGCGTTCCTGCATCAACGCCTCAAGCGTGTGGGTCACAGCGCACGCTGAAGAGATCGCCGAAACTCTCGCCGAGAGACTCGCGCGGATTGTACCGCGCGATGCGGAGGACGAAGATGCATTGCTCGCTCCCTTTGCGGATGCAGGCGTGGCCGCGCGTATCTCGGCGAGTATAGACGAGGCGCTCAAGGAACCCGGCGCGCGAGATGTAACGGCTAGTTACCGAGTAGACGAGCGGCTTGTGAGCTGGCAGGGCTGCACTTATCTGCTGCCGACCGTTGTGCTGTGCGAAGGATCGGAACATCAGCTTGCAAACCGTGAATTTCTTTTCCCTTTCGCCAGCGTCGTCAAGGTTAGGCCGGAAGAGATTCCCGAAGCGTTGGGGCCGAGCCTGGTCTTGACGGCGATCACATCCGACCCTAAGTTGATTCAAAAGCTCGCCGCGTCTCCCAATATTGATCGTTTGAACATAGGAGCGATTCCGACCAGTCGTGTGAGCTGGGATCAACCGCACGAGGGAAATCTTTTCGAGCACCTTTACGCGCGTCGCGCTTTCCAGAGCGCCATAGCAGCAGTAGCCTGAAGATGAAGATTCTTTACATCACAGCCGGAGCAGCCAATATGTACTGCGGGAGTTGTCTGAGGGACAACGCGCTCGCGGCCGAGATGATCGCGCGCGGCCATGATGTCGTGCTCGTCCCCATCTACACGCCGACGCTGACGGATGAAGTAAACGTCAGCCGCGATCATGTTTTCTTCGGAGGCATCAGCGTTTATCTACAGCAATATCTTTCGTTTTTTCGCAAGTCTCCGCGCCTGTTTGATCGCTTGTGGGACTCAACGCTTGCCTTGAATCTGGCGTCGCGCCGCTCGATTCCTACCAACCCGCAGTTGTTGGGCGAACTGACGATCTCGATGTTGAAGGGTGAAGAGGGAAACCAGCGCAAAGAGTTAGAGAAGATGCTCGACTGGCTCAGGCATGAGTCGCCGCCGGATGTCGTTAGTCTTCCGTACACGCTTCTTATCGGCCTCGCGAAGCCGATCAAAGAGGCTTTGCAGCGCCCGGTCGTATGCACGCTTCAGGGCGAAGATTTATTCCTCGAAGGCTTGCACGAGCCATACCGAAGCCAAGCGCTCGACCTGATTCGCAACAGCGTCAAACACGTGGACGCTTTTATCTCCGTCAGCCATTACTACGCCAGATTCATGCCGCGCTATCTACAAATTCCTGAAGAGAAAATTCGCGTCGTGCCGCTGGGCATTAACCTGCAAGGCTACGAGAAAAGGAGGGAGCGTGAAGCCGCAGAGCCTTTCACCATCGGTTATTTCGCAAGGGTCGCACCGGAAAAGGGTTTGCACGTCCTGGCGGAAGCTTACAGGCGACTGCGCGAGCGCGACGATTTCCCCAAGGCGCGGCTGGAAGTCGCTGGCTATCTAGGCGCTGAGAATAATGATTATCTTGAAGGCATCAAGCGACAGATGAAGGAATGCGGGCTCATTGATGAGTTTCATTACAGGGGAATCCTCGACCGGCAGGAGAAGATCGAGTTCCTGCGCAAGCTCGACGTGCTCTCAGTGCCAGCTACTTACGACGAGCCCAAAGGAATCTTTCTGCTTGAGGCGATGGCCTGCGGCGTCCCCGTAGTCCAACCGCGTCGCGGCGCGTTCACGGAGATCGTAGAGAAGACGCGCGGCGGCCTGCTCGTCGAGGCTGATGACGAGGAAGCGTTGGCTGAAGGAATTTTTACGCTGTGCCGGGACGCTTCGCTTGGCGATGAGCTTGGAGATAACGGTTTTCGCGGAGTGCGCGAGCATTACAGCGTCGCGCTGATGGCGGAGCGCGCTCTTGAAGTTTATGCTCATCCTTTGAGTAGAGAATCGCCGAAGGCGGACGAAACTGTGCGCCTCGGCGCAGCTTGAGGGGATAGCGAGAGAGCGCGGGAGGTGAAAAGGTTTGCTTGAGGTCGCCGATCTATCAAAAGACTACCCGACTCCGCAAGGCGCGCTCCCGATTCTTTCCGGCGTCTCTCTATCGCTAAAGCGCGGCGACGGCGTGTCAATCATGGGCCCATCCGGGTGCGGCAAAAGCACACTGCTCTACATCCTCGGCGCTCTTGAGCCGCCGACATCCGGCACCGTCCGGCTTGACGATCAAGACCCTTTTCAATTGAAAGAGAGAGAATTAGCCGCGTTCAGGAATCGAAAGGTCGGGTTCGTCTTTCAGGATCACTGTTTACTGCCGCAATGCTCTGTCATCGAGAATGTCCTGACGCCGACGCTTGTCTCCGGGTCGAACGGGAAGGATAAAGCGGAGAGAGCGCGCCAACTGCTCGATCAGGTCGGACTCATTGAGCGAATCGAGCATCGCCCGGCTGAGCTTTCCGGCGGCGAAAAGCAACGTGCCGCACTGGCGCGCGCTCTTGTGATGGAGCCGCTTTTATTGTTGTGCGATGAGCCTACGGGAAATCTGGATCAAAAATCAGCCGAGACCGTGGCCTCCCTGCTCGTCGAATTACACCACCGACAGGAAACAATCCTCATCGTCGTGACGCACAGCGCGGAGCTGGCGGCGCGACTGCCCATCCGTTACGAGTTGCACGAACAGAGACTCCAGCGCGTGTGATGCGAACCCGCCATCTTCTTAAACGAAATCTAATTTATTTCTGGCGCAACCATCTCGCGGTCATCTTCGGGGTGGCGGCGGCGGTCGCGGTGCTCGCGGGAGCGTTGATTGTCGGCAACTCCGTGCGTGCCAGCCTGCGCGACCTGTTTCTGCTACGGCTAGGGCGCGCAGACCACGTCGTCTCCGCCGCAAGCTTCTTCCGCGAACAGCTCGCCGTTGAGATCGCGGCTCATAAAGAGTTCAGTTCAGGCGGACTCGATGCTGCCTGTCCGCTCATCACGCTTGAAGGTGCGGTCGTGCACGAAGAGAGCAAACGACGCGGCTCGGGCGTGCAGGTTTACGCCGTGGACGAACGCTTCTGGAAATTTCATGAGCGCGCGGGCAAAGCACCGGAGAATCGTGAAGTCCTTTTGAGCGAGAGCCTGGCCCGCGAGCTGGGAGTCAAAGCGGGAGATGCGCTCTTGCTCAGGGTGGAGCAGCCGTCGGCCATTCCGGCGGAATCCTTGCACGCTCGTAAGGATGATGTGGGGCGCACCGTTCGTTTGTCCGTGCGCGAGGCGTTGCCCGCTTCCGCGTTGGGAGAATTCTCCGTCCGCCCGCAGCAAACAGAGGTGCGCGCCATCTTTGTTCCGCTTCGTCTGTTGCAGAGGGAATTGAAACAGGAAGGCAAGGTAAATACTTTGCTCGTCTCCGTTAAAGGAGCAGAAGCGGAAGAGAATATTGTTTCAACGGGAGGGGCAAAAACCGCTCTTCTTCAAAAAATCCTGAAGGAGAAAATCTCGCTTGAAGACCTTGGGATAAAGTTGCGCGCGCTTGATGAGCAGGGCCAGATCGCGCTTGAGAGCGACAGCGCGCTCATCAGCGATGCGCTCGCAGAGACGGCGCGCAAGAGCGCCGCCGCGTCGAACTTGCGCGGCTCTCCAATCATTTCCTATCTCGCCAACGCGATCCGTTCAGGCGAGCGCGAAATTCCTTATTCGATCATCACGGCGATAGATGAAGAAAGTTTTGAGGGATTGAGACGCGTTGATGCGGAAACTTCCGGACGTGAAAGAGAACGGGGCTCTACTAATACTACTGCTGCTGCTGCTGTTGCCGCCGCTCCACAGGCTGACGCTGCTTCCACATTACAATTACCTCCCATCATCTTGAACGAGTGGGCTGCGCGCGCACTGGAAATCAAACCGGGCGCGAACCTTTCGCTCGAATACTATCTCTGGCAGGAAGACGGTCGGCTTTTAACGAGAACCGCTCAATTTCAGTTGGCAGCGGTTGTGCCGATCAAAGGAATGGCCTCGGATAAAAATTTAGTGCCGGACTATCCGGGGATCACCGGAACGGAGAGCCTGTCGGACTGGGACCCGCCCTTTCCCGTTGATCTCTCGCGCATCAATGAGCGCGACGAGGATTATTGGGACGAGTATCGCACCACACCGAAGGCTTTTATTCCGCTCGCGGTGGGGCAGGAGTTGTGGAAATCGCGCTTCGGTAAATTGACATCAATCAGGCTCACGCCTCCCGAAGGCTCACAACTGCAAACGTCGCTCGATGCCATGGGCAGGAGTTTAAGAGAAGCGATAGACCCTGCCGGAATGAGTTTTATCGTTTATCCGGCCAGAGCGCAGGGGCTTGAGGCTTCGCGAGGCGCGACCGATTTCGGAGAGTATTTTCTCTACTTCAATTTTTTTCTGGTCGCTTCGGCGCTCCTTCTGGCAGCGCTGTTTTTCAAGCTCGGTGTGGAGCAACGCCTGCGCGAGATAGGCACTCTGCAAGCCATCGGATTTCCCGCGTCAAAGATTCGCTCGCTCTTTCTGTTGGAAGGAGTGTTGATCGCGAGCTTGGGAACTGTTGTCGGGCTCGGTGGCGCGCTTCTTTACGGCAGCCTGATGATGAGGGGGCTGCGGACATGGTGGTTCGGAGCCGTCGGGACAACGATGCTCAACCTGCACGTGTCGCCGTCTTCTCTGGCGCTCGGAAGCCTTGGTGGACTCCTTGCCGCGTCTCTGTGCATCGTGTGGACTTTAAGACGCATGGCGGGCATCTCGACGCGCAGCCTTCTGACGGGCACACTGAGCCTGAGCGCGCAGGAGCAAGAAGTGCGAGGAACGAAGAAGAACGAGCGGGGACGCGCTCTTTATCTCTTAACATCTCTGCGCGTCTTCAACGCTTTGCCCATGGCCGTTATCTTCAGCGTGCTCGCACCTTTCCTGCTCGTGGCCGCGTATATGAATTGGATCGGGCAGGCCGCAGGGTTTTTCGGCGGCGGGACTGCTCTGCTTATCGCCTCGCTGTGCTTTCAAGCGGTCTGGCTTCGACGTCGAAAGAAGAGATTGATTCAGGGTCATAGTTGGTGGTCTGTTTCGCGCCTTGGTTTTCGCAACGCCACGCATCGTCCCGGAAGAAGCGTGCTTTGCATCGCGCTGATCGCCTCCGCCGCCTTTATCGTCGTCTCCGTTGATGCGTTCAGGAGAAATGACAGGGAAGCCGTGCTAGACAAAAAATCAGGAAGCGGCGGTTATCCGCTGCTGGCGCAGTCTCTTCTCCCGCTGGTGCATGACCCGAACACGCCTGAGGGCAGGGAAGCTTTAAATCTCTGGACGAACAGGGAGACCGTTGCTCTCGACCGCGTTCTCTTCACGCGCTTTCGCGTGCGCCCCGGAGACGATGCCAGTTGTCTTAATCTTTACCAGCCGCGCAACCCGAAGATTATCGCCCCGACGGATGATTTCCTCCTGAGCGGTCGTTTCTCTTTTCAAGCCTCTCTGGCTCAAACGGAAGATGAGCGGAATAATCCCTGGCTGCTTTTGAATAAAGAGACTGCGGACGGCGCGATTCCGGTCATCGCCGATGCGAATTCGCTCAGTTACGTTCTGCATCTCAAGCCGGGCGAAGTGTTCGTGCTCGATCAGGGAGCTGGTAAAACTCCTGTGCGCCTGCTGATAGTCGGAGCGCTCTCGGACACCATTTTCCAGAGCGAGCTTTTGATGTCGGAAAAGAATTTCCTGCGACAATTCCCGGAGCAGGAAGGCTATCGCTTTTTTCTGCTGGAAACGCCCGATACCGCCCAGTCGAATGAGTTGGCCGCCGCATTGGAAGATCGCCTTTCCGACTTTGGTTACGACGTAGTGCAGACAGGCGAGCGGCTGGCAAGTTTTCATCGCGTCGAGAACACTTTTATCTCGACATTCCAGATGTTGGGCGGATTGGGATTGGTGCTGGGCACGTTTGGTCTGGGGGCGGTGCTGTTGCGAAATGTCCTGGAGCGCAGACGCGAATTGGCACTGTTGCGCGCCATCGGCTACAACCGCTTGCACTTCTTTACAATGGTCATCGCGGAGAACGTCTTTCTATTATCCTGCGGATTGATCACGGGCACGGCCTGCGCCCTGTTAGCCATCGCTCCCGTTATCTTTTCGCGTGGCGGTCAGCCTCCAACAGCCTCTTTAGTGATGCTGCTGCTGGCCGTTTTAGCTTCGGGGCTAACCGCATCGCTGCTGGCAACTGTAGCGGCGCTGCGCTCCCCTTTGCTCTCTGCTTTGCGCGCAGAATAAATATTATCAGCCTGTACGAAAGATGTTCTGAGAGTAGATTCCATTCTGATGGAACGTGAAATTAACCAGCCTCTTCGGGGCTTTCTTCGATACGCTCTCGGATTGAAAACGCAGATGCCTGACGATCTACGACTGAGGCTTGAAGTACAGAACCAACCCTGCGCCGAGGGAAGCCAGAACGAAACCGAGGTAAAGTAAAGGATTGGGCGCGGTCTTGGGCGGGTGCAGCCAGATGGAAAAGAGCACGTTGACGAGCGGAGCACCCGCAAACACGAGCGGCATTACGTACGTTGGAAGCCCGCCTGACTTGAATGCAAAGATGATGCAGATCGCGCCCGCCGCGCCCAACGCTCCGCCCAGCGTCGCCGACAGTGTGCCCTTCGTCGTAAATCCGCCCAACTCTCCCTGATACCATAGGCCGACGAGCGGTACTAAAACTCCGATAAGAAAGTATGCAATTCCGACGCACAGGAGCGCGCGCAAAGGACTTCCCAAAGCAACCTGCCCGCGATGCAGGACAGGCCCGTACAGTCCCCACGAAAGAGCAGCGAGCAGCGCGAAGATGATCCAGATCATGGAAGGTCTCCTAAAAAGTGATCAGCAATCAGTAGTCGGTATTCAGTTAAAGGCAAAAGACTGATTGCTGACTACTGACTGCTCTCATTAAAATGTCACTCTCAATCCGAGTTGAATCTGTCTAGAAGAAGTCACGGTCGAGCGTATCAGTCCGAATGTCGAAACAGGCTGCTCGTTGTCCGCCGCGCCGGTAAAGGCAGTTAGGAGCGGCACGCCGAAGTTCGTGCGGTTGAATAGATTAAAAGCCTCTATGCGAAGCTGTATGTTGGTTCGCTCGCCAAGCCCCGCCCAGCGCGTGTTTTTGACCATCGCGAGATCGAAGGTGCGCAGGTTTGGCCCGATCAAAGCGCCGCGCCCGACGTTACCTAACGTTCCTGCGGGCTGAAGCACAAACGCCGCCGGGTTGAAATACGCGTTCGGGTTGCCCGTCACGGCCGTTTCGTGCGTAAAGCCCGGCGCAAAGCTCGGACGATCCTGCCCGATGCC
>JBKKAL010000141.1:0-7262 GCA_046714695.1 Pyrinomonadaceae bacterium
TAATAAGGTGTTTTCTACGTAAGAGGAAGATGCATAATGCTCCGAATTTGCTGCGAGCAGGCAACGTTGATAATGGAAGTCCGCCCAAATGCTAGTCAACTTGAATCATCAAAGCCTGCCGTAAAGAAAGAGTTAGTGATCGAGTAAGGGGACGCGCGACCCTCCCGAGAGCGGACATCATTTAGCTTCAACGCCTGCTCGGTCAGTCGCACTGATGCTGATGACGACTGATTTGGAGGCGGGCGTATTGCTCTTCTCGGCAACGCTGCCGATTGGCACAAGCACGTTGGCTTCGGGAAAATATGTGGCGGCGCAGCGTCTGGGTATCGCATACGGCACTACCAGAAAGCGATGGGCAACGCGCTCCTCGCCCTCGAAATGGCTGACGAGGTCAACCACATGTCTCTCCTGAAGGCCCGCCTCGCGCATATCGTCCGGGTTGAGCAACACGACGCGCCGCTCGCCTGTGATGCCGCGATAACGATCATCAAGACCGTAAATGGTCGTGTTGAATTGATCGTGGCTGCGAATGGTCATCATCATAAACTGTCCCGGCGCAAGGTCGTGTCGCGGCAATTCGTGAACGGTAAAGTTGGCGCGATTCGTGGAGGTCTTGAATACGCCATCGCGCGCCAGATTCGGCAGGCAGAAGCCTCCGGGCTCGCGTACGCGCCGGTTGTAGTCCTCAAAGCCGGGGATAACACGAGCGATGTGGTCGCGTATCCGGTCGTAATCCGCTGCGAGCTTTTCCCACTCGATAGAGCCTCTCTCCCCAAGCGTCGCGCGGGCGAGTCCACAGACAATCGCCGTCTCGCTCAACAGATGCTCGGAGGCGGGCCGAAGGCTTCCCCTAGAGCTATGGACGATGCCCATAGAGTTTTCCATCGTGACGAACTGCGGCCCGCCAGCCTGAACGTCCACTTCCGTGCGTCCCAGACAGGGCAAGACGAGCGCCCGCTCGCCCGTGATGAGATGCGCGCGGTTGAGCTTGGTCGAGACCTGCACGGTGAGGCGACAACGGCGGAGTGCGGCGGCCGTGTACTCTGTGTCCGGCGTGGCCGAGAGGAAATTCCCGCCGAGCGCGAAAAAAACTTTGCCGCGCCCGTCGTGCATCGCCTTGATCGCTTCGACCGTGTCGTAACCGTGCTCGCGCGGCGGATCGAAATTAAATTCGCGCGCAAGGTCGTTGAGGAAAGCTGCGGTCGGGCGCTCCCAGATGCCCATCGTCCGGTCGCCCTGCACATTGCTGTGGCCGCGCACGGGACACACGCCCGCGCCAGGCTTTCCGATCTGCCCGCGCAGGAGAAGCAGGTTGACGATCTCCTGTATATTGGCGACCGCATTTCGGTGCTGTGTAAGCCCCATCGCCCAACAGCAGATGGTGCGCTCGGAGTCAATAAACATTTTGGCGGCGGTGCGCATCTCCTCGCGACTGACTCCGCTTTGCTCGACCAGCTCATCCCAGCTTATCTCTTTAAGCGATAGCGCGAACTCTTCAAAGCCCGATGTCTTTTCCCGTATAAAACTGTGATCGAGAACCTGGCCGGGCCGACGCTCCTCTTCGAGCAGCACCTCTTTCATAATACCCTTCAAGAGCGCGACATCGCCGTTGATGCGCACTTGCAGGAAGAGGTCTGCAAGCTCGGTTCCGCTTCCCAGCATGCTGAATACTTCCTGCGGATGCTTGAAGCGATTCAGTCCCGTCTCAGGCAGCGGGTTGATGTGAATAATCCGGCAGCCGTTTCTTTTCGCCGCTTGCAGAGAGGTAAGCATGCGCGGGTGATTCGTGCCGGGATTCTGCCCCGTGACGATAATCAGTTGGGCCAGCTCGAAATCTTCCAGAGTCACCGTGCCCTTGCCGATGCCGATGGTCTCGGTCAGGGCCGTGCCGCTCGATTCGTGGCACATGTTGGAACAGTCCGGCAAATTGTTTGTGCCGAACTGCCGGACGAAAAGCTGGTAGAGAAAGGCCGCTTCGTTGCTCGTGCGCCCTGACGTGTAAAAGATCGCCTCATCAGGAGAGCCGAGCGTATTCAACTCCCCGGCGATGAGCGAGAACGCCTCTGCCCAACCGATGGGCTCGTAGTGATCACTCCCGCGTTTGAGGAGCATAGGTTCGGTGAGGCGTCCCTGTTGGCCCAGCCAGAAGTCGGACTGGCGCGACAATTCCGGGACGCTCCACTCGCGGAAGAATGCTGGCGTAATACGCTTTGTGGTCGCCTCGTCGGCGACGTGTTTGGCCCCGTTCTCGCAGAACTCCGTCGTTGTGCGCTCCTCGGGGTCGGGCCAGGCGCAACCCGGACAATCAAAGCCGTCCTTCTGATTCAGTTGAGAGAGTGTTTTCAGACTGCGCAGCGCGCCCATCTCTCGCCAGGCGTGGCGCGCGCTGGAAATGATGGCCGGAATACCGCCCGCGCTTTCCTTAACCGGCTCGATCTCTATCCCGGTAAAATCCTCAGGCGGTTGCGCGCGCGTGTGTGTGTCCCGGCTTTCACCTGATCGGAGTGCAATTCCCGCGTCTTCGCCCCGCTTCACGTTAAAGGATGGGCCTGCTTCGTCGTGAAGATTATTCTCGCTTCGTTTGAGGTCCTGCTTGTCAGAGGTGTAATGGCTGTGCTGGTTGGCCCCTGTGCTTTGCCCGGCTCGCTGATCTTCTTCAGACGGGTTCTTTGTCTTGATAATCTCGTTATTCATAGCAGCCTCTAGCAAGTCCCTCGCGCGCCTCTTCTGCTCCCGCTCAAGTGATGGCGACCCTTTTACTATAGATTAAGTTTCGATGGCTGAACAACGGTGCGACAGCGCAGACCACAGAGGGCGGTGATGAGGTTTTCTACGCTCGCCGCAAGATTAGAGGTTTGCAAGGCATTACATCATCCGCTCAATCATCTTTAATCTATTGACTTGCCATTCCGTTTAACCCTTGCTTTCTTCTATTCACTGCAAGCGTCATGGCATTGTCGGTTACACAGCGGACGCGCGAAATAGGAATTCGCATGGCCCTTGGCGCAACACGTGCAAGGATTCTGAGGATGGTGCTGCGCCAGGGAATGACGCTGGTGGTCATCGGTCTGATAGTCGGCGTCATTGGTGCTTTGATGCTCAACAGGTTGATGGCAGCACTTCTGTTCGCCACTCCGGCAGCAGACTCCCTCACCTTCGCAGCAGTTTCATTCCTGCTCATCGCGGTCGCGGGGGTCGCGTGCTTCGTACCGGCTCTGCGTGCAACCGGCATTGACCCCATGCTGGCACTTCGCAGCGAGTGAAAACAGGAATCGCGGAATTTACCTGCGCATCAGGCAAACAATCTCCAGGCACGGGGCCTGATTATTTCGTTTTAAAAATTAGCCCGGGCATGAGTATATAATTAAAGAGATGAAAGATGCGGCTCACATCTTATACAGCGCCGAATCAATAGAGGCGACCGCCAGCAGGATAAACTGGATAAAGTGGACAACCCTATTTGGATTCTGGACGCTTTTCAGTTTCCTTTACGCTAATCAGATATATTTTGAGATGCGTCACACGCCTGGGATGCACCATTCCTGGTGGCGCATCGCCTTCTGGCAGTTGGTTGTCTGGTATGCCTGGGGCCTGCTGACGCCCATCATTCTCGGTCTGGGGCGAAGATTCCCCCGCGAGGGGGCGTCCTGGTTACGAGGTCTCGCGGTTCATCTCCCCGTCAGTGTCATTGTCGCCGCCATGCACGTCGCCGCTGCTACTTATTTAAAGATGCTGATCAAGCCCTTTGACGTGTGGAGAAGCACGAATCCTTTCCTGGCTCAATTCCAGAATGAACTGAGGGGATTTTTCCTGTTCGATTTTTTGTCTTCTGGGCCATCCTCGGCGTCGGTTACGCATTCGATTACCACGAAAGATACCGCGAGCGCGAATCACTCGCTTCGCAGCTCAAGGCTCAACTGGCACAGGCTCAGTTGGAGTCGCTCAAGATGCAGCTTCACCCGCATTTTCTTTTCAACACGCTTCACACCATCGCCGGTCTCGTGCGCAGCAACGAGAGACATTCAGCCATCAATATGATCGCGGGCCTAAGCGATCTATTGCGTCATGCGCTGGAGAGTGCCGAAGAGCAGGAAGTGCCGCTTCGTGAAGAGGTCAAGTTCAACGAACTCTATCTGGATATTCAGAAGGTGCGTTTTTCAGATAGATTGACGGTGCGGATGGAGATAGACCATGAGACGCTCGACGCGCTGGTGCCGAATCTGCTCCTTCAGCCGCTGGTAGAGAATGCTATCCGTCATGGTATCTCGCTCAGTGATTCTGCCGGATTGATTGTCGTTAGTTCCAGACGCGCGGGCGATATGCTGCATATCAGTGTTTGCGATGATGGGCCGGGATTACAGTCCGGCTGGCGGATGGAAGAGAGCGAGGGCATCGGTCTCGCCAACACGAGCGAGCGACTCAAGCATCTCTATGGGACAGAACAACGCTTCGATCTACGAAATAGCGAAAACGGCGGCGTGACCGCTTCCCTCTCAATCCCTTTTCGCGTCCATCATGATCCGACCCTTTAGGCGATGAACACGGAGCCGAAGAAGATCAGGACTTTGATTGTTGACGACGAGCCTCTGGCCCGCCGCACGATCAGAGACCTTCTTCTGGGCGACGGGGAGATAGAGATAATCGGTGAGTGCGGCAGCGGTCATGAGGCCGTGGATTTTATCCGCAGGCAGCCTCCGGACATATTAATCCTGGACATCCAGATGCCCGGAATGAACGGCTTTGAAGTGCTCGCGAGAATAGATCACGGGCGCTTCCGGCCATCGTTTTTATCACGGCCTTTGACCAGTATGCGTTGAAGGCATTTGAAGTACACGCCATGGATTATCTGCTCAAGCCTTTTACCGATGAAAGATTTAGTGAAACGATGCGCCAGGCCAAGTCTCATGTCGAGTTAAGAGAGATGAACCGTCTCAGTCAAAGCTTACGAGACTTGCTCAATGAGTACGCTGGGGCGGAGACGAGCGTAGTCAAGCGGAAGAGCTTTCTGACGAGATTCATGATCAAAACAGGCAGCCGGGTAGTTTTCGTTAATGCTTCGGACGTGGACTGGATTACGGCGGACAATTATTACATCAAGCTTCATGTGAATGGTAAATCTCATCTGCTTCGGCTAAGCATGAACGAGCTTGAGGAGAAGCTTGATCCAAAAAGATTCCTGCGCATTCACCGCTCGACCATTATCAACTTTGATCGCGTCAAAGAGCTGCACCAGAACCCGAACGGCGAATACATCGTCGTCCTTAAGAACGGAACGGAATTAAAACTTAGCCGTAGTCGTCGCGACCGCCTTGATGCTCTCCTCATGAACGACCATGACTAATTGGAGCGCAGACGCCTAAATAAAAACTGCCGCGATTAGTGATTTGAAGGGGTAAGGAAGAAGCGCCGCCCGCAATCGATAAGGATAAGCTTACTAATCTACAATGGTCGCGGATGGTGCGGCGATAAAACGATAACCGACGCCTCTGACGGTCAAAAGGTGTGCAGGCCTCGACGGCTCATCTTCTATGTACCTGCGCAGGCGGACGATGAAGTTATCTATGGCGCGCGTGTCAGTGTCTTCGCGCAATCCCCACACATCTTCAAGCATGGCCTTGCGCGAGACGGCGCGCCCCTCATGCTTGATCAGATAGCGCAGCAGCTCCGCTTCCATCAGGGTCAGGCGCACCACCCGCTCGCCGACGAGAATCTCCAGCGCGCCGAAATCAATCACCTTGCCGTCGAAGGTAAAAACATCATCCGTCAGCTCACGGGCTCGCCTTTCAAATGTCACGCTCGCTTTTGTTTCCGCCGCGCGCGGCTCGTCCGGCTGAGTCCCATTCGCCAATTGGTGGTTGCGAGACCACTCGGAACGACGCAGCAGACCGCGCAGTCGCGCGACGAGGATCGCCAGCTCGAACGGTTTCGGAAGATAATCGTCCGCCCCGGACTCGAATCCGCGCAGCACGTCTTCCGGGCGATTGCGCGCCGTCAGCATCAGGATAGGTACGAACTGCTCTTTGCTCCTCAAGGCATCCGCGACCGCGAAGCCGTCAATGCCGGGAAGCATGACATCAAGCACGACGGCAGCGAAGCGCTCCTCATTCTCGCCCGTCAACAGTGCCAGAGCTGCCTCGCCGTCGCCAACCGTCTCGACGCTGTATCCTTCCGCCTCCAGATTGAAGCGCAAACCGTCGGCCAGATGTTTCTCGTCCTCGACGATCAAAACTTTTGCCCTCATGAGACTTGCGCCCTCGGAAGTTGAATCGTAAAGGTGCTGCCCTGCCCTAGACCTGCGCTTTCGGCAAAGACACGACCGCCATGTTTTCTGATCACCGAGTGGACGATAAAAAGCCCCAGCCCCGTCCCCTTGACACGGCTCATAACCAGACCGGGCACGCGATAAAAGCGCCCGAAGATGCGCTTGAGCAGTGCCTTGGGGATACCAACGCCGCTGTCCCGGACACGCACGACGGCATGCTTCTCATCGCCGGTCTCAACCTCGACCGAGACTTTGATCTCCTGATCCGAATACTTGATAGCATTATCTATCAGGTTCGACACGGCGGCGCGCAACTCATCTTCATCGCCTTTGACCAGGGCACGCTCGCCGTCATTGAACGATTCCGTGTATTGCAGAGAGCCCGCGGGCAGATGATAACGTGTACGGGCCAATTCGACGCTCTCGCGCGCCATTGAGCCGAGGTCTATCATCGTCGCGTTGAGATGGCGGCGGCGCTGCCCCGTCTGCCCGGCGCGCAACACCTGCTCGACAGTATTGAGCAGGCGGTCGCTATCGGCCAGCATCACGCCATAAAACTCCTGCCGCTTCTCTTCATCCACCGCGCGCGTCTGCAAAGTTTCAAGATAGAGGCGTATGCTGGCGATGGGTGTCTTCAGTTCGTGCGTGACGGCGTTGATAAAGGCGTCGTGCTGTTCGTTGCGCCGTATCTCTCGCACCAGAAAAGTCGTATTGAGCACGAGCCCGCTGATGATAACAACGAAAAAGATGATGCCGAGGATGAGGAGCGCGACCTCGCGCCAGTTGAGCAGAATCCAACCGACGTTGAGCGCAATCGCCAACGCCACCAGACAAGAGCCGAGCGTAATAAAGATAACCGATTTGCGACGACCGCTGACACGCATACCGGAGTATTGTAAAGGATGAAGGATGAAGGATGAAGGCGCAAGCAGGAAAGAGCAAATATCAAACGATAAGGGATGAAAGGGCAGTTGCTCAAGTTGAGCAACTGCCCTTTGAT
>JBKKAL010000142.1:0-6398 GCA_046714695.1 Pyrinomonadaceae bacterium
TGTCAGCGTAATAGCTCATGTGCGCGTCAATGTCGCGCTCCATTGAAGACTGAGCCCATCCGTTCAAAGTGTCCGTCACATCTTTTCTGAGCGCCGTCATATTAACGGGCGACGGAGCTGGCGAAGGGGTCTGCGCGGCGGGCGGCGGTGTTGCCGTCGCGGTCGGGCTGCCGGAGGTCTGCGTGCCGGTTGTTCGATCTCTATCAACACGAACGTTGCCCGACCCATTGTTCTGTTTACCGCCGAGCAGCAGCCATGCGCCGAGACCTCCCAGAGCCAGCACCAAAACGGTGGCCCCAATCGTGATGGGAATGACGAGCGCGTTGCTCTTTGGCCTCGGCTGTTGCGGTGCGGCGTAATCCTCCTGCGCGCTCATCTCCGTCGGGCGGGATGACTGCGGTGTGGTCACAGGTGTTCTTGGTGAGGCAATCGTCGGCATGACGGAAGGACTGAGGATTTCCGTCGGGGGCGCTTCGCTGCTGCGCGCGCTCTCACGCGAGTTTATCAGCAGGGTCTTCTCCTGATCGGGAACAGTTGGCCCACCGCCGCCGCTTACGCTCGTGAGCGCCGCCCCGTCCTGCAAACAGAACCTCAGTGACTCATCCGTATAGGTGCTCTGGCATGTTGGACAACGCTTCATTTAGACGCTTACCCTTTGCTTGCGGCTGGTGAGAATTTACGAATAAAGTCAAAGCTCCGGTGCTTCAATCACAGGAATAAATGATTTACTGCTCCCACTCAAACGCCAGTTGCGAGATGGCCGTGTCGGGGTCTGTTCCGCCATACACTTCGTTGATTACGATTCTCACCCAGCTCGTTCTGACGGCCCCGACTTCAACCATCTGTTCTACCATGCGATCAGAAAAGCGAAACTCACGTGACGTTCCGTCGGAGAAATAAAAGGTGGCTGCGGCCAAGCGATTATTCCTCGCCCATATTTGCGGGCTCTTAAAATAACCGGGTGCGATTGATATTCGCTGCAAAGTCACCTCGCGGCCGAAATCGCAGCGTATCCACTCTCCCACACCAGCGCCATCCACGCCTTCTGTCCACGCGGTCATCAAACGCCCGTCCAGAACATTGCCTGGCCCATAAGTATTACCGGCCAGAGCGGGCCGTGTCGAGGATGCAGTAGCTTTGATGTTGCTGGCGGCTGTGCTTCCCTGCTCGCCCTTCGCCGGAGCATCATTCCTGTTTGCGCCGCCCGCGCCGCTTCGATTACCTTCGCTCGCCACAGTGTTGCGATTGTTCTCAGTAGAGGTTGATGACGATGATGAGCGTTGCCAAAGGACAATGCCGAGAACGGCGCTGATGAGTACCAGCGCAATGAGGGTGATAAGGAGGGCCTTCATTGCCGGGTTTGACGACGAAGGTGCATGCACAGCCGAGGGCTGCGGGCCGCTTTGTGTGGCGCGCGAATGGATTATCTCAGTCGGAGCGGGTGCGGACGTGCGGGCAGTGGGTGCGTGGCGCACGTCCATGATCTCGGTCGGCGGCGGGTCATCGCCCATGGTTACAAGCGGCGACCCATCCTGCAAACAAAAGCGTAGAGAGTCATCCGTGTAGGTGTTCTGGCATGTTGGACAACGTTTCATTTACGCTTCTGCTCTTTCGCTCTTTTGATGCTTCAGGCGTGAGCAGTTTTGTAACCCTGAGCGGATCGTCTTAGTAAACTTCAGAGGCGCTTCAAAACCCGCCCGCCAGGCGCACGACCCACCAGATCAGCATGACTCCCAGAAACAGGTGACAGGCCAGAGTGGAGGGACGCAATCGCGCGAGCGCCTCGCGAACGCTGTGCATATTTAACAGTGTCGCTGCCGCGCTCGCCCAGACCAGTAGGGCCGCGACAAACAATATGGGGCTGAGCGGATTGTAAATGACGGCGCTCAAAAACTCGCCGTGCGCGAGGGCCGAGAAAGCGCGCGTCATGCCGCAACCCGGACAGGGATAACCCGACAGGGCGCGAAAAGGGCACAGAATGATGCCGTTATCCGAGGGACGCCAGAGAAGGCTCGTTGCGAACATCGCTGACAGGCCCAGCAGGGTAATCCAGGCCCGTCGGCGCGTCGCACCGCCATAGTCGGATGAGAAATCGCTCGCTTGCATAAAGCTTTCCTATCTTCTTCTGCCTTTCAAAAATCTTTCGCCCCTCATTGGCGGCCAGAGGCCTCCCAGACTTTGTTCAGCTCTGTTTGAATCATAAAGATGCTGACCATGCTCAGACCGCAGACGGCGAGAATGATCGAGACTAGTGAAATATCGTTGCGCGGCAGGCGGACTCTGTCCTGCATCTCAAGGATGAGCTGCGGGTATCTGTATGCGAGATAGATAAAATAGAGCCCGCAGGTAAAGATGCCGAGCACCAAATCCATCGTCGGGTTTACGTCCTGTCGTCCGAGCGCGTCCCTGATCTCCGAAGATACTTTGTAGATTTCGTAGAAGAGATAGATGCCGCAGGTGACGAAAGAAAGGACGAGCACCATGACCGGATCGCGTTTTTCGCCAACCGCATAGAGGCCCGCGCGGCCGCTTGAGGCCTGCTGCATTCCCTGAGCAGGGTCTCCGTACGGGGGGCTGGCCCAACTGCCGGGTGCACCGGGCTGCTGCTCCTGCGTGCCCGCACCGGGCGTCCCTGTAGTGAAAGGCGTCGAACCGCTCTGCCCGCCGAAAGCCGCGCCGCAGTTAGTACAGTTGCGCGCCGCATCATCGTTTTGCTGTCCGCAAGTTGTGCAAAAGATCATCTGTTAAGTTCTCCTTCAAGAAGGGGGAAATATGAAGGGATGAGGGCTGCAGGGATGTGGGATGAAAGCGTGATTGCTCAACTTGAGTAATCGCTCTTTTCTTATTCATCCCTCCGCCCTCATCCCTCCGCCCTCAGTTAGCGTTCGGTATCCAGAAAGTGCGTCCGTTGACTTGAATGCTTCGTAAGCCGAGCGCGGGTAAATCTTTTTCTTCGACGCCCAGATAAGTGAAATGCGGGAGATCGCTTTTGACGGTTTGAAACCATCCGTGCGCGGCGAGGATGCTACGCACGCGCGCATTCCCGAACTGCGAGACATCGAAAGCAAGCATCGAGAGATGCTGTGATGTGCCGGGCGCGGCGACCGAGTAAAGAATGGATTTGGAAAGGTCTTTGCTAAAAAAGATACCCTTCTTTTCCAATTCCAGCACTTCTCGCACCTGATCGCGAAGCGGTATCTTGCGCAGTCTTGCGACCTGTTCATCAGTGAGTCGCCCGCGCTTATTCCAGTAAACCAGCGCGGGCAGAAAGCGTGAGTTCCAGAGACGCAGCGTATCACTGTAACTGCGCCTGGCCGCCTCCGCGCCTCCGCGCGGTGTGATATCCAGACCGTTTTTGTGCGCCTCCTCGCGCGCAGCCTCAAGCGCCTGCATCGCCTCCGCTTGCAGTTCGATCCGCGCCCCGCCGATGTTTGCCGCCCTTGGCTTCGCCTCACGCTGGAACCGCACGACCTCTGCCTCGCCTGTGAAGATACAGACGGGCGGAGGCAGGACGCTTGCGCTCGCGACAAACATCGCGCCGTAATCGGTGAGCACGCGGCGCGAGACCGCATCCTCGCCGCAGACGCTTTCGAGCGTCACGCCGCGAGCAGCGAGGGCTTTTTTAAGCGCGATGTCAAAGGAGATGGGAGCGATGCCGCTACTACTACTACTGCCGCCGCCGCCATGTTCCTCGCTGTTTGCCTCAGACCCTTTCATGGCGTCGGTCGTTCCTCTGTCGTTCGCGCTCGGCGGCGCGTTAATCCCGCTTTCCAGAGCGCGGCGCGGGCGGGACTGCGGCGGCGGTGACGGCTGCGGCGGCGGCTGTGCTTCCGGGGTAACAGCCGTTCTCTTCGATTGAGCGCAGCCTGTTGTCACGAGCCATGCGCTTCCGACGAGCGCGATGACGACGCAGAGGGCCGGCAGTGTTATCGAAGAATGTGTGCCGGGCCTGCGGCATCGCCCCTCGCTCGGCAGAGGCTTACGCTTCCAGACGAAACGCCCCAGGCTCCCGCGTTCTAAAGGAACAGCTGGCACATGGACGGGACCAGAACCTTCGGATTGAAATAACGTGCGCCAGTTTCGCTCGATCATTATAGTAAATCATAGTTGGCCCTGGGCCATGCGGTCAACAAACAGTGCGGCTCGCTCTGGTAATCCGGAAAGATTTAAAACTGCTTGTGAGCACTTCTCACCTACTCGCCTAAAGATAGCAACGGGGCGAGCGCCTCTGGAGCGCATCTTGAAGAGATGCGTTATACTGCGCTCTCTTCCGAGTCAAAATGAATGAATCAGCTTGAGCGCTTCGACGAGATTATCAAACAATACCGCACGCATGGCTGGCGACTGGCGCGCGCTCTGCTGCGGCCCGAAACTCTTGGTGAATCGAGTCTGGCGGAAACATTTCCGGCTGAGGTAAAGGTTGAGGAAGCAATAATAGACGCGTTGTGGTTTGCACGCGCCTCGCACGCCGGGCGCGAGGCATGGGAGCTGCGACTGGTGGCCGACACGCCTTACGCGCTCTTCGAGACGTTCGAGGCGGACGAAATGGAAGAGGATCGCGAAGAGGTGCGCCGCGAGATGGAAGCACGCCTGCGCGAGTACGCGACCAGTGGCTAGTCGTCCACGCCTATCTTAACTGGGATTTCGAGCCGTTCGCTTCCGCGCAAGACTATGATCTTCACCACGGTGTCGGGAATAGTGCGTTCTATGCGTGCAACAAGCTCACGGGCTGTGCGGATTGGAGTTCCATTAAACTCCAGGATGATGTCTCCGTCGCGCAGACCGGCGATGTAGCCGGGGCGGTTTTTTGCCACCTCATCGAGACGCACGCCGTAATGGTTCGTCCCCGGCACAATGGTGCGCTCCCAGTCCTCAATCCCCAGAAAGCCTTTGCCTTCAGGGCGGTTGTCGAATAGGTCTTTGAGCCTCTCCTGCTCTTCCTTTGAGATGGTGGTCATCTGCGTCGTCTTTGTTTCGCCATCGCGGATAAAGACGACATCAACGGTCTTGCCTACGGGAGTCGCGATCAGAAGCTTGATAAACTGGTCGGGGCTCGTCACCTGCTGGCCGTCCAAAGTAGTGATGATGTCGCCGCCGATCAGCCCTGCTTTATCTGCCGCTGAACCGGGCGGCGTGACGTAATCGAAGGTGATGCCGCCGCTTACAGCCTTCGTCTCGCTTACACCCACATAGGAGCGCGGAGCGTTGCGCATGGCAGCCTGGCGGCTTTTGTTGCGCAGGCCGAAGGGAGCCATCAGACCGCCGCCTGTCACAGATGCGACCGTGATTCCCAGCACGACCCACACGATCCAGGGCGTACGTTTTCTGCGGCCATCCTTCTTCAGCCATTTGTCGGCATGGGCCGAAGCCATTCCGGCAGGCTGCTGTAGAGGCGCAACCGGTGCCAGCGGAGCCCAAACATTTGCGCCGAAATGCGGCGCGCCCTGTGCCGAAGCGTTTGGCGAAGAGGGCGGCTGATTGGGAAGGCGCACCGTCTCGACGTACTCGGCCACACCTTCGCCCAGACGGAAACCGCACGAGCGGCAAAAGCGCAGGATGCTCGGCATCTGTACGTGACAGTTGGGGCAAATGGTGATCTCTTCTGCGTTCAAGGGGCCGGCAGCCTTCTTCGGTTCTGGTTGCATGATTATTTCACCATTCGAGGATGAACAAAGCTTCCTGCGCCTTTATACGTCGTTTGGAGCTGTACAGTTGCACTCGGTTGATACGAGTTCAAAGTTTCCAGCCCGATGCCAGACAGAGCGTGGCGACGCGACGGTCGGCGATTTTTAAGTTATTATACCGTAATCCGGCAGAACAGAGTACATCCGGCATACATAATGCATGACGCGGCACCGTGAAAATGCACGCGTCCTGCATCCGTTGAGCCACATTGATGCGTAATTCAGGCGAGCGCGGCGCGCTCTTTAATTGCCGGAGAACTGTAGGGAACATGGAGGTGAAAAGAGAATCTCCTGACTTACTTAACAGCAGCCGTCGTGAAAACTCCAAAGGGTTTTAATGTCAGGCTCAACTACAAAATCGAAGAAATTAAGAAAGCGCGGTAACAAAAAGTGGAAGTCACAAAAGCCCTCGCAGCACTCAAGCCGCTCTATGGACATGACAACGTAGAGATCGTAACAACGGACGGCAATCGAGTGCGCGGCATCGTTCGCAGCATGAAGACAACACAGGCATTGACGACGCCAAGCCTCAAGTTGCAAATAGCCGACGGCGAAATCGTCAAGATACCATTCTCTTCCATCACGGAAATCATTGATCATAATTCGGCGTCAACGCCAAAAAGCGCAAGGCGTTAAAAGTGAGAAGGAGTAAAAGGCCGCGACCCGCCGTACGGAGGACAAACGGCGGCGGCGCGGCCTTCGGCTTCCATGATG
>JBKKAL010000143.1:0-7366 GCA_046714695.1 Pyrinomonadaceae bacterium
ACCTTACGGATTCGTAACCGGAAGTTAAAACCTGTAGAAATCAGCTCAGTGAGTATTTGCCGCTGCCGCAGCCACCACCGGTCTCTTCTGAAAAGCATCCAGGACGCGCCCCGGGAACAACCCAAGATAAAATACGCCGAGCACGGTAATAACAAGCGCCGCCGCCAGGGCAGCGGGCACGCGGGGGGCGCTCCACTCAGTCTCGCGCTCGCGAAAGAACATAACGATAATGAGACGCAAATAGTAGTAAGCGGAAATGGCCGTGTTGAGCATGGCGATAACCACCAGCCCGTAATATCCCTCGTTAAGGGCCGAGCGAAAAACCATGACCTTGCCCATGAATCCGGCAGTCAGCGGCATGCCAAGCAGGCTCAGCAGGAAAAGCGAAAGCGTAAAGGCCAGCGTCGGCGCGCGGAATCCGATGCCGTTGTAATCTTCAACCTCAGTGCGCCGGTCATTGTTGCGCCCGATAAGGGTGACGACGGCGAATGAGCCCAGCGTCATCAGGGCGTAAGTCAGCATATAAAAAGCGACTGCTGCCAGCGCATCGTTTCTCTGATCGGCATCACTACTTGCGCCGGCCGCGATAAATCCGACCAGAGCATAACCGGCATGCGCGATTGAAGAATAGGCGAGCATGCGCTTGACGTTGTTCTGAACGATGGCGGCCACATTGCCGACCGTCATAGTGATTATCGCCAGCACCAGCAGCGCGTTGAGCCATGCGGCATGCGCGAGGCCGGCGGTGCTCGCCGCGCTCGCCACAAAGGGGAAACCAAAGATAAAGACGCGAAGGAAGGAAGCGAACCCGGCGGCTTTCGGCCCGGCGGCCATAAAGGCTGTGACCGGTGTGGGCGCGCCCTCGTAAACGTCCGGCGTCCAGATGTGAAAAGGCGCTGTCGCCACCTTAAAACCAAAGCCGACGAGCATCATCGCCGCACCCGCAAACAGGAGCGGCGGGTAGATTGATTCATTGAGGCGGTTGGCGATCTCACTGATGTTGGTTGTTCCGGGCAACCCCCCTTCTGTCGCCGTTGCTCCGTAGATCAAAGCGATGCCGTAGAGAAGAAATGCCGAAGAGAACGAGCCGAGAATAAAGTATTTGAGAGACGATTCGTTCGAGCGCAGGTCTGTGCGACGGAATCCGGCCATCACGTAAGTGGCGATGGAGAGAATCTCAAGACCAAGGAAGATAATCACCAGATCGCCCCCCGAAGCCATCAGCATCATCCCTGCGGTGGCGAACATCAAAAGCGAGTGAAACTCGCCAGCGGGGAGGTCTTCGCCCTCGACCCAGACCATCGAGATGAGAAGCGTAAGCGCCGAGACGAGCAGGAAGATCAAAGTAAAACTTAGGCGCAGCCCGTCGAGCACAATCATGCCATTGAATGTCCCCAGCGAAGTCAGGGGCGCGCCAGTGCCAGCCCACCCGATCCACAGCCAGACAGAGGCGATGGCGGCTGCTCCCAGTCCGGCAAGCGCGATACTCCCGGTCAGCCATCGCTGGCGCGGGCGGGCGAATGCATCAACCAGCATCACCAGCACAGCCACGCCGCAGACGATCAACTCCGGGAGGATCAGCCTCATGTTGATATCTGCGTTCAGGACTTGAAATGCAAAACTCGGATTCATCTGTTTCAACTACAGCAGAGCGACTACTTGGCGCTCGTCTGGTTCGTCTCCGGCTTATCTTTTAAAAGCTTATCGAGATTATCACGGATAATTTTTTTATACGCTTCGGGTTGAGTCATGCCGACGTGTCTGGGAGCAGCCAGATTTCCATCCTTATCGAAAAAGACCACGAAGGGAAGACGCGTTCTGGTGGAGAACTGCGCATAGGTCAACTGCGTCGGATCGCGCAGCACGGGTAATGTAAGCCTGTGTTCTTTGACAAAGGCGCGCAGACCCCCGTCCGACAGTTGTTCTCGGCGGTCAATACTTATCCAGAGGAATTTCACAGGCTGATCGCGATATTCGGTGCGCAGTTCTTCGAGCGCGCGAAGCTCCGCCCAACATGGAGAACACCACGTTGCGCCGAACGAAACCAGCAGGACGCTGCCTTTCATCTCACGTATGTCGTACATCTTATCGTCTAGCCCGCGCAGCTTTATATTTACCTCGACCGGCGTTGGCCCAACAGCATTCTGTTGCCCCATCACAGCAGGATAAAGCGCTGCACCACCCATGCATACAAAGATCAGAGCGATTTCGAAAAGTTTCTTCATAAAAATTCTAGCGCGAGCCCTCCGCGCTGTTTCTCGCCTCGACGGGCACGGAGATTTCGCCGCTTGGCGCGGCCAGTCTTGCGCGCACGGCTGCGACGCCGTCGCGCGAGCGGTCAAGAAACGGTCTCGGATAAACACCCATGAAAAGCATCAGGAAAAGCAGCGGCGCGAGCAGCGCGAACTCGCGTACATTGAGATCGGAGAGGTGCGCGTTTTCCGGATGCCTGATGCGTCCGAAGACTACGCGCTGCAACATCCACAGCATATAGACGGCTGCCCAGATAACGCCCGTCCCTGCCAGGCCAGTCGCCACCCATGCCAGAGGATGACCGGAAGTCCAAAGCCCCAGCATGATCAAAAACTCTCCGACGAAGCCATTGAGGAAAGGCAGGCCGATGGACGAGAGCGACGCGATAACAAAAAAGGCCGAGAACCACGGCATAACGGTCGCGAGCCCTCCGAAGTCCGCGATCATGCGCGTATGACGCCGCTCATAAATCATCCCGACGATCAAAAACAGAGCGCCCGTCGAGACGCCGTGATTGAGCATCTGGTAAAGCGCCCCCTGCATTCCTATCTCAGTAAACGAAAACAGTCCAAGCACGACGAAGCCCATATGGCTCACGGACGAATACGCGACCAGCCGTTTGACATCGGGTTGGACCATCGCGACCAATGCGCCGTAAATAATACCGATAACGGAGAGCGTGATAATAAGCGGCGCGAAATCATGGGAGGCTGTGGGGAAAAGCGCTAGGTTAAAGCGCAACAGTCCGTATGTGCCCATCTTCAGCAGCACGCCCGCGAGAATTACCGAACCTGCCGTCGGCGCTTCCGTATGAGCGTCCGGCAACCACGTATGAAACGGAAAGAGCGGCACTTTGATACAGAAAGCGAACGCGAACGCCAAAAACAAAAGCCCTTCGGCGGGACGCGCAGGAAGCTCCATCGCCCCGGTTTTCAAAGCATTCAGAAGAGTCACATAATCAAACGTGCCAACTCCGACCTGCGATAAGTGTATATAGTAAAGCGCGATGATGCCGACAAGCATCAACAGGCTTCCCACTGCCGTATAAATAAAAAACTTGGTCGCCGCGTAGATGCGCCGCTCGCCTCCCCAGATGCCGATCAAAAAGAACATCGGAACGAGCGAGGCTTCAAAAAAGAGGTAAAAGACGAGCAGGTCTAAAGAGACGAAGACACCGATGAGTGCAGATTCCAGCACGAGCAGGAAAACGTAATATGTAAGCACGCGCTTTTCGATAGCCGACCAGCTTGAAAGAATAGAGATCGGCACAAGCAGCGTTGTCAGCAGCACCAGCCACAGGCTGATGCCGTCAACACCAATATGATAATTCGTGCCGATAGCGCCGATCCAGGGCACGTTCTGCTCAAAACGAAAACCCGTCCCGTACCCGCCGCCCGTCAGCAGCAGGAGCGAGAGCGCGAAGGTCAGGAGCGAAAAGATAAGCGCAATCCAGCGATAATGCGTCTCGCGCCCGTAGGGAGCGAACCTGTGGCCGATGGCCGCCAGAGCGCCCACCAGCGGAAGCAAGATCAAAATTGTGAGCAGGTATTGCTGCATAAAGACAGGCGGCCCCTGGTTATCTTAAATAAGTTTGAATACCGAAATAAGCGAAATAGCCGATGACGGCGAGCGCACCGAGTAAAATAATGGCAGCGTAGCTGCGCACGAAGCCTACCTGCAAATAGCGCACGACCCCGCCGATCTGCGTTATGCTGCGGCCTAAACCGTTTACGATGCCGTCTATGACCGACACATCGAAGAGTTTCCAGAGTCCTTCACGCGACCCCACCTTAATCGGATTTATGATCGCCGCATCGTAAATCTCGTCAACGTAGTATTTGTTTTCCAGCAGGCGCGGCAAAGCCATAAGCGGTCGCTTCAGGAACAAAAATAATCCAAGACCTATACCAGCGAGCGCAATTAAAAGGGAGATACCGGAAAATATTCTCTCGTCGCGCACCTCCTCGGCTGAATGTGGGCGCTCAGCGGCAGGCTTACCGTGCGCGCCCTCGCCCACAGAGAGCGGCGACGCTCCGTCATGCGGCTGCGGCGTCGGTGAAAGAATGCGCGGCCCTTCGGTTTTACCGCCATCGTGAGATGCGGCCTCACCACTACTTCTTGCGCCGCCCGCCGTTTCCGGTGCATGTGCAATCACAGGCTCAAGCGTGTGCTCGAAATAGTTTGGAATCTTACCGCCGCTCAAAGCATAGGGAACGCCGACAAGCCCTCCCAGTGTCGAAAGAACAGCGAGAATGATAAGAGGGACGGTCATTGTCCAGGGCGACTCGTGCGGCTCATGCGCGACATGCTCGTCATGTACGCCGGGAGAATGCGCATTCGCTTCATCATGCGGCAGATCGTCTGCCACCTCATTACCGGGCTCATGATGCGGTCGGTCGCCATGTGATGCCGCCTGCGCGTCGTGCGGCTCTTCCCCTTCATCGAACCCATGCGCGTGAGCTTCATCAGCCTGCCCGCCCGCATGCGCCTCGCGGAATCTCTCAGAGCCCAAGAAGGTCATCACCATCAGGCGTGTCATATAGACGGCCGTCAGCCCTGCTGTGAGCGCGCCGATGACCCATAAAACTTTGCCCGCTCCTCCCCCGAAACCTATGCCGTGCGCGCTCCATGTCTTCCACAGTATTTCGTCTTTGGAAAAGAACCCGGCGAAGGGAACGATGCCGCAGATGGCCAGCCATCCTGTGAGCATCGTGGCGAAAGTTATCGGCAGATATTTTTTCAGGCCGCCCATGCGCCGCATGTCCTGCTCGTGGTGCATGCCATGAATCACAGAGCCTGAGCCGAGGAAGAGCAGCGCCTTAAAGAAAGCGTGCGTCATGACGTGAAAGATCGCGGCGACGAATGCGCCCACGCCGCACGCCAGCATCATGTAGCCAAGTTGCGAGATAGTGGAATAGGCCAGAACCTTCTTGATATCGTCTTGGGCCAACCCGATGGTCGCGGCAAACAGAGCGGTCAATGCGCCGATAATCGCGATGATGAACATGGCCGTCGGCGCATGCACGTAGATGGCAGAGCAGCGCACGATCATATAGACGCCCGCCGTCACCATCGTCGCGGCGTGAATCAAAGCGGAGACGGGCGTCGGCCCGGCCATCGCGTCCGGCAGCCACACGAAGAGCGGTATCTGTGCGCTCTTGCCCGTCGCCCCGATAAAGAGAAGAATAGCGGCGGATGTGATGCCGCCCGCAAAAAGCGACTTCCACCCGAACGTATCAACCGACATGCCGTTGATAATCTGAAGCGCGCTCTCCGCGATTCCGTATTCGGGCTTCGGAAAGAAACTGATCGTGCCCGTCAAAAAGAAGACGAGCATGATGCCGAGGATGACTCCCCAGTCGCCGACGCGGTTGGCGATAAAAGCCTTCTTCGCCGCGTCTCCCGCTTCCTTGCGATCTGTGTAATAACCGATCAGCAGATAAGAGCAGAGCCCTACGCCCTCCCAACCGACGAACATCAAAAGAAAGTTGTCGGCCAGGATAAGCGTCAGCATCGAGAACATGAACAGATTCAAATAGGCGAAGAAGCGATAAAAGCCCTTGTCCCCGTGCATGTACCCGGTGGCGAAGATGTGTATAAGGAGACCGACGAAAGTGATAAAGAGCGCGTAGATGCCGCTCAGGCGATCCATCGCGAGGCCGAAGTCTGCGCGAAAGCCGCCGACGTTTATCCACGTCCAGAGATGATCGAGAATCACCCTCGGCTCATCTCCGCGAAGCACGCCTTCCGGTTTAAATGCGATTATAAAAGCGACGATGGTGGAGATGCCCACTGCACCGCAGGCGATAAGTCCGATCAGGGCTTCGCTGCGCAGACGACGGCCCACAAACCAGTTGAGCAGTGCGCCCGCGAGCGGCGCAAAAATGATCAGACTCAGAAGATTGTTTTCCGGCATAAATCTTTACGCAGAGCCCGGCTTATAACTTCAGGATATTCGCCTCGTCAACATCCAGGGATTCGCGGTTGCGAAAGATTGCGATGATGATTCCGAGTCCGACAGCCGCCTCTGCCGCCGCCACCGTCATCACGATAAAGACGAAGAGCTGGCCAGATACATCCTTGAAGTAACTGGAAAAGGCGACGAAGGTCAGGTTGACGGCGTTCAGCATCAGCTCGATGCACATAAACATCGAGATCACATTACGTTTGATGATGACGCCGACCACGCCAATCGTGAACAGGATGGCGGAGAGCGCCAGATACCATGAGAGTTGCGGATCCATAGTCTCTTTAATCCGTATCTTTCAGTCCTGAGGCGCGGCGCGCCTCAACTGGTTCTTGAAGAAGCTGTGCAGCCTCATCCGTCGTATTAGTAATCACAGGGGTTGCATCACCCACAGCCCTCTTGTCAACAAGATGACGCGGCAGAACCTGCGCGCCCGGCACGACGCGCGCTCCTTCAGGCAAGAGCGCACCGCGCCGCGCCAGCGTCATCGCTCCGACAATCGCCATCAGGAGCAAGATGGAAGTGATCTCAAAGGGCAAGAGATATTTCGTAAATAGTCCCATGCCGATAGACATCGTTAGGCCCACGTCCGATACATTAGTGCGCGGCGTAAAGGCTGAAGTCTGAACAAAGGAGATGATAAAGGCTGCTTCGGCGAAAAGAAGCGCGGCCAGCACTATTGCCGAAGGGACAAGATAACGCGTGCGAAGGCTTCGACGCTCCTCATCTTCGACGTTTAAGAGCATGATGACGAAGACGACCAGCACCATGATCGCGCCCGCATAGACGATGACCTGCACCGCGGCGATAAACGGAGCGGCGAGCATCACGTAAAGGCAGGCGAGCGAGATAAAGACCCCGACCAATGAGATGGCGCTATAGAGCGGATTGCGTTGCGCGACCATCGCCACGGCGCAGCCGACGGCGAGTCCCGCGAAAATAATGAAGAATAGAGCCAGCATCCCTTTTAACCGAGAAAGCCCAGCGTCGCACGGAAGAAATTGTTGACCGAATCAATTACGCCCGTAATCTGAAGCGTTGCCGTCAGGATGATATTCAAAATGGCGACCGGCAACAGGAATTTCCATCCGAAGTTCATCAACTGGTCGAAACGAAAACGCGGCAACGTACCGCGCAGCCAGATAT
>JBKKAL010000144.1:0-3950 GCA_046714695.1 Pyrinomonadaceae bacterium
ACAGTGTTTGTGTTGCACGATGTGGAGGGGCACGAGCACGAGGAGATAGCGAGGATGCTGGGATGCAGTGTGGGAACCAGCAAGTCGCAACTTCACAAGGCCAGAATGAAATTAAGAGGCTTGCTCAGGCAACAGAATGTGGCAGAATAGCTTCCAACAACGTCCGCCCCGTTTAGACCGGACGACACACTCAACTACGGGCGGCAAAGGTATGTAGGGAAGCGCCGTCGGCTTTGACTTCCAACGGGCGGATTTCACCAAGATGCAGTCTCCCCAAGATTGCTTGTTCATCAAGAAAGGATTGCGCCGGCGCTCTTCCACCCAGGAACAAAGACCACCTGCCGCGCGATTAGTTAGAGGTTAATAGATAAAATGAATTGCGAGAAGTGTCAGGACTTACTCAGCGACTTTCTCGATGGCGCGATCGGCACGGAAGATCGCCGCATGCTTAGCGCGCATCTGGAAGAATGTCTCTCCTGCATCGGGGCACACGATGATCTCAACTCGATTCTGAGCGTTTGTCGTGACTGTCGCGATGAATATGCCGCGCCCCCTAACGAAAAAGCTCTGTGGCTGCGGATTCGCAACATCATCGAGAGCGAACAGTCCGCTTCGGCGGTTGCGGTCGCAAACTCCGCTACGGGATCGCCGCCCTTAAGCTTGTGGGCGCGCTGGATAAATCGGAGCTGGGAGCTCTCTTTGCCGCAACTGAGTGCGGCGGTCGCCGCCATCGTCATCGCTGTTTCGCTGGGAACCGCCTTCAGCCTCCAACGCATGCAGAGCTTTAGCGCATCGTCGGTCAGGCCAAACGAGCTGGTCAGCAACTCTCCTAAAGCAGGTACGCCGACCGTCCAACTCACTGTTGATGATCGCGTGCGGCATCAGCAGATGGAAATAGATTACTGGAACAAGCGCATACAGCAGCAGATGGTGAGTTGGAGTCCGCAGACGCGCGAGTCTTTTAAGCGTAACTTGACTGTGATTGATCAAGCAGTCGCCGATTCACGTAATCAACTTCTAGTTGATCCCCACGACGAAGTTTCGGAAGAGATGCTGAACTCGGCGCTCAATGAAAAGATGCAACTTCTTAGAGAGTTCTCTGATCTATGATGAGGTCGGGTTGGACGAAGCCTATCGGGAGCGCGCTTCCTTGAACTAACTCACAAGAGGGGTGTGCCTTCAAGTCACATGCGAGCGTGAAATGATCTCCCAACAATAGATGGAGTTTGGTTTAAGCAGTGAGTAACAAAGAGATAACAATCGCCCACTCGGACGCACGGGATAAAAGGAGCATTAAACATCTCCTTCTATTCCTGGCAGCGTCCTCCATCTTCTCTTTGTCGTTAGCCGTTGATGCTTTTGCTCAGAGAAACTTTTCTCGTCGTTATCCAGCGCGTCAGAACGTGCGCCTTGAGCTGGTCAATCGGTTCGGTAGGATTGAAGTACTGGCCTGGAATAAGAACGAGATCAAAGTTACTGCCAACATGGACTCGCCCGTCGCGCATTTCAATCCCGCGCAGAGCGAAGATGCTCTGGTCATCAATGTCGTCAGCGATAATCGCGGGCGCGGCGAGATCGGCGATGTCAACTTTCAGATTTGGGTTCCATCCAATTCAACCGTCGAGATTGTCACGCGGCGCGGCAATATCATCGTCCGTGACGTGACCGGTAATCGAGTGCGGGCACGCTCCTTCGAGGGCGACATTGAATTGACGGGGATACGCGCGACGGCAGTTATGGCCGAGACCACCGTGGGCAACATTATCTTCGACGGCCAGATCACATCCGGCGGCGAGTACGTTTTTTCATCAACGCAGGGCGATATCAGTATCAGCATCCCTTCCACTTCAGCTTTTCGTCTGGTCGCCACCGCGCCGTCACGCAGCATCGCGCTGGGGCCTTTTCCCAGCGGCGGGCTCAATTTTATCGGCGAAGGACGCAAGGTCGTCGGTAATGTCGGCGACGGAGGAGCATCGCTTACAGTCACCAACATGCGCGGCAGCATCAACTTTTTCCGCCGCTAAATTCATTTATGACCTTTACGTTTAATGGGGACGCTGTCTCTGGTCTGACTGATCAAAGAGAGGCGTCCCCGGTTGCTTTCCGGCCACTGAAGATGTCTCTGACTAAAAAAAAACTTATCTCGCGTTGCGCTACACTGGCTTCTCTCGCTCTACTATGTAGTCTTACTCTGTTCTCCACAGGAGCCGTATTAGTCGCAGACGCGCAACAAAGAAATAAAAAGACTGAGGTCATTCCGCAGGCTGCGCCCCCGAAGCTCACACGCACAACGAGCAAACACGAGTTGCGCCGTTTGGGTTACGGGAGCGCGTTGACTATCATCGGCGCTCCTGCCGGCTCTATTACTATCGAAGCCTGGCCGCGCAGCGAAGTTGACATCACGGCTGACGTGGAGCTACGCGCCGACACGGAAGAAGACCTCGCGCGTCTCTCTTCGCTCAATAGTTTTGCGCTCGATGTGGATGCCAATCACCTGCGCATTCTTACTACTGGAACGCACGATAAAGCTTTCATGAAACGTGCGGGCAAAGGTTTTCCGAAAAAGCTTTTGGGGTTGCCCTGGAAGATAGATTACCGGATACGCGTGCCCGCGATGACGGACATCGAGATAGATGCGGGTCGTGGGCCCATCACTCTGCAAGGTGTTGAGGGCACGATCCGTATTGTGGCGCTTGAAAGCATCATGACGCTTAATCCGACAGGCGGTTTTGTGACGGCGACAGTTGGGGCAGGAGCAATCAACATTGCACTTTCAGCGCGCAACTGGCGGGGGGCGGGCATGGATATTCAACTCGCCAAAGGCGACCTCACCCTGGAGCTCCCCACGGGCTACAGCGGCGAGATTAATGCGAGTATCATCAGCACCGGACAGATAGTGAATGAATATGCAGCGCTTGAGCCACGCCAGGGCGAGAGCTTCACATCACACTCTTTGAAAGCGCGCGCCGGAGCAGGTGGCCCAACACTTTCATTTACAGTCCGCGACGGCACACTCCGCATCAAAAAAAGCGCCGGTCAATAAGGGTTGAATACATGACAGGCTAGACTTCCGTTCTGCCACTCACGGACTTGTCACTTGCCCGCAGTTCTTTATATGCTGTGCAGGCTCTTTCATATCATCACCGGACTCAAAAACCACATGACTGTCAAATCAGACCGCTGGATTCGCCGCACGGCGGAGGAATCACAACTTATTCAACCCTTCGACGCGCAGCTTGTGCGCGAGGTGGATGGTCGTCGCATCATCTCAGCCGGAGCTTCCAGCTATGGCTATGACATGCGGCTGGCTGACGATGGCTTTCGCGTTTTCTCGCCGATCCATGGTCGCGAGATTGATCCTAAACACTTCGACGAGGAATGTCTGGTAGAGCCGCCGATGCGCACAGCAGACGACGGCTCCAAGTACTACCTTATGCCGCCGCACTCTTATGCTCTGGGCGTGACGGTCGAAACCTTCCGCATGCCGCGCAACGTCACAGGCATAGCCATGGGAAAAAGCTCTTATGCCCGCGCGGGCCTGCTCGTCAACACCACCCCGCTCGAAGCCGGATGGACGGGTCGTCTTGTCGTCGAGCTGGCCAACCTCGCCGCCCTCCCCTTGCGCGTCTACGTCAATGAAGGCATAGGCCAGGTCATCTTCATCGAATCCGACGAAGACTGTAGCGTCTCCTACGAGGATCGCGGCGGAAAATATCAGGGCCAAACGGGACTGACATATTCGCGCCTTTGATCTTGTAGGTTCGCGCATAAAGTAAAATTCGGCGGGGATAAAATGAGAGGTGATTATCTGCTTTTCCTTGCGTCAAATGGATAATCGCCCTTTTATTTGTATTCTTGGATTCAACATTGAAGTGCAACAGGTGATTGTTTGAAAAAGACCTGCTGCGGAGTTCTAAAGCCGAGCGTCTTACGCGGGCGCGTGTTAAGCC
>JBKKAL010000145.1:0-11270 GCA_046714695.1 Pyrinomonadaceae bacterium
GAGCTGGTCGAGCGTCTCGCCATTGATGCCGTAGGTCGAAGCGCCGAGGCTGATGCCGACGCGCGCATGATGATCGCCGCGCACGCGCAGAGCGAATTGCTTGATCGTGCTCTCAATTCGCGCGCTCAATTCTTCGACCTGCTCGGCCTCTAAATCCTGCACGATGGCGACAAACTCGTCGCCCGCGTAGCGCGCGAGAAAATCGTACTCGCGCAGTTGCGTCTGAAGCAGTCGCGCCACCTCGCGCAGCATCTTATCGCCGATCTTGTGACCGAACGTATCGTTGACCTGCTTAAAATCATCAAGGTCGAGCATGATCACCTGAAACGGCTGGCTCGTGCGTCTCGTGCGCGAGACCTCCTGCTCGAAGCGCAGGTACATCGAGCGCGCGTTTGGCAGCCCCGTTAATGGGTCTGTGAGCGCATTGGATTCTGCTTCGGCGTGGTGCATAGCGTTGGCGAGCGCGTCGGATGCGAGCCGCGTGATGGTCTCAAGAAGACGCATGTGATCGTCCGTGTACTCATTCAACTCGTAGGAATAAACCGAGAGCGCGCCGAGAAGCAGCCCGTCTTTGAAGAGCGGCAGCGCAGCCATCGTGCGATATTCGCGACCGCCCTCAAGCTCGACGCCCGTAAAGTCCAGGCTCGGATGAATGTGATTGATGGCGCGACGATTGGCGAGCGCAAATCCTGTGATGCCCTCGCCGGGCGCGACGCAGCGGTCGCGCAGCGCCTTCGCGTTTTGACCTGCGACGTGCGCAGATGTCGCATAACCCTTCAACTCGTCGTAAAGATAGACCACACACGTATCGAAAGGAACGATGTGCCCCACTCTGTTGACGAGGATCGAGAGCGTGTCTTCCATGTCCAGGCTTGACCCGAAGGTGCGCGCGATCTCGTAGAGCGCATAAACCTCGCGATGGGCATTCTTGATCTGGTCATAAGCCAACACGGAACCCTGCTCGCGTGTGTGCGGTATCTCGGAATCCGAGAGACCGACCGCCTCACAATCGCTATCCGGATTGCTCTGCTGATCCAGGCCGAGCGCACTAATGTCCTCATCGAAGCGCGGGAGATTCTCCAGAAACTTATCCACGACCTTCGGGTCGAAATGCGCTCCGGCCCCGCGCAGAAGCAGAGCCTTAGCCTCTTCGCGCGTCATCCCGCGACGATACGGGCGGTCTTCGCGCACGGAGTCGAAACAATCAACGACGGAAAGAATGCGCGCCGTCATAGGTATTTGATCGCCCTTCAGGGCATCTGGGTAGCCGTGGCCGTCCCATTGCTCATGATGATGACGCACGATGGGCACGACAGGGTACGGGAAATCAACTCGCTGCAAAATCTCAGCGCCGACCGTAGTATGCACCTTCATCTTCTCGAATTCGGCGGCGGTGAGGCGTCCGGGCTTATTGAGGATGTGATCGGGGACGGCCAGCTTTCCAATATCATGCAGGAGAGCGCCCGCTTTGAGCGCCTCGATCTCGCGGTCTGAGAGATGAAAGACGCGGCCCATCCCGGCGGCATAGATTTGCACTCTCCGCACATGACAGTGCGTCGTTTGATCCTTGGCATCAATGGCTGTGGCGAGCGCCTCGACCGTCGCCAGATGCAGGCGGCTCATCTCAGAGGCCTCGCGCGTCTTCTCATGCACCCGCTCGAAATATATCTTGTAGGTCGCGTAGGTCGCCGCGATGACAGGAATGCTCAAGATGACGTAGAGAAAGCCGAAGCGCGAGATCGCGCCGTAAACAAAGGCCGCCGCAATCGCCCCGGCAAAGAATGTCCATGAAGTCCAAAGATAATCGTCGCGCCAGAATTTCCAGATCGAGCGCGCGCTCTTTAAGGCGTGGATGGTAGCGATTAAAAGACCGTTGACGAAGTATTGCACGACGGCCATCACGACGAGCGGAACGATCAGATGATCAAGGCGCAGCGGCATGGTCTTCAAGGGAACAATTGCGACGTGCGCGTAAATCTGTAATGTGAGATAGAAGACGTTACCCGCCACCAGCACCGTGAGAGACATGATCGCTGGCGAGCACAAATGGCTCGTCGCGCGCCGGGTCGTGCGCCGCGCGCTCACGTAGGAATCCACTGCGCCAACGATGATTGCCGCAGGAATACCCAGGAAGAGAACGCTCAGGAAAATAAATGTATCTCCCGCTGTCACACTTGAGTTGGTGTTCGGGATACGAATCGGGTAGGAACCGGCGGCGGCGACCAAAGTGAGTAGCGCGAGAAACTGAGCCCACTCGACGGGAGCAAACGCCAGGCATTGATAAAAGGCCCACAGGAGGACGAGCGCCCCGGCGACAACCATGGCGACCCAGCAAGCCCTGGCCGCACGATTGTAATCAGACATCTCTATAAGTTTCACTTGTGCTCCCATCGGTCGCGACCCTCGCCACCGTTTCTTCTCATGACTGCGGCAATATTAATTCCACCATGACTTTTTATTTTCAGTACTCTCGAAGGATGTCCGTTGCCGGAAGACGAGGGCTGGGAGCAAATCAGCGACTCGGCTTCCGGCTTCGGACGGGCAAGAGACGGGCCTCTCTTTCTTGGCATTCGCCCGCCTGTTGGGGTGAGAGTCTATGTATTCGCGTGAAGCGCCCCTGCTTGCACGTATCTTCTGTGGATCAACCGGGGCGGCGCGCGTTTTCAAAATGGTGCGGCTGTCGGGCTCCGTGCGGTGAGCCCGTGAAGCGCGCGCTTGGCACGCTTCGAGCCGCGCCATCTACTTAACAAGATGCGTGCCGCGCGCGCGCAGAACTTCATGTGCTCGCGCAACCTCTGTCATCTTCTGCGTTTACGGGAAGAGACAAGAAAAACTCGCTTGATGAAGAAGCCTTCGGCTCGTCAAACTGACAGGTCAGGCTGATGATTCGGTCAGGAGATTGATTGATGAATTGAAGTGTAGTTGACAATGGTCGCTTCACCGATGCACCCTCTTCTAAAATTCTTTTGATGAAGGGGTGCGGGTTTGGGCTTGGCGGAAATGGAGGGGCGCAGCACACCTTCAAGCGGCTATCTTGAGCTGCTTCGCAACAACAGGGAGTTTCGCCATCTCTGGTTGGGTCAGGTCGTGAGCCAGCTTGGCGACTGGTTCGATACCATCGCGCTCTACACGCTCGTACTCACGCTTACGGGATCGGCCCGCGCCATCGGCCTTGTGCTCGTCGCGCGTTTTCTTCCGAGCTTCTTCGTGGGCCCACTATCGGGCGTCGTCGCAGATCGGTTTAATCGCCGGACGATCATGATCGTCTCAGACATTTTGCGCGCCGTCGTTGTGCTCGGATTTCTGCTGGTGCGAAGACCCGACCAGATGTGGCTCGTCTATGTGCTGACGGTGCTGCAACTGGTCTTCTCGACATTTTTCGAGCCGGCGAAGACCGCAGCCATCCCATCTATCGTCGCACCGCGCGAGCTTCTTTCAGCCAATGCAATCTCTTCCGTGACATGGTCTGTGATGTTGACGCTCGGCGCGGCTGTGGGCGGAGTGGTCACGGGCTGGTTCGGCACCGATGCCGCCTTTATCCTGGATTCGCTGACCTACCTGCTGTCGGCGGCGCTCATCGCCAGCGTCCGTTTCCCGAAGCGAGCCCCGCGCCCCAAATCAAGGCTGACGATAGGCAGGGCGCTCGGTATCACGGACACGCTGGAAGGCGCGCGTTATGTAGCAAAGCGCCCGCGAGTACTGGCGCTCTTGATGGTCAAACCGGCGTGGGGTACGGGCGGAGGCATACTTGCGCTGCTGGCCGTCTTCGGTGAAAAGATTTTTCCGGTCGGGGGCCGCGCGGCAATAGGCATCGGCGTGCTTTACGCGGCGCGTGGAGTAGGGACGGCCATTGGCCCGCTGGCCGCGCGTCGCTTTGTCGGTGAGACGCGCGCACGGATGCAGACGGCCATCGGTGTGGCCTTCCTGATCGGCGGCATCTTCTACATCGCCTTCGGTCGCGCGACCAGTTTCGCCGTCGCGCTACTGGTACTGCTCATCGCGCATATGGGTGGAAGCGTTCTGTGGGTCTTCTCGACGGTGCTTTTGCAGCAGACGGTTGAGGATCAGTTTCGCGGGCGTGTTTTCGCTGCGGAGTTTGCGCTCCTGACCTTGACGATGGCTGCGTCGAATTACGTGACGGGAGAGCTGCTGGATCGCTTCCAGCTCTCGCCGCGCACTGTGACGGTCGGCATCGGTCTCTTATTTTTTCTTCCCGGCGCGATGTGGCTCGTGACGCGCAGGTGGTGGGACAGGGGGCAAGACGAAACGTCCGCTGATGCGCTTAAGAAAAATGCAGAGGTCGTAAGCTCCACATAAGCGGCCGCGGCCGCTTATGTCGAACTCAGTTTATTTATTGATTTGAGCAAGAAGCTTCTCAGCCAATTCGGGACTCAATCTCTGAAGCGCGCGGTGCTGCTCCATGGCCCCGCTTTTATTGCCGCTATACACATAGGTCATACCGAGGCCGAAGTAGCCGTCAGCGTCCTCAGGTTGCATGCGGATATATTGCTTGAACTCTTCGGCGGCTTCGGCAAAGCGTTGCTGCGCTCGGTATGAGAGCCCCAGGTTGTAATGGGCCACGGCATAATCGCTCTTCGCACGCAGCGACTGCTTGTATTGTTCGATGGCTTCATTGGGGCGATCGAGCGCGGCATAGGTCAGGCCGAGACGGTTATACCAGTCCGGGTCATCCGTCTTGAGACGCACGGCGCGTTGAAGCTGATCGAGTGCCTCGCTGTAACGCTCCTGCGTAAAATAGACGTGGCCGAGCTGGTAATAGCCATCGCCGTCATCGGGCTGCATACTGATATATTTTTTGAAATGCTCGATGGCCTGGTTCCAGCTTTTCTGAGCGCGATATGAGAGGCCAAGGTTGTAGTAGGCGACGGCGAAGTCAGGCTTAAAGCGCAGGGCCTGTTTGTACTGTTCGATGGCCTCGGCGGGTCGCTGCTGCGCGTCATAGACGAGGCCGAGCTTGTTGTAGAGCGCAGCGTTAGTGCCCTGACGACGGATCGCTTCTTTGAGCGGCTCGACGGCCTCCGCGTAACGCTCTTGCAGATAATAGGTCTCGCCTAGTGCATAATAACCATCGGCGTCATCCGGCTGCATGCGGATATATTGCTTGAACCGTTCGACGGCGTCCGGGTAGCGCTTTTGTGTGCGATATGAGAGGCCGACGTTGTAATGTCCGACGGCGAAATCGGGATTGACGCGGATCGCCTGCTCGTACTGCGCGATGGCCTCAGCGGGACGCCGCAACGCATCGTAGGTGAGGCCCAGCCGGTTATACCCGCCTGCATCATTTGGTTTCAGGCGTACTACCTGCTTGTATTGCTCAAGCGCCTCGGCGTAACGTTTCTGATAGTAGTAAGCGTTGCCGAGATCGGAATAACCGTCCGGGTCTTCCGCCTCCAGACGAACATAACGTTGAAGCGGCTCGACGGCTTCCGCGTAGTTTTTCTGCGCGAGAAAGGCGTTGCCCAGATTGTAGTAGGCCACGGCGAAGTCGGCGTCGGCGCGTATCGCCTGCCTGTATTGCTGTATGGCCGCATCATAACGGCCCGCCGAGTAATGCTCGTTACCCAGCTTATTAAATGATTCGGCATCTCCTCCTCCGGAGGCGGTTTCAGCAGCAGGAGGAGGTGTCGTCGTCGTAGTACGCGAAGCAGGGGCTGTAGAGGCGGCGAGACTGTTAAGCCGGTTGCGCGCCAGCGCGACAAAACGTCCCTGTGGAAAATCTTTCAGGTAGGCCTTAAAATCCTCCGGGTCCGTGCTGTCCTTGATCGTTTGCCAGTAAGCTATCTCGACACCGGGGTCGTCCGTCTTGCGTCTCGCACTCGAATTAGAAGAAGCGGCACTCGGACGAGTAGTGCGTGCAGGAGGAGTAGTGCTTCTGGATCTGCTCATGGTCTTTGGCGGCGGGGGCGTCAGCAGCCCGGCGCCGCCTTTCAGGTCTTGCGCCTGTGTGCCTCCTCTGCTACACAAAAGGGTCGCAACCATTAGCAAGATAACGAGGCGTGAATAGAAACGAGGGTTGATGTGCATCAAATTTGTTGTCCTTAAAAAAAAATGGCCGAATTATTTACTTTAACATTGAAGAGAGCGCCGAGCGAGGAGCGAGCGTAAACGCGTGCGCGCTAGCCTTGCTACGAGGCGAGACTATATCACATGGGCGAAAATATTTTCAGCGAAGGGGACGCGCATTTTAGCGGTCGCCACGGTCTCTGGTTCGCCCGGAAGCTGCCGATCTTTAAAGGCGAGAAAATTGGTGTGTTATAAAAGAGTCGAGAAGGAGAACATGAATGCATCGAAGAAATGTGGGCCTGGCATTTTCGCTTCTGCTCGTCCTGTTCACGGGGGCATGGGCGGCTGAGGGGAAACGTTTGACGGTTGATCTTTTTCTGGATTGGGAGTGGGTCGCGTCCCCCCAAATCTCCCCCGACGGTAGAGAGATCGTCTTTACGCGTCGCTGGACGGATAAGATCAACGACAAGTTTGAGACCGACATCTGGATTATGAATGCGGACGGGAGCAAGAAACGTTTTCTCGTCAAGGGCTCGCAGCCCACGTGGTCGCCTGATGGACGACGGCTCGCCTATATCGCTCCGGGGCAGCCTGCGGGCGCGCAGGTTTTCGTCAAGTGGATGGACACGGGAGAAGAGACGCAACTGACGCGACTTGAGCGCAGCCCGTCCAATCTTCACTGGTCGCCCGATGGTCATCGAATCGCTTTCAACATGCTCGTCCCGGCGAAGACGACGATGACCGTCAATATGCCTCAGAAGCCTGAAGGGGCGAAGTGGATTGACCCGCCGCGCGTCGTTGACCGGCTCAACTATCGCGCCGACTCGCAGGGTTTCCGCCCCGAAGGCTTTATGCACATCTTCGTCATCCCTGAAACGGGCGGCACGCCCAGACAACTGACGGACGGCGATTATCACCACGAAGAGCCGCAGTGGATGCCCGATTCACAGACCATCGTCTTTAGCGCGGTTCGCAAACCGCAGGCCGAGCACATACGCGGCGGCGAGGACATCTACGCGCTTTCTATTAATGGCGGGCAGATCAGAGCATTGACTGATCGCAACGGGCCGGACGAAAACCCGGAGGTTTCGCCCGACGGGCGTCACATCGCCTATACCGGCCACGATCAGAACGATAATACCTACAACGTCTCCAAGCTTTACTTGATGGACGCAGGAGGCAGCAACAAACGCCTTCTGAGCGGAGAGCTTGACCGCGAGCCCACGGGTTTGATCTGGGCCCATGACGCGAGCGGCATCTACTTTACGACCGAAGATCGCGGCACGAACAATCTATGGTTCGCACGCCTTCAGGGCGGAGCGCCCGTGCAGATCACAGAGGGCAATCATCAACTGCTGACATCCTCTATGAGCAAGAACGGTCTGGCGGTCGGAGCGCTTTCCAGCCCGACTGAGCCGGGCGATGTTGTCATCCTTAATACGAGCCTGTCAAAATCCAATCTAAAATCTTTTCCGGGCAATCCTGGTTTCCTGAACATCCCTCGAAAACCTCATAAGCTGACAGCTATCAACGACGATCTGCTGGAAGGCCGCACGCTCGGCCAGGTAGAGGAAATCTGGTACGACTCTGTCGGAAACAAAAAGATTCAGGGATGGATCGTCAAGCCGCCGGACTTTGACCCCTCGAAGAAATATCCGCTGATCCTTTACATTCATGGCGGCCCGCATACGATGTACGGCGTCGGCGTCAACTTCGAGTTTCAGAATCACGCTGCCGAGGGCTACGTCGTGCTCTACACCAACCCGCGCGGCTCATCCGGGTACGGGCAGGAGTTCGGCAACGCCATCAACAATAATTATCCGGGTGAAGATTACAACGACCTGATGAACGGCGTGGATGCTGTTTTAAAGCGCGGCTACATTGACGAAAGAAACCTTTTCGTCTGCGGCGGCTCCGGCGGCGGCGTCCTGACGACGTGGATCGTGGGCCACACGGATCGCTTCGCGGCGGCGGTCGCGATGAAGCCCGTCATCAACTGGTATAGCTTCGTCGGGACTACGGATTTCTCCGGTTGGTACTACAACTTTAAGAAGCTTCCATGGGAAGACCCGGAGGAACACCTGCGTCGCTCGCCGATCACCCATGTGGGCAAGGTTAAGACGCCGACCATGTTGATGACGGGCGAGCTTGACCTGCGCACGCCGATGGAACAGACCGAACAGTTTTACCGCGCGCTCAAGATACGCAAGATTGACACGGTGATGGTGCGCATCGCGGACGAATATCACCCGTTCAATTCCATACCTCCGGGCCTGCGCCATCCTTCGAACAGGATTCAACAGATACTCTACCTGCGCGGCTGGTTCGAGAAATACCGTAAGAAGTAATCAGTAGTCAGCAATCAGTAATCGGTCAAAGCTTTGCATTTAGCTTTTGGCTGACAACTGATTGCTGACTACTGATGACTATTTATGTTAATCAAAATCGGTGTGATGGGTTCGGCGAATGATGCGCTGCCGGACGGCGTGGTTGAAAGGTTGCGCGAAAGGGCCGAAGGATTGGGACGCGCCGTCGCCGCTCTGGAAGACGCGGCACTTCTGACGGGTGCGACGACCGGGCTCGTGTATGTCGTCGGCAAGACGGCGCACGATGCGGGCGCGCTGCACATCGGCGTCTCGCCGGCCGGCGACGAGCGCGAGCATACTTCGCGCTACGAACTTCCCGTTGATGCGTGCGATCTGATCATCTACACAGGGTTCGGCCTCAAGGGTCGTAATGTTGTGCTGGTACGCTCGTGCGACATCGTGCTCTTTATCGCGGGCTCGATGGGCGCGCTCAATGAGTTCACCATCGCTCACGACGAAGGGAAGATCATAGGATGTTTGACGGGGACGGGCGGTGTGGCGGACGAGGCCGAGCGGCTTCTGCAAACATTTCCCAAGCAAACGGGCGCGTGCGTTATCCACGGCGACGATCCGGTACGATTAATTTCCGCGTGCGTCGAAGCTCTCGATCAGGCAAGGCGAACTTGACCTAAGGATTGCATGCAAGTGACCGAAGATGTCATCGAAGCTGTGCGGGTCAGCATGGATGTGGCGGCTGCCGACATGGATCATAAGGCCTGGAGCAGTGCGCGCGTCGTTCAACTGACGCGGTACTGGTCTGGCGAGGAAGCGCCTGCGGGTCGTCACGGCGAAGCGCGTGTGTTGTGGACGGAGGCGGCCCTGTGCGTGCGTTTCGTCTGTCGTCAGAGCGAGCCTCTGATCGTGAACCCGACGCCGCAAACAGAGATGAAAACGCCGGGCCTGTGGGAGCGCGACGTGTGCGAAATCTTTATCGCTCCCGACGCTGCTGTGCCGGAGCGTTATTTCGAGTTCGAGGCCGCGCCGACGGGCGAATGGCTCGATCTGGGTATTCACCAACTGCCGGACGCGCGGGAGACTGATTGGGAATTCCAGTCGGGCATGGCGGTCGCCGCGCGTCATTCGGCCGATCAGATTATGATCGCGATGCGTATACCATGGGACGCTTTTTTGGGCCACCCGCCTACTTCGGGCGAGCGATGGCGCGCAAACCTCTTCCGCTGTGTCGGCGCTTCTGAGGGACGCGGCTACCTCGCCTGGCGACCAACCTGCACCACCCATCCCAACTTCCACGTCCCAAAAGCCTTCGGCTGGCTAATTTTTAAGACATAAATATAGTTGACTCACCCATCACGTCGTTACTGCCCGAATGGTAGAACTGATTCATTGCCGGTTTTAGTTAGCTGGCAAAACAGGAAGGTCTTAACAGTATCGCTTTGTAAGATAGATACTTGATAATTTCAGTTTGATCTGCTCGCATGCTGTAAAGGAAGAGAATAATTCCACCCTTGAACCTCTGTGAAGCGGCGGTTCGTGTCAAGCAATTTCTTTTCCCTTGTTCTTCTCTCATCAGGCACACTGCACCTGTTCAGCGAGTTCTATGTCAGCCTTCTGTCCGCGCTCTGTTGTGGGCGACGATTCACGCCCGGCGCATTGTTGGATTCGGTGGCAACGGCGGCACCATCTTTTTAACGGCGTCGTAAAGCCGCCAGGTTCAATACCGTGCTCGCCATGCCGTGCTCTAGAACTTGCTGTCGAGGAACTGTTCTTTTCCCATCCGTTACGCGGCCACCGAAGCAACCACCTCGTCAGTCTTCAGTGCGTGTGTCGTGAAGCTGGTCGCGTCCCGCCACATGGCGTAAAGGATGCCCGCCAGTTTCCGCGCCAGCGCCACGACCGCCACTCCGGACCCGCGCCGAGCCATGATCTTTGCTGCCCAATCGTGCAGTGCCGCGTTGGCCGCACTCCTTCGACGGAGAATAGTCCATGCAGCCTCGACCAACATGTGGCGCGCACGCCCCGGCCCTGCCTTCGAGATGTGCCCACGATGCTGCCGCTCGCCGGAACTGCGCTCTGATGGCACCAGCCCAAGGTAGGCGCGTGCCTGTTTAGCGCCGTCGAAGCGTGCAGCATCGTCTAGCGTGGAGACGAAACTCGTGGCTGTGATGACGCCCACGCCCGGCACCGTCCGTAGACGCGCCAACACTTCGTCACCTTCGGCTAGTGCAGCCAGTTGCTGGTCGGCCTGCTTGATCTGTTCATTCAGACTTTGCAGCAGGAGTACCAGCGGAGCGATCTCTGCGCGTAACGCCTCGGGCAGTTCGAGTTGCGCCAGACGCTTGAGAAAAGTGGGCGAGTAGCCGCTGTTGTGAATGCGCAGTCCGTCGCGCCGCAGCAGCGTCGAGATAAGCGAGATGTAACGTGACCTCGTCCGCACCATCGCTTCGCGCACCGCTAGTTGTGCGCGCACATGCCGCTGTTGATCGGAAGTGCGATGCGCCGGGCGATATGCCCCGAGCTTACAAGCTTCGGCAAGAGTGCGAGCGTCTCTCTTGTCGGTCTTGACTTTGCGGCTGCGGGTAGCGTACATCGAAGCGAAGTTCGGATCGGCGACGATGACTTCGTGGCCGAGTTCTTCGAGGAAGCGTGCGACCCACTCGCTCTCGGTCCCAGACTCGATCAGGATGCGCGCCGGTGTGCGGCTGCCGAGTAACTTTGCGAGATGTTCACGATCAGTGTTGATGCGACGCTCGATGAGTTCGCCATCTTGAGTGATAATGCAGACTTGGCTGGCAACTTTGCCAAGATCGAAACCGATGAAGTCCATAGCTGATGCTCCTTTTCATCGCGGTCAGTGCCGCAGTAGTTTCGGAGTAGTATGCCACCGGCGAAGGTAGCTCTCAGCCGCTTCATTCAATCTTT
>JBKKAL010000146.1:0-3546 GCA_046714695.1 Pyrinomonadaceae bacterium
GCCCATGGCCCAGCCCCAAAGGGACTGAGCGAGAGCTAAGAGCAATGCCTCCCGAACGGTTTAAAAAAAATCTGTGAGAATGTTTCATCACGGCGTTTTTGTTTTACAGGTTGAAGGTTTTTGATAGCTCTGCTACCACCACTCGCCTGACCGATTGCAGCGCTGGCTTAATCAGCCGCCTGCACTCCGCCGCGCTCCTTGCCGCGCTTCTAATGCCGTCCAGCTCCGGCGCCACGGCTAGCGCCAGCCGGTATGGAGTGTCGCCCAGGCCGTCCATCATCTCATCCGCCATTGCTTTGATTGCCGCCCTGATTTGTTTTTCCTTCGTTCGCTTCGCCATCTGAATCTCCTTCGGCTTCCAATATGGCCCCCGGAGCGCTCGCTGTCACCGCAGCTGTTGGCTGCTATGCAGCTATTGGCTGCCTTTTTCTTATGAATAGCTCTTCCCGCGCGCCGCCCGGCGCATACCAAAAACGCTCTTCTTCCCACCCCGCTGGCTGGCCTTGCGCCGCCACCATCATGCCGCCGCCCTTCTTCGCGGCGCGCTCCCAAGGAGACCACGCCGCCACCGAGCGGCTCCCACAATGTCCACTGTTTTTGATTTCCACACACAACTAGCCTTCTCTACACTCCAGGAATCCGAGTTTCAAAAGGTGCAGGCGGCCTTTGATTTGCCGCTATTCGGCCCCGCCACCCTGACCTATAGGCGAAGCCTTGCCGATGATCGGGCAGGCTGCGACTACGTACTGACCTATGCCGCCTTTCCAGACATTGCCTTTAGCGCCGAGATCAAGACGCGTAGCAGCGATCCCCAGCGATTCGGCAAAGACGATCTCGCAATCGAATGGTGGAGCGACATTGAGCGCGGGAAGCCTGGCTGGTCCATTGATCCTAGCAAGCGCTCAGACTTCATCCTGACGGTGTTCCGAGACACTGGCCGGATTGCCGGGCCCTATCGCTATCGCGAGCTGCGTGCAGCGGCAAATGCACACTTTAGCGACTGGCGGGCCAGCTTCCGACCACATCGGCAGCAAAACTCAGGGTGGATTTCCGAGTGCAGTTTCATTCCGAGATCAGCCCTAGAAGCGGCCATGACGGCCACTCAGCTGCCCACCTACTCCACTCCCACCGCCACCCCGCTGCCGTCCTGGAGCGGCTCCAAAGGAGACCAATCATGACGCCTGCCATTCGCCAACAGCTTCTTGCCGCAATTGGAGAGCCGGGCGCCCAGCAGGCTGAGATTGCCTTGGCCTACATTCGCGAGAAGGCATTCGCAGCGACTGAGCGCATGAGCGCCTATATTCGGGGCGCCCTGGTGCCACTGGAGCCGGGTGACGTAATAGTCACCGGCAAAGAGCTGGCGCAGGCAGCCGGTTGTGGCGAAGGGATGGCCGATCTGCTACTCCGCTTCCTACTCGCTTGCGGGGCTTTGGAGCTGGCAAGGCCGCGACGGGCGGGGCATCCCACAATTGTGCGGCTTCCATAGCGGCCGTTGTGGGAGCCAGTAAGCGCAATGGCCCTAGGATGGCCCAGCCCTACTTCTTGCGCTGGACTGCCTGGGACAGCCCGTAGGACGGCAAATAGGGGCGATTCAGCGGCCAGGGGCCCTGAAGGCTTAGCCGGATGCCCCAAGCGGCAGTAAGATGTAGCCAACAGGCGGACCATGGACGAAGCGATTGAGCAGTGCCCAGAATGCTCGCGGTTTTTCCTTTGGGGCCTTATACCCGATGGCGCCATGCCGTGGATGTGCTTGAAGTTGCCCGATTGCGAGCGACACAAGGATCAGGTGGAAGTGACGGACCTGACCGACGAAGAGCGGCTGGAAGCTGCCGACGGCGGCCTGATCCGGCCAGCCCGGCCTTCGAGCCTGGCGGAGCTGGAAGAGAGTGAGCGGGCCTGAAAACCGCCAGGGGCTTCTTAGTGGCCGTCAGATAAATGGCAACTTTGAAGCGTATCCTGGTATTTAAGCGGTGGGCTGCCTTGTAGGATAGCCCAGTGCTGCATTGGCGGCCTTCCCTTGCTCGCTGCCTTTAGTCCCAGCTCCGCTAGCGACCCAGCGAGCGCCTTGCGATCATTCCGAATGGTGGCCAGGGATGCTGCCAAGCCAAAGGCCGAGAGCCGGTTGCAAAGCTCATTGTCTCTGGGTAATGCCACTCCATCTGCGGCGGAGGCCCTGGCGATTTCCAGGATCAGGCCACGTCTGAGTATTCGCTTTTCATCACGGCCACGCCGCTGCCGCTTGGGTTGAAAATCGGGTCGGATTTGCCGCAGGCCCAGCGCATCGGCTTCTTCGCTACTCACGCCGAGCCACTCCGCGAGCTTCCTGGCTGTCAGCTTGTACGCCTTTTCCCTGGCCGATTTAATGGCCTTTTTCGCAGCCTTCGGCTGCAATGGTGGATGACATTCCGCTGCCGCCGCGCCGACCAAAAACTCCATCTGATCGTTGGGTGTGTGGAGCTGCGTGAGTAGGATTGCGAGCGCCAGCAGGGCCCAGTGACGCGTCCCTTGGTGGAAGCCATTGCGATGCGCGGCGAGCCGGTAGAATTCATCCAGCCGCTGCCTTACAAGCGCTCCCAGCCCCTTCGCCGCCCGCTTTCGCCGCCATTCAACATCGGCCGATCGTTCGGGTGTGCTGGGCTCCGCCTTGGCCAACTTGTAATTCTTGATTGTGGGCCTGATTCCAACCAGCTCGGCCAGCTCATGAAGCCTGTAGCAAGGAAGATCGGCAGCGTCTCCATTCATCACATACCGTGTGTGCCAGACCCCATAGGCCTTGCTGTTGACGCTTCCGGGGACCCTACATACGCGTGCAAGGTCCGTACATTTAGGATCGGGCCGCAGCTCAGGGACGGCCACGCGCACCCTTGTGATGATTTCCTTATTAACCTTTTCTAGGGTGTCGCGTTCGTACCATCGCGCGAGCGGCGAGATCGTAGGGTCATCGTCGCTCCGTAGAAGCCAAAAGAGCCACACGCCGCGACCTGACCGCGCCACAATCGACGGCTCCGGCACTCCGCCGGATTGGATCAGACCCAGTACCAGCTCCACGACCAGCTGCCAGGGAAGCCCATAGGGATCACAGTCCACATATGCGGCATTCAGCGCGCGTAGATTCGTGTTCTCGCGCGACCCTGGCTTCCAGTATCCGTTAATGGAAAAAAACCCATCCTGAGCTAGACGGTCTCCAACGTCGCCGGGCCAGTCATCGCGAAGCAGTTCTACGCGATAATCAGCGAGTGGCGATAAGTGCTCATCAGTAGGGCAGTGGCGAGTCATGAACGCGACGCGCGATTCCGGCCGCCTGTGGAACACTCGCAGCAGGTCGAGCTGTGGGCCTTCTGGTGGGTCGCCATGCAGTAGTTCGTGGCGAAGCCGCAGCAGGCGACAATCCTGGCCTGCGACAACAAAGCCCGCCGTAGCGGGCTCCTGACGACGGCTAATGACGGCTGCGTTATTGCTCATCTGGCGGCCGCCGGTGCTGGGTGATTGACGCGATCGGCACGTGCAGGGATCAATCGTCCCGCCAGGTAGTCCTGTAGGTGGGAC
>JBKKAL010000147.1:0-11064 GCA_046714695.1 Pyrinomonadaceae bacterium
CAGTACATACATTTCAGCGAACAGGTGATGGATGGCCGAACCTCAGAGGCCATTGAAACCCTTCGTTCAATCGAAGCGTGGCTGAACAAGAAACACCCGGTCACGTCAAAACCCACGCCACAAAGCCTTCCGCCTTCTCTGTCATAGAAGAGCTTATTGAAGAAGATGCCCGGTGCAGAGCAAATAACAAACAGAAACAAGGGATTGTCCACCGTCCTGATCGCTGATGATGATGACAGCCTGCGGCGAGTCCTGGAATTTCAGTTGCGCGAGGGCGGGTATGAGGTCTTAACCGCCCCCGATGGTTTGGTCGCGCTCGACATCTTTACCGAACAGGAGGTCGCGTGCCTCATCACCGACCTCAGAATGCCGGGTCTATCGGGTCTCGATCTGCTCAAACGCGCCAGTGCGATTCACCCTGAGACGCCGGTCGTGGTCATCACGGCTTACGGCGACGTAAACACCGCGGTCGAGGCGATGCGCGCCGGCGCATTCGATTTCATCACCAAGCCCTTCAATCGAGATCAGATTCTGCTCACGGTTGAGAAGGCGCTTCATTTCGGGCGCACTGTCTCCGAAAATCGCCAACTGCGCCGCCTGGTTCACGAGCGCTTCCGCCTGGAATCTGTCATCGGCACATCCAATGCGATGCAGCAGGTGCTTGAAGTGGTCGAGCGGGTTGCCCAATCGGACGTGACCGTCCTCATCACAGGCGAGTCAGGAACCGGCAAGGAACTGATCGCCAAGGGCCTGCACTTTTCCGGCGCGCGCGCTGAACGCCCATTCGTCGCCATTAACTGCGCGGCGATTCCCGAAACCCTGATTGAGTCGGAACTGTTCGGCCATAAGCGTGGATCATTCACGGGCGCAATCAGTGATGTGAAGGGAAAGTTTGAGGAGGCGGCGGGGGGCACTCTCTTTCTGGATGAGATCAGCGCGATGCCGCTCAGTGTGCAGCCTAAGCTCTTGAGAGTCCTGCAAGAGCATGAGATCGTGCGGCTGGGTGAGAGCACGCCGCGGCGCGCGGATGTTCGCATCGTGAGCGCGACAAACCGCGACCTTCGCACGATGGTTAAAGACAGATCTTTTCGTGAAGACCTCTATTTTCGTCTGGCGGTCGTACCCATCGAGTTGCCGCCCTTGCGCGAGCGACGCGAAGACATCCCGCTTCTCGCCGAGCATTTCCTAAAGCGTGCCTGCGAGCGTCACAATTGCCGAGACCTGCGTATGACGCGCGAGGTCTTTGCCGCCCTTGCGCTCTACTCATGGCCCGGCAACGTGCGCGAGCTTGAGAACGCAATCGAGCGCATGGTCGTTCTGGCAAAGGGCGAGACCCTCACACTCGTTGACCTGCCGGAGAACATCCGGCGCCCGCCACAGCACGCCGCCAACGTACTGTTGGAATTGCCGCCCGAAGGACTCTCCATCGAACAGGTCGAGCGAGAAATCATTCGTCAGGCACTGGAGATGCACGGTGGGAATCAAACGCGCGCCGCACGCTACCTGGACATCACCCGCAGCGCATTGATTTACCGGATGCAGAAGTACGGCCTTGCTTCACCGGCCGGCTCTGCCGAGGAAGGTGACGAAGGGTGAAGCGCTCCGGCACACAAACTCTACAAGTCATCCTCATCGGTGCGGCCATCCTTCTGACTACCGCGCTTCACATGTGGACGCCCATAGACCGCATCGTCCTACATGAAATTTACCAGAGGCTCTATTACATTCCGATCATCGCTGCCGCGCTGCTCTTCGGTTTGCGTGGAGGCGTCGCCGCAGCCGTCTTCGCAAGCATTGCCTACGTCCCTCACATCACGATGCACTGGCGACACGCGCACTACGATTACGCGATCAATCAATATGCGGAGATCGTGTTGTTCAACGTCGTCGGCGGCGTCATGGGTCTGCTGGGTGATCGCACAAGAAGAGCGCGCGAGCGAGCCGAGCGCACAGCGGCCGAATTACAGAAGGCTTATACGGATTTGCGACAGACCTTCGAGCAACTCCTGCAAGCAGATCGTCTCACTTCATTGGGAGAGCTGTCTGCGGCAGTCGTCCATGAGGTTCGTAATCCGCTCAGTTCAATCAAGGGCGCAGTCGAGATTCTGGAAGACGAGATCGCGATTGATAGCCCGCGCCGTGAGTTCAGTGAGATCGCTAAACGAGAGGTGGATCGGCTCGACCGGCTGGTGGGAGAGTTCCTGAGCTTCGCGAGGACGCCCAAACCGGCTGTCGCTCCCGCTGATCCGAACGAGATTGTGCGCTCTGTCTCGACCCTGATAGAACAACGCGCGCAGAATCAAAACGTAATTGTCGAACTGAAATTAACAGAGGGGCTCCCGTTCGTCATCATTGATTCGGAACAGATCAAGCAGGTGCTTTTGAATCTTGTCATCAATGCGCTTCAGGTAATGCCGGAGGGCGGACAGCTTGTGCTGCGTACATCGCGTGACCGGGAATCGGTTGTCGTTGAGGTGGAAGATGAAGGGGGCGGTATTGACCCGGCCATCTCATCACGTATCTTCGATCCGTTCTTTACCACTAAAGAGAAGGGGATTGGTCTGGGCCTCTCCGTGGCATATAAAATCATCACGCTGCATAACGGCTCGCTCGTTGTTAGAAACAATGAAAGGGGAGCTATCTTCAAACTTGCCCTTCCCCTTACGAGCGCAAACGGCGCGTGAGTGTTCTGCCCTATAATCTCAGCTCCTGCCCTGGATGAGAATAATCCGAACTCTTGTGGTGGTCGAATTTTGTATGGACGAGAAGAAAAACGTAAGGTCAATTTACTGGCGCGGCGTCATAGGCGGAATGATTGTCGGAGCTATGATACCAGTTATCTCCTATCTGTATGCGGAACTCACGCACCCGAATCCATATAACGCTTACTATATATTCTATTCGCCTGTTTTGATGATCTTCGGAGGAATAGGCGGTTTATTATGGGCCGCTTGGTATGTATCGGATTGAAGAAAAGTTTTTTGCTCGTCATGAGGCGTAATGCGAAACTTTACTTGCGCGATTTTAGCCAGTCAGTTAAAAGAGCCTCCACAAGCTCACTAAAGTCCTGTTGTTTGCCCTCTTTTTTCATCCTATCTAATTCAGTATCTACGCGAGCATAAATCTTTTTCGTGAGAAACGTATTAGTTTCAACGTAATCAGGGTTATTTCTCTTCCCACCCGTCTGTCCTCGTTTTCTGTAACGGCCAAGGGCAAATAGAATTACTCCGGCAACCATAAGGATAATTGAAACGATTATTAAAGTGGGAATCCATGCATCCATTTTCAATCTCCATTATCAGGCAGGAAAAGCTTCGGATAGCGATCTAATAATAGTCATCACAGGATTTCCGCGCAATCCGACAGCCTCGCCTGCCCCATACCTAAAAAAAACGAAAAAACCACTTGACTCTGTACTCATGTACAGGGTTTATGGTTAGGCATAGCTCGACAAACAAAGAGGAGGAGGAGGAGGCCAGTATCATGGAAACACAAAAAGACCCTGTATGCGGGATGCAGGTTGATGAAAAGACTGCGGCAGGTAAGTCTGAGTATCAGGGGGAGACCTATTACTTTTGCAATCCGGTCTGCAAAACGAAATTCGACGAGAGCCCGGAGCGGTACGCGGGTGCAAGCGGGACACAGGATGAGAAGGCATAACTGAAGTGAGTGGGGCAGTCCTTGGGATTGATCCCACGCCTCTATAAATGGCTACTTGTACTTAATTGATAGTTTGAAAGGAGCGCTCTTCATGAACAACAAACGTAAAATTGAAATCTTCAGTGCGGGTTGTCCCGTGTGCGAAGAAGCTGTCCAGATGGTCAATCAAATCGCTTGCTCGTCGTGCGATGTTGAAGTCCTTGATATGCGCCGGGATGAGACGGCTGCGAGGGCCAGGCAGTACGGCGTTCGCAGTGTTCCGGCAGTAGTTATTGATGGGAAGTTGGCGGACTGTTGCGCGGGACGTGGAGTTGATGAAGCGACGCTCAAGGCCGCTGGCGTTGGCGTTCCATTATCGTAATCATCAATTAAATAAGAGGGAGCGTAAGAGACGCTCCTTCTTATTCCCAGCATTGCATAGCTGGAATTTCTAATGAGAGGTGAAGAGATGACGGCAGGAACCAAAGGTGCGCGGATAGTGGATGACGAGCAGGGCCGCCGGATGTTGAAGATCGGCGACGTATCAAAGCAAAGCGGGATCGGTATTGAGGCGTTGAGGTTCTATGAGAAAAGCGGTTTGCTCGACAAGCCTTCACGCACCTTCAGCGGCTACCGAGTGTATGAACCGGAGATATTGGAACGCCTGGCTTTTATCAAAAGGGCACAGGTTTTAGGTTTCTCTCTGGATGAGATCGGACAGATCATCAGCGACGCTCGCATAGGCAAGAGTCCCTGCGAAGAGGTGCGAGAGATCGTGCGCCATCGCCTGGAGGAATTGGACGAGCGGATGCGCGAGATGCGCCGTTACCGAAAGGAACTGGCTGAGACACTTGAAGAATGGTTTATCGTGGGCCGCGCGCCAGGTCACATCTGCGGCTTGATCGAAGGCTCGCAAATGGAACATGGCATTGCTAAGCCGAAGGCAGCCAAAAGATCGAAGCGATGAATGCTGGAGCGGTGTACAGGAAAAGCGGGGCTGAATTGTTGAAACATACTCCTGTAAGTTTTGGCGCGTTGGAAAGGGATTCAATGATGAAGGCGACAACTGAAGAAGAGACGCAGGCTGTTGATCCTGTGTGCGGTATGACTGTTGATCCTGCCAGTGCGGCGGGCACGAGCGCGCGTGACGGCAAGACTTACTACTTCTGCGCGACCGGTTGCAAAGTGCGGTTCGATGCCGAAACCCAGGCGGGCGGCACCCCCGTACAGTTGGTTACGTTAAAGCGAACTAAAGAGCATGGGACGCATGCGTCTGATGTGAAGATAAACGGTGCTGCCCCTCCGGCTCATGCTGCTCATTATGAGGTCGCAGCGTCGCCGCGAGCCGTTGCGCACGGGGAGGACGTGGAAGAAGCGCAGGAACAGAGCTACCGCACGATGATGCGAAAGTTCTGGTTCGCGACGGCAGTAGGCGTGCCCCTTTTGTTCCTGATGTTCGCCGAGTTCGTCCCCGTATGGCGCGAATATCTGATGAGCTATCACAGTGCCATCGGCATCATTGCGGCGCTCATGACCCTGCCTGTGCTCGCGTGGTCTGGTAGTCAATTCTTCATGGGCGCATGGAACGGCTTTCGTAATCACAACACGAACATGGATACGCTCGTCGCGCTCGGAACCGGCGCGGCATGGGCTTATTCGACAGTCGTCGCACTCGCTCCCGCTCTGTTTCCACGGGGGACGATGGGGATGTACTTTGAGGTGGCCGTCATCGTCATCGCACTGATTCTGTTAGGTCAGGCACTGGAGGTACGCGCCAAGCGACGATCATCTGCCGCGATCAGAAAGCTGCTGGAATTACAGGCCAAGACCGCCCGCGTCATACGTAATGGCCGTGAGATGGATATTCCCATTGAAGAAGTCGTTGTTGGCGATACGGTTCTGGTGCGACCCGGCGAGAAGATTCCCGTGGATGGTGTCATTCTTGAAGGCGAGTCTGCGATTGACGAGTCGGTTGTCACGGGTGAATCAGTGCCGGTTGATAAGAGAGCGGGCGACGGCGTGGTCGGAGCGAGCGTCAACAAAACGGGTGCATTTACCTTCCGCGCAACAAAGGTCGGGGGGGATACGGCCCTGGCGCAGATCGTCGCAATGGTCGAGCGTGCGCAGAACTCCAAACCGCCCATCGGAAGGCTCGTAGATAAAATCTCCTCCTACTTCGTGCCGTCGGTGATGATCATCGCCATCCTCACGTTCCTCGCGTGGTTCAGCTTCGGCCCGGAGCCGCAGCTAAACTTTTCGATTGTGACGATGGTGGCCGTGCTGGTGATTGCGTGTCCGTGTGCTCTGGGGCTTGCGACTCCGATCAGCCTGATGGTGGGCGTGGGCAAAGCGGCGGAGAACCGCGTGCTGATTCGCAATGGCGAAGCATTGGAGACCGCTTCAAGACTCACGACGGTTGTGCTCGATAAGACTGGCACGATCACTAAAGGCAAGCCGGAGTTGACGGACGTGTTGCCTGTAGGAAGCTTCACCGGGGAAGATCTGTTGCGACTGGCGGCCATCGCCGATAGACGCAGCGAGCATCCCCTGGCCGAAGCGATTGTCGAAGGCGCGCGCGCCCGGGGAATTGAAGTCGGAGAGCCGCAGCAATTCAACGCGGTTCCGGGGCACGGCGTCGAAGCAACAGTTGACGGCAAGCGCATACTGGTGGGGAATCGCAAGTTGATGATGCGCGAAAAGGTTTCGCTTGAGGAGTTCGAGCAAACGGCGGCGCGACTCGCTGACGAGGGAAAGACACCGATGTTCGTCGCCGCAGACGGTCAGCCCGCGGGCGTCATCGGTGTTGCCGATACGATCAAAGAGGATTCTATCGCGGCCATCCGTGCATTGGAGCGGATGGGTATCGAGGTCGTCATGATAACCGGCGACAACGAACGCACGGCGCGCGCTATTGCGCGCCAGATCGGAATTACTCGCGTGCTGGCGGAGGTACTGCCGGAAGAGAAGGCCCAGCAAGTCGAAAAGCTGCAAGCCGAAGGTAAAGCGCGTCTTATCGGTATGGTCGGCGATGGTATTAACGACGCACCGGCGCTGGCGCAGGCCGACATCGGTTTCGCCATCGGCACAGGCACGGACGTTGCTATCGAAGCCGCGGACGTAACTCTCGTCGGTGGAAGTCTTCAGGGCGTCGTGACGGCCATTGAAATATCACGCGCGACTTTGAGGAATATCAAGCAGAATCTATTCGGCGCATTTTTCTACAACGTGCTTGGTATTCCGGTGGCCGCAGGAGTCCTTTACCCTGTCTTAGGCATCCTCCTTTCGCCCATCATTGCGGGCGCGGCGATGGCCGCGTCGAGCATTACGGTAGTAATGAACGCTAACCGGCTACGATTCTTTGAGCCCAAGCCTGTCAGGGAGGTGAAATCGTGAATACGACGCAGCTCATCGTGACGCTCATCGGATTCGGAATCATTGTCTGGATTGTCTGGTATTTCTGGCTGTGGAAGGGGAAATCAGTCACCGCGCAAAGTTCTGCGCGAGGTGTGCAGGAGATCGAGGTGACGGTAAAAGGCGGGTACCAGCCTTCGGCAATCGTGGTCAAGGCCGGTGTGCCTTTGCGCTTAAACTTTACGCGCCGCGAATCAACGCCTTGCGGCGAAGAGGTCTTGCTGCCCGACTTCGGTAAACGCGCGCATTTGCCGCAGGACAGAACGGTTGCCATCGAAGTGACGCCGGAGAAGCCCGGCGAGTACGAGTTCACCTGCGGAATGAACATGTATCGAGGCAAGCTTATTGCGCAGTGATAAACGCAGGGTTTTAGCCCTCTGCGGTTGACTTCTCCGGCCGCGTTAGGCATATTTAGCGGTGTGCGAAGGCAGAGAAAGCGTAGAAAATTGTCCGACGCACCTTTGATACGGTAAGGGTACGTGGTTCAAATCCGCGCGCCTCTGCCATTTTCCAATTTTTGATAGGAAGCTCCTGAAGACCTTCGTCATGAATCGAACGTTTACTCGATTCTGAAATTGAATAGCCGAACCCGAACACACCAGTTGCGGGCTCGCGGCGAAGGCGCTCCTATCGAATCCGATCTAATAGTTGCCGTCCCACATAGTCGGCACAAACAGAAATTCGGTTGACGCTTTCAAGGCGAGGCCGCCACGCGCGAGCAGACGTTTCGGCGCATGGGAGGCCGTAGGAGTATATCGTCGGCTTAGGGCTTGATGATTTTCTTGAAAGCGGAGACCAAAAGCGATGAGCGAGATCAACATAGAAATCAAAGACGGCGCGGCGGCTAAAGTTCCCGCGCCCGTCACGGTCGGCGAAGCTTTAAAGAGGCTTGACCGCGACGCCGCGAAACAGGCGCTGGCGGCCCGTGTCAACGGGCGCGAGGTTGACCTGGCGCATGAGCTTGAGCCTATGCAGAACGGCGATACTGTCAGGATCGAGCCCGTCATGCCGCAGACCCTCGAAGGGCTCGATGTGCTCAGGCATTCGACGGCGCACCTTCTGGCTGCCGCCGTGCTTGATCTCTTTCCCGGAACGAAGCTCGGCATCGGCCCGGCGCTTCTCGACGACCCGCGTTACGGCTACTACTACGATGTCATCGCGCCGCGCCAGTTAACCGATGAGGACTTGCCCGTCATTGAGAAGCGTATGCGCGACATCGCCAAGCGCAATCTCGCTTATCGCCGCCACGAAATATCGAAGGCGGACGCCCTCGTTATGTTCGAGCAGCGTGAAGAGCCTTTGAAATGCGAGTTGATAGAGGAGAAGGCCGGTGACGTGGTGAGCGTCTATTACATTGACGGCTCGCCCTTCATAGACTTCTGCCTTGGCCCGCATGTGCCGAACACGAACAAGCTTCGGGCCTTCAAACTGCTCACGCTCTCCGGCGCATACTGGAAGGGTGACCCTGCCAATCAGCAGATGCAGCGCATCTACGGCACGGCCTTCTTTACGCAGGAAGAACTCGACGCCTGGGTCAAGCAGCGTGCAGAGGCCGAACGGCGCGATCATCGCCGTCTGGGCCGCGAGCTTGATCTGTTCTCGATTCAGGAGCAATACGGGCAGGGGCTGATCTTCTGGCATCCGAAGGGCGCGATCATTCGTAAGCAGATGGAGGATTATCTCCACGCGGAGCTGGTCAAGCGTAATTACAGTTTTGTTTACACGCCGCACATCGCCAGGCGCGAGCTATGGCAGATCAGCGGCCATGAACAGAACTATGGCGACTCTATGTTTTCGCCGACGAAAATAGAAGAGACGGAGTTTCGTCTCAAGCCGATGAACTGCCCCTTCCACATCGGCATCTACAAATCGCAGCAACGATCTTATCGCGATCTCCCGCAAAGATACGCGGAGATGGGCACCGTTTATCGCGCAGAGTTATCGGGCACGCTGCACGGCCTGATGCGCGTGCGCGGTTTTACCGTGGATGATGCGCATCTCTTCTGCACGCCGGAGCAGGTGCGGCGCGAGATCGGCGATTGCGTTGATTTTGTCACACAGGTTTTTAGCTGCTTTGGATTCGACAAGGTAAAGTTCGAGCTGTCGGTTAAGGGTAACGACACGAGCAAACAGTACCTTGGCGAGGAAGAGGACTGGTCGAAGGCTGAAGCGGCGCTGGCTGAAGCCCTCGATGATCGCGGCGTTCAGTACGAGCGTATTGAAGGCGAAGCTGCCTTTTACGGCCCGAAAATTGATTTCAAGATTGAGGATGCCATCGGACGGCTCTGGCAGCTCGGAACCGTACAGTGGGATTTCAACCTGCCGGAAAGATTCGAGCTTGAATATATCGGCGAGGACAACAAGCCGCATCGCCCCGTCATGGTTCACCGTGCGCTGTTCGGGTCTATCGAGCGTTTCTTCGGTGTCCTGATTGAGCATTATGCCGGCGCTTTTCCGCTTTGGCTTGCGCCCGTACAGGTAGCCGTACTGCCGATTACGGATCGCGTCAACGAATACGCCGAAAAAGTTGCGCAGGAGTTGCGCGAGCACGGACTGCGAGTTGAAACCAATGTCCGAAGTGAAAAGATCGGCGCTAAGATACGCGACGCGCAGTTGCAGAAAATACCTTTCATGCTTGTTCTCGGCGACCGCGAGATGGAGGAAGGTAAGGTTGCCGTGCGTGAACGCATCCGCGGCGACATCGGTGCCATGTCGCTTGATGAATTTAGAGAGATGGCGTGCAATCTCGTCAAGATGCTCGCATTGGTAAACGATGTCTCAAGTCCTGAATCAGATGTTCCTGGTCAATAACAGACCTTGAATTCTTGTGATCAGGCTTTGGGCCACAACATTGGAGGTGCAGAAATAGCTACAGGCTTTAGAGGTCGCGGTCAGCGCCCGGATAATCGTCGCGCGCCTGTCGCGCGCATCAATGAAAGAATTCGCGTGCCGGAAGTGCGCGTCATCGGTGAAGAAGGCGAGCAACTTGGCGTCATGGATACGCGTGAGGCCATCCGTTCGGCGCGAGAGAAAGGGCTCGATCTGGTCGAGGTCGCGCCGCAGGCCGAGCCGCCCGTGTGCCGCATTATTGACTTTGGCAAGTTCCAGTACGAGGCCAAGAAGAAGGCGAACGAGGCCAAAAAGAAGCAGGTCATAATCACGGTTAAAGAGGTCAAGTTTCGACCCGGCACGGACGATCACGATTACGACTATCGCATGAAGCACGCGCGAGAGTGGCTGACGGGCGGCGACAAGGTCAAGGCGACGATCTGGTTTCGTGGACGCGAGATGACGCACCGCGAGCTGGGCTCGCGTATTCTGGAGAAGCTTGAAAAAGACCTGCTCGACATCGCAGAGGTCGAGTCGCGCCCGCGCATGGAGGGGAATCAGATGTTTATCATCCTCGCCCCCAAGCGGCACAAAGGCAGCGCCAAGCCTACGGAGCAAGCGCCGTCACCAGCGCCCGGATCATCGCAGGGATAAGACTGTTTTGAATTTCAGATGCTGGGTTGAAAGACAGATCGTTATCTTCATTCAATCCGTTCTTCAATCTGAAATCCAGAATCCAAAATAGAGGAAGGGGTAATAATGCCGAAACTTAAAACTCATAAAGGCGCGGCCAAGCGTTTTCGCCTTACCGCGACCGGAAAGATCAAGCGCGGCCATTCGCACGCGCGCCACATTCTGACTAAGAAGACTACTAAGCGTAAGCGCCACCTGGACGTTGATGGGCTCGTCTCCGATGGGGATCAGAAGCGCGTCGAGGCGATGCTTCCGTATGGACGTAATTAAGGGATGAAGGATGAGGGATGAGGGATGAAAAGGGATTGAGTAGATCATTCAACATGTTGTTGATTCGATCATTCATCCCTCATCCCTGCGCCCTCATCCCTTAAGTGAAAGGAGACGAGTTATGCCTCGTGCAAAACGTGGTAACAAGCGCCTCGAAAAGCGCAAAAAGATTCTCAAGTTAGCCAAAGGCTATCGCGGCACAAAATCGAAGCTCTACCGCTC
>JBKKAL010000148.1:0-16464 GCA_046714695.1 Pyrinomonadaceae bacterium
GGCAGGGCGACTACGACGTGGACGTGGAGGCGATGGAGGCCGGGGCGACGGATTTTCTAGTCAAGGATGAGACCTCCCCGGCACGGTTGGAACGAACAATCAGATACGCGGTACGAATTAATATTGAACGCTGCCGTGCGGAAGAAGAACTTGGGGCCTACGCTAAAAAGCAAGCCGTAGTTGTGGAAATTGGGCGCTTGGCATTGATAGGCACTGAAATCAAAGAGTTGTTTGCAGAGGCCGTTTCTCTTGTCTCGCGAACGCTCGGAGTGAAGTTCGGTGATGTTTTTGAGCTGCTTCCGGACGGTAACAGATTAATACTGAGCGCGGCGGTGGGTTGGAAAGAAGAATACCGCGTCGGGGAGGCCATAGTCAGCGCCGGTAAAGAATCTCAAGCGGGGTTCACACTGCTTTCCGATGAGCCTGTGATCGTTGAAGACTTTCGAACAGAGACGCGGTTTAGTGGCACGCTGATGATGCACGAACACGGAATCGTGAGCGGCATGAGCGTCATTATCCGAGGACGCGAACGCCGCTACGGCATCTTGGGCGTGTACAGCGCTTCCATGCGGAGATTTGGCGCTGATGATGTTAACTTTCTCCGCTCCATCGCTAATGTACTGGCAGAGGCCATTGGTCGCAAACGTGTTGAAGATGAGGTATCGCAGTCGGAAGTTAAATTCCGCGCGCTCTTTGAAAACGCCCTTGATGCGGTGCTGATCGCTAATGACTCGGGTGTCTACGTGGATGCCAACCCGGCGGCGTGTGCCCTTTTGGGCGTCCCTTGTGACGAGGTCATCGGACGCACGGTTAGTAACTTTATTGAAAAGAATTATCGGGCAGGGACTTCAGGCAGGTGGGAGCAGTTTCTCAAAGATGGAACGATGCGCGGAGAGTTCCGCCTCCAGCGTTCTGATGGAGAAATAGTGGAAGTTGAATTCTCCGCGATGGCCAACTTCCTTCCTGGTCGCCACCTCTCGATGCTGCGTGATGTCACCGAGCGCAAACAGGCGACGGAGGCAGTACAGAGAAGTGAAGGAGTGTTGCGGGAACTGGCCGGAGAATTAGAAAGCGAACGCAAGCGGTTGGTCGAGGCTCAGGCTCTGGCCAAATTAGGCAGTTGGCACACCGATTTGACCACGATGGAGGTAATCTGGTCAGCCGAAACTCATCGCATCTTTGAAACTGATCCGGCACTGTTCCACACAAATCATCGAGGGTTTTTGCAATTGGTGCATCCCGATGACCGGGCCACTGTAGAGCAGGCGTTTGCCCAGTCAATAGACCAATGTTCTATGGGCGAGATAACGCATCGTGTGCTGATGGCGGATGGACGCATCAAGTTCGTTGAGGAGCGCTGGCAGATTTTCCACGATGAGCAACAGAAGCCTGTTCGCGCCGCCGGCACCTGCATGGATATCACCGAGAGTAAAAACGCGGAGGAGGAGAAAGCCCGCCTCGGATCTCAGCTCGAAGCTCAAAGTCAACGGCTGAACAACATCGTCGCTAGCATCCCCGGCGTCGTTTGGGAGGCGTGGGGCAAACCCGACTCGGCAGCCCAAAACATCAATTTCGTCAGCGATTATGTAGAAACCATGCTCGGCTACCCGGTCGAAGAGTGGCTCTCGACTCCTAACTTCTGGCTCTCCATAGTCCACCCGGATGACCGCGAGCGAATAGCCCGAGCAACTGCCGAACATTTCACCGCCGGTCGGGACTACACGGAAGAATTTCGCTGGGTCGCCAAGGATGGGCGCGTGTTGTGGGCCTCGTCGCAGACGGCCATCATCCGCGATGGCGGGGGACATCCGGTCGGCTTGCGCGGCATTAACTTGGACATCACGGAGCGTAAAAGCGCGGAAGAGTCAGTGCTGGAAATCTCTCGGCAGTTGGAGGCGACGGTGGAGTCATACCGTCGGGTGATAGACAACTCTCTGGATGTGATTTGCACGATTGACGGAATGGGCAGATTTATTCAGGTGAGCAGAGCCTCGGAAGATCTGTGGGGCTATAGTTCGGAGGAGTTGGTCGGGCGCGCGTACATTGACCTCGTTCACCCCGATGACTGCTCTAAGACTAACCACGCGGTTACCAACGTTATGGCGGGGCATGCCACGCGGGGCTTTGAGAATCGCTGCCTGTCCAGAGACGGCAGGGCGATAGACATGTTGTGGTCGGCTGTCTGGTCCGAGACTGAGCAGAACATGTTTTGCGTGGCGCGCGACATGTCGGAAATCAAACATGGAGAGGTCGAGCGCGACCGCCTGCTTTCAGAATTGGAATCCGAGCGGGCACGTCTCGTAGACATCTTCACTCATGCGCCAGCCTTTATCGCTTTGGTACGCGGGCCAGAACACGTCTACGAGATGGCCAACACCCATTATTACGATCTCGTCGGACGCCGCGACCTGATCGGGAAAAAAGTGCGTTCAGTTTTCCCGGAGATCGAGGGGCAAGGCTTCTTCGAACTGCTCGACAATGTTTATGCGACGGGTGTGCCATTCGTCGGCGAAGAAATGGCGATAGAATTTACAGGCGCTGCGGATGTGCCTCGCAATCAGCAATACCTTAACTTTGTCTACCAACCGTTGACAGAGACGGATGGAACGGTCACCGGCATTATCTGCCATGGGGTGGATGTCACCGAGCAGGTGCTTTCACGCCGCAGGCTGGAGGTGACGGAAGATCAACTCCGCCAATCGCAGAAACTAGAATCTGTCGGAATGTTAGCCGGTGGGATAGCACACGATTTCAACAACCTCCTGACGGTCATCACCGGCTACTCGGAACTCGCACTGAGGCGTCTGAATAAGGCCGATCCGCTCGCCCGCAATGTCGAAGAGATAAAGAAGGCTGCCGAGAGGGCCGCTTCTTTGACGCGCCAACTACTCGCCTTCAGCCGTAAGCAAGTACTCCAGCCCAAAGTGCTAGACCTTAATTCCGTCATTGCGAACTGTGAGAAAATGCTCGGAAGGTTGATTGGGGAAGATATGGAATTACGCACCTTGCCGGGTGCTGAACTAGGCCAGGTAAAAGCTGATCCCGGGCAGATCGAGCAGGTCATCTTTAATCTCGTGGTCAACGCCAGAGACGCGATGCCCAAAGGGGGTAAGATCACCATCGAGACGGCTAATATTTATCTGGACGCAGCGTACGCGGCCCGGCATATCGCGGTTCAGCCCGGGTGGTACGCGATGTTGGCAGTGACCGACACCGGACATGGCATGGACGCGGAGACGCAGAAATACATCTTTGAACCATTCTTCACGACGAAAGAGCAGGGTAAGGGGACAGGCCTCGGCCTCTCCACCGTCTACGGCATCGTCAAACAGTCGGGCGGTAATCTGTGGGTCTATTCGGAGGTCGGCGTGGGCACGACTTTTAAGGTTTACCTTCCACTGGTTAACGAACAAGTCGCGGAACCTGACGCGGCTGCCGCGCGCCCGGAAAAAGCTATGGGCACTGAGACGATACTGCTGGCGGAAGACGAAGAGATGGTCCGAAATCTGGCGTGTGAGAGTCTCATGATGAACGGGTACACGGTGCTTGAAGCGGCGAATGCCGGCGAGGCTCTATTGATCTGCAAACAATATGAGGGGCCGATTCACCTGCTTTTAACCGATGTGGTGATGCCGCGGATGAGCGGCAGGGAGTTGGCAGAGCAGTTGGGCAGTTCACGTCCTGAAATGCGCGTCCTTTACATGTCGGGCTATCCGAACCAGTCCATCGTGCATCACGGCATCTTAGACGGTGAAATCGCATTCATCGGGAAGCCATTCACATCCGATGACCTAGCTCGAAAGGTACACGAGGTGATAGACGCTGCGCCTGTGTGTTAATATCGTGCGATCAGTTGATCCCGCCTTTAGAGAATTGAGCAAAGTAACGTACGTATGATAATCGCCATGTCAAGGTTCAAAGTCGCCAACGGGATGGAGAACGCCGTCAGGGAGGCTTTCTTCAACAGGCCGCACTATGTTGATAGTGCAATGGGATACCTTGGCATGGAAACCTTCACTGATTCCAAAGACGACACCATCTTCTATCTGGTTACGAGGTGGACGGATGCGGACTCCTTTCACATCTGGCACAAAAGTAAGGATCATCGCCTTTCTCACCAATTCATCCCGAAGGGACTTAAAGTCGACTCGGAATACACACGGCTCTTTGTGCTTGATCGGCTCAACAACTCCAACAGGTTGCCAGACTTTGAGGAAACGGTGGCCGATTCTGCACCTGTGCTCGCAAGATATATCAGCAGCAGCCGCACCTTGAATTATATAGTTGCGTCCCTCGAAGGTATTGTCCTCGCGTGTAATGAGGCCGTGGCATCTCACTTAAAAAAGAAGATGGACGAGGTGCTGGGACAAAAACTTTGGGGATTCCTGACAGAGATGGATACCGCTCTTCTACAACGAAAAGTAGCTGGTCATGAGCGCCGCGACGGAGGGAAATTCCTGCTCAACTTCGTGGACGAACAACTTCACCCTTTTACATTGGAATGTCATCTTGAGGTACGACCTGATGTTTTCATCCTTATCGGTGCGCCGCTGCTAGATAAGGAGAAAGCACTCCAAGACGAATTGATCAGGCTTAATAACGAACTCACAGTGCACGCACGCGAGAACGCGCGCCAGGGTAAAGCCCTGAAGAAAGCACACGCCGAATTGGAGAAAGCTCATGCTGAACTTCGGGACTCACACTGGCACTTGCAGAAGATTCAGGAAGTGCTGCCGATCTGTATGTCGTGTCAGAAGGTTAAGACAGGTGATGGACAGTGGGATGAGTTGATCGAATTCTTTAAGAACAATGCCAACTTTCTCTCACACGGTTACTGCCCGGAATGCGGGGCGGAGGTGATGGCACAGTTCGAGGAGCGTAAACGCAAGAGGGTGGAAGGAGGATGATTATGGCCGGAGGTGCTGATCTTCAGCAACGTCTTACGCTGGCGCAGAGGTTGCGCGACCAAAAACAAACTGTGGCGGAAGTCGTGACCGAAGAGTTTTTCCAGCTTCACCCTGATTGGCAGGCCCGTTACGGCGAGCGGGGGCGCAAGCGGGGTATAGAGGATGCCGCATATCATATAGACTTCTTGATGGGGTCAATAGAAAGCGGCGCAATCGCTACCTTCGAGGATTACGCCCGTTGGGTAGCACGCATGCTTGCTGCGCGGGGCATTGAACCGAAATATGTGGCCGAAAACTTTTGGCAAATCGGGAAGGCTCTGAGCCACAACCTTTCTGACGCCGAGGCTGAGATCGTCTCACTTTATGTTGCGGCTGGTTGTGCCGCGTGTGAACTACCATCTGCGGATGAGCCTCAGGTGGAGAAGCTCAATGAGTTGGCGCAAACGCAGCGTCTTTTTCTGCATGCCATCCTAAATGGGCAGCGTCGGGCGGCCACCACACTTGCGCTTGAAGCAATTCATGGCGGTCAGAGCATCACGGATGTGTATATTGAAGTATTCCAGGAATCACAATATCAACTTGGACGGTTGTGGGAATCAAATAGAATTTCGGTGGCCGAAGAACACATGGCTACAGCCATCACTCAATACGCGATATCACAAGCCTATGCGCTGATCGAGCCAAGTGAGACGCAGCGCGGTAAAATGATCATCACCGGCGTCGAAGGAGAGATGCACCAAGTCGGTGCCAATATGGTGGCCGATGTGATGGAGACACAGGGCTGGGACGTACGATTCCTCGGCACTAACATGCCGCACCGGGGAATACTTCAGGCCGTGGAAGAGCACCACTGCAATATGGTAGGAATTTCCGCGACGATGGTGTTCAATTTGCCGCAGGTTAGATCGTTAATCGAAGATTTACGCGAGAGATTTGGGCGCGTTAATCTAAAGATCATAGTGGGCGGCGCGGCCTTTCGCTCAGCGCCTGGGCTATACGAAGAGATCAAGGCTGACGGATTCGCACACGATCTGAAAGCGACGATAGCTCTAACACGGAGTAGCCACTGAACCGCCTTTTACGGGCCCTCATCTCTGATCCAACACCTGAGCAACATTACCGCCGAATCATTGGATGAGTCCATACCAGGCAAGAGGAGACCACCGACTCCCTTCCATCATTCAAGTGACATCGCAAGCCGCATTTCACCCATGCGCTCTGCGTCACAATTTGATCATGAAAAGCGTAACTATATAGGTACTTGAAGAGAATGGGCTGAGGTTTTCTGCGGATTATTGAAAGACGAGCGGCTTGCCGTTGAAGACACGTTCCAGAGCGCAGAGAAGTGAGACGAGCGGCGGCTGTGTTGCAAACATTAATTTGCTGCGCAAAGGTTCGTCGAGTCCATTTCCTTAGACCGTGATCTGAAAGAGGCTGGCGACGAACTTCGCCTGACCCATTCCATCACTTTCACTTAATCTTTTGACCTGACCCTTCCTCATCATGTTAGTCGCCTCAATGCCTTCTAGAGGGTGTCTGAAAAGCCGGATTTCGTAAGCTTGACTCATGCCCGAAGCCACTTATCAGGCATTGAATGGCCTAAGAGTGCTGAGATCATATGGGGTGGACCATCTTTAAACCAATTGGGCAGCAAAGGTGTGTTCTAGATTAGCCCCTTGTTCCTGGCGAGAGGCAGCGGTGCGCAATATGAAAAATAACGACAACGGCAAGTTGTAAGGTGACAGAATGTGAAACCGATGAGCGATGTCCAACATAGCTAATCTGTGAGTTATCACGAACATCGTTTCAATGTACGTGACCGCATTTCGACTGTGGAAAACTCGCACATCCTTTTACCTGATCTCAAAAGTCAGAGTCGCCCACTTTGATTCATAATTCAAAGCCGGATCGGTTAGCGGTGTCATGTGGATCATCTTTACGTACCACTTGCCCGCTCCCTTTAATTTGAAATGTGCTATGCCGCTGCCATCGGTGCGAGTGTTAATCTCAGATACTTTAAGATTCCCCGTTTCGCGGCCTGCGATGACAAACTGATTCACCAGTGGCTTCCCATCCAGGGTGCATAGAACATCAAGTGTTCGCCCGACCTTCAACGAGTAAGGATTCTGCTGCGGGGTGATCTCGACCGGATAACCGAGCGGTGTCTTGTAGTTTTCTGTAAGCGCATTCCCTACCTGAAAAATAGCCTTTACATGTTTTGAGTATCTCTCGCGAACGTTTCGACCCAACTCGCCGCTCTTTTTACGTGCAGCCAGAGTGTCAGGTATACCGTCGTGGGACAGATATTCATTAAAGTCAGCGGCTTTCAGGTCAATCTCCCGTGGCTTTGTGGAAACGCTGACGACATAAGTCCCCGCATCACCTGTTTGCAGATCGAGCAAGGCGGTCATCCCTTCATCGCGCCAGGATGTAGTATCGGGATGCGTGATGTTTCCGGTGGGAGCAATCACACTAACATCACGCATCCGGTCTCGCGCCACGGCCCCTTCGCTTGCCCGGAAACTGCCGTTCAGCAGGCGCACGCTTACCTTCGCGTTCGGTCGAAGAATGTAAGAATCAAGCTTCAGGAACAGATCGTGCGCGCTCACTGAAATCGTTAGAACAATAAAAAGCAGGGACGCGAAAAGAAATTTAAGGCGCATGGAGACAGCTCCTTTAGAAGAAAGAAATATCACTCGCTGGCAGTTTAATAAAACACAGGAAGAGCAAAATAACAATAGAAGATGCGAAAGTGAAACAACCTTACCCGGCGTCTCGAAGACTATTGGTGTGGAAGAAGGAAATGTGCTGAAGTAAAGTATAGTTCCACGGCTGTCTGATTACAGACACTTTATAGTCTGTTTACACACATGCTGTAAACCCTACCTTTAAAGATTTCCAGAAAAGGCCAGTAATATTGAGCTAAAAGGCCGCCCATCAAATCACAATGGGGCGGCATATCTCTTGCAACTGCCAGTGAGGTTATTCTCCTTCTTGCCGGGTTAATTCCAGGCAGCCAATTTGAGAGGCTTAGGTGATCGTGATGATGAGACGACTCATACAGAATAAATTTGCACTTATGCTTATGCTACTGGCCGCGCTCGCGATGCCCGCACAGAGGACATATGCGCATGACGGCGAGGTTCATGAGGATGAAAAAAAGGTCGAGGCCGTTTCCGCAGGTGCAAACATGTTTGCGCGTGTGGTTCGCGTAGGCGACTACGAAGTGACCGTTAAGCACCCGAACATTGAACCGGATAAGGAAATTAACGCACGAATATTTATTACCCGCTTTGATACCAATGAACCCGTCGGCAATGCAAAGGTAGCGATTATCGTGGATGACGCTACGAGCGGCACACCCATTGAGGTAACTGCTAACCCGACCTCTACGCCGGGCCTGTACGAGGCGAAGCTGCCGCCGATGATGCAGGGCGAATGCAAGCTCTCCGCGCGCATTGATATTGGCGGGCAATCCCTCACGGCCAATTACGGAGCGATGCAAGTCATGACGGCACAGCCCGCGGCGCTCGCAGGGATTTCTTTGTGGGCGCGCACCGTGCTTATCGGTCTTGGCATACTGGTTGGTCTAATTCTGGTTGCCGCGGCCATCATTTTCGGAACTTCACATTTTCGCCGTGTTCGGATCAAAGGGGAGGCAGCCACTGCGTAAACTTCCTGGCCGTCGCTGTTCGAGAAGGAAGAACGCAGTAGGAGGGGGCTGTCAATTGACATGAGGGAAGCGAAGACGCATGTGCGCCGTTTGTGGCCGGAAGCTTTCATGACGGTAGCGCTTTTTGTCGCTGCTTCGCTTGTAGCTCACGCGCAAACACCCATCCAGAGGCCGCCCGCACCATCGGCCACGCCTGCCACCACCACCACACCACAGCAGCCAGTTACGCCGGGAGAGATAAGCGGAGCAATCACTGCGTCGCAAGCTGCGCAGCTTAGCTCATCTCAGTTCGTGGACCCGGCAGGACAGAATGTTGACCAGTTGTTAAAAACAGGATTTAGCCGGCGCGCTGATCTCCTAGCCGCGCGGCAGCGATTGGCTATTGCGGAAGGGCGATTGATTCAGGCGGGCCTCAGACCCAATCCGGCTATTGAAGCAGAGTACGGCTCACCGCTTCTGCTTGGCGGCGAACCCGAAAGCGATTTTTCCGTGGGCCTGTCGCAGACTTTCGAGCTCGGCGGCAAAAGAAGCAAGCGCGTTGCCGTGGCGCGTCTCGAATTAGCCCAGGTGCGCGCGGAAGTACAGGCTCTCGAAAGACTGTTCGGCGCTGATATTCGCGCCGCCTACTCGCGTGCCATTGCCGCCGGGCGGCAGCTAGACATCCTTGAAAGACTGATAGCCGCCAATGAAGAATTAGTGCGGATAACAAACGAGCGTTTGAAGGAAGGGGATGCGGCCCCGCTGGATTTGAATCTGGTGCGCGTAGAGACGGATCGCCTGCGCGCGCAAGTTGTCAGGACGCGCGCCGATCTCGAAGGCGAAATCATCTCTCTACGCGCTCTCGCCGGTCTGGAAACCACCGACCCGCTTCGCATCGCGCCATTTCCCGCCCGCCCCCCGCGACTCGATCTTTCAATCGTTGAGGCCACTGAGATCGCGTTGCGCGAGCGTCCCGATTTACAGGCGGCTCGCCTGGGATTGGAACTCGGCACGGCACGTATCAGGCTCGCCGAATCGCTCGGCACTCCCAATATCGAAGGGACTGTGCGCTTCTCTCGTAGCAGAGGGATTATTGATCTCCCGGAGTCATTAGGCCGCGACCTGATTGCGACTGATACGGGGAACGAGTTGACGTTCGGCGTCCGCTTCGATCTGCCTATCTTTAACCGCAATCAGGGTGAGATCGCGGCGGCAGTCGGTGAACGGACTCAGGCCGAGCGGCAGCGTGAGTTTTTGGAGGCCACAATCAAGCGCGACGTGGCGCTCGCTTTCAGGCGTTATCGTGCGGCGGCGGAAGCAGTAGTTCTCTATTCGACACAGATTTTGCCTCGTTCGGAAGATAATCTACGCAGCGTTCGGGCGGCTTATAACCTTGGCGAGTTCTCGGTCTTCGATGTCGTTAATGAACAACGGCGGCTGATCGAAAGTGAGACCGGCTATAACGAGGCTTTGCGCGACTACTACGCGGCGCTCGCCGAACTTGAGCGCGCACTCGGTACGACAATACCGGCTTCGGGCTTTGCGCCCGTTTCAACTTCGGTGCTTCCGGGTGACGATGTGTTTCCGCGCATAGATCGAAGCGAGTTCCTGCGCTCGATGAGCGTGCGCTCGTCCTCTCCGGCACCAACAGTTCCGCCGGAGGCGACCAGGGCAGAAGCGAAACGAAACTAAAAGGGGATTGCACGGATGAACAAGATCATCGCCATTGTCTTCGTCAGTTTACTCGCGGCGTTCGCTGCCGCGTGTTCCAGTTCAAACGAAACGGCAACGACGAACAGGGCTGCGACCACCAACACGGCTACGGCCCCTGCCACAACCGGCAGCAACACTGCTGCGCCCGTTTCCGGTAGTCATGCAGGCAGCGCTGATTCAGATGTGCCCGCTTCGGTGCGTGCCGTCTTCCCGGATGCTCAGTCAATTACCAAACAGCATAAGGATGTTCCGGCATCACAAATCGCTTCCATTGAGAAGGAAGCCGGAAGCAGTCTCCCTGATACGGATCACCACTCTTATCTCGCTTTCAGTATGGCGGGAGGCGTTCGCAAACAGATTGGAGCGGCAACCATTGTGAAGGTCGGCGGCAAAGAGGCGGTCGTCATTTATGAAAGCCGAGAGGGCATGCCGGTTATCAGAGAAGTACGTGCTGAAGGAGTCGCGCCAGGGTTTCTAGATCAATTCAAGGGCAAGGGGCACGATGACAAATTCCAGATCGGCAGTGATCTCAAAGCGCAGGGCGTGGACGAAGCGACCGCGAAGGCGTTCGCAACGGCTGTGCGCGTTGACATCCAGACTATGCAGGCGCTTTACGGGGCATCGCATACGCACTAAACATGCAGCAACGAATTAAAGCAAACAGAAGCAACTTCCGGCAACGGGTGCGCGTGAGCGTGCAAGGTGTAAATACCTTGCGCGCCTCTGTAGCATCGTTTTTAGTGCTCTTGTTCTTCGCGTGCCTTTTCGCTATTTCCAGCATCAGCCCTGCGAGCGCAAACGGTGGCGATGATCACAGCCATGAGCAAACCACGCCCGTGACGGCGAAGCCGGGCTCTTCCATCCGTACTGCGGAACGCAATGTGCAGACACCGACGGGCCAGTTTCATGTGCTCATGCGACAGTCGCCGACTGATCCGCGTGCGGGTGAGGAAGTGCAGTTTGCAGCTAACTTCTCCGAGCGCGTTGAGGGCGGCTTCAGCGGAAGCGAACCGCCGCCAGTGACGGGCGCAAACGTTTCAGCCCGCATCACCACAGCAGCCGGAGAGATCGTCGCCGACAAACTGCCGACGCACCCGGAAGGTGAAGGCGCTTACGGCGTTCACTATACGTTTCGCAGCGCAGGTGACTATAAGATTGTCTTTGATGTACGTACCAGCGACGGCCGCCCTCTGGCGGTCGATTTCCCCGTAACGATTGTAGGTGCTCCGGTTAACTGGGCCTTTTGGCTCGGCCTCGCCGCGCTCACGCTCGTTTCAGCGGGGGCGATTGTCGGCTATTACAGCTCCTGGGCGAGTGATGGCGTGAGGGGTCGTGCGGGCCTTCGCAAGACTTTGCCGATTGCCGCGGGCGTACTTCTGTTCTTTCTCGTCGGCACAGTCGCTCTCGCCTACTTTGTGCCGCCTCGCGAGCGGCGAAAGACTGTTGAATTGCAAGCGGCAAGTGCCACTGTTCAGGCTCCCGGTGCTGCGACAGGCGTGGGCGATCCATCGCTCGGAGGTTCCGGCGCTCACATCAATATCTCCAAAGAATCGCAGCTCCTGTTCAATATCCGCACAGAGCCTGTGATAGCGCGGCAGATCACGGGTGGTCTCAAAGTGACCGGCGCGGTAAGAGCACGCCCTGATGCTCGCGCCGTCATTGCGCCTCCTGTTTCCGGAAGAGTCTTTCTCAAGCAGGGCATCACGATTGGCAGCGCAGTCGGGCGCGGCGAGCAGATCGGCACAGTCGAACAGATTCTCGGCGCACCCGATCAGGCAAGCCTTGAAGGGCAACGCATAGGACTTCGCACCGCAGCCCTGGAACAACAGGCAAGGCAGGTGGAGCAAGCATCGCTTGCTCAGCAGGCGCGTACGCGTCTCGCCCAGGCGCAACGCGAGCTGCGGCGCGCGACCAATCTGCTTGAAGTTGGGGCTGCGCCCAGAAAGCGCGTCGAGGAGGCTCAAACAGCCGTGCGAATAGCCGAGCAGGAGGTCGCCGCCGCCGAAAGCCAGGCAAAACTCGCAACTCAGCAGGTGCAACTGGCACGCGAGTCCGTCGCGCGCGTCAATCCTGTCAGAACCTTTCCGCTGTTAGCGCCCGTCACGGGGATGGTGAGCGATATGAAAGTGGCGACGGGGCAACAGGTCGAGGCCGGCGCGGAGCTGATCAACATTATCAATCTCACCACCGTCTTCCTCGAAGCACAGGTCTTTGAAAAAGACCTGGGGATTGTGCGCGACTCGCGGCGCGCTTCTTACGTGGCCGCGGGGATTCCAAATGAAGTTTATCGCATCGGCGAGGGCGGAGACGGGCGTCTTCTGACCATCGGGCAGTCGGTCAACACCGAATCGCGCACCGTGCCGGTGATCTTTGAGGTTCCGAACCCTTTGAATCGTTTGCGCGACGGCATGTTCGTCGAGATCACGATTGACACCACAGGGAGCAATACCGTTTTGAGCGTACCCAAACCAGCGGTAGTCAACGAGCAGGGCCGAACCTTCGTGTACGTCTTTATGGGCGGTGAAGTCTTTGAAAAGCGCGTCATCGTGCTCGGCTCTGAAGGACAGGATTTTTTCGAGGTCAAGTCGGGCGTCAAAACCGGTGAGCGCGTAGTCGTCGAGGGAATTTATCAACTACGCTCGACGCAACCCGGAGCACCAGGCTCATAAAAGAACATAGGCATCAATTAACAGAAGGAAAGAGCAATCATGAATCGCATCACTAAAATTCTCGTTGTCGTAATAGCATTAGCCTTAATCGCGCTGGCAGTCGGCTGCGCCGGATCGCCGCAATCCACTCAGACTACACAGCAAGCGAAGTCGAGTCCGTTTGTTCGCACGTCTTTGACCGGGGCATCGGCCTTCAGTTCTGAACTCATGGCAGAGCCATCCGAGGTCAAAGCAGGCGAGCAGGCGACGTTTATCTTTACTGTCAAAGACGAGAAGGGCGCTCCCGTGCGTGATCTACAGATCGTGCATGAAAAGCCGATGCACCTGCTCGTTGTGTCTAACGACCTCGCGCAGTTTGACCATGTGCATCCCGAACCACAGGGAGACGGCACTCTGAGAGTGAACTACAACTTTCCGAACGGCGGGGGCTACAAGCTCTATGCGGACTTTACTCCGCCGGGCGCGAAGCAGGTCGTGGAACGATACGACGTAACCGTCGGCGGGCCGGAGCGAGCACGCACCGCGCTGGTGGAGGACAAGTCTTTAACCAGTAAGGTCGATAGTCTTTCCGTCACGATGTTCCCGGACAAGCCGCTACGCGCCGGTGAAGAACTGATGATTAATTTTGCTGTGGCGGACGCACAGACCGCAGCGCCTGTCACTGACTTGCAGCCATACCTTGGCGCGCTCGCTCACTTCGTCATCATCAGCGAGGACATGACTGAATTCCTGCACGTCCACCCGATGGATGCAAAAGACGCGAAGCAGAATGAGGATGAGCACAAGGGGATGAAGATGACGGCGACGAAAAGCGGCGGTGAAGGCGCGGTGCGCACGCCCGCGGTCAGCGCGCATACTACATTCCCGCGAGCCGGTCTCTATAAGCTCTGGGCGCAGTTCCAGCGCGGTGGCCGTGTCATCACCGTGCCCTTCGTACTGCGTGTCGCCGAAGGTGGAGGGGCCGCCACTATTGCCAAGGATAGCAACGAATCCGCTACACCTGCGGACGCAATCAAGGTGACAGTAAGCAGCGCCGGTTTTGAACCCGCAGCGATCCCGGTAAAGAAGGGCGAGCGCGTTAAAATCGCCTTTTATCGCGCAGATGCTCAGAACTGCGCCGGTGAAGTTGTGTTCCCGTCTCTCAATATTCGCAAAGCACTTCCGGTAGGCCAGACCACGATTGTTGAGCTAAGGCCTAAGAAGTCGGGCGATCTCGCTTTCGGCTGCGGTATGGGGCTGATGATGAAGGGCAAGCTGGTCGTTAGTGATTGACGGGTAGCGAAAACTTTTTGAGAGGGGGCTTTTGTCAAAGAGTTGTTCAATGGCAAGAGAGGCATTATCGAAGGCTGAACATCCTGAGATCAAGCAACTCTCTCCCGGCAGATCATTGATGCGCAGGAAGCCGAAATCAAAAAATGCGGGCGTGGAAAACAGAATGTTTGAAGAAGTAAGGCAGCCAATGAAGTAAGACTGTAATGCTTAATGGAATTATAAAATGGTCGCTTCAAAACCGGCTGATAGTCGTCGCTATGGCGGCTTTGCTTCTGGTCTGGGGAACATACGTCGCCCTCAACCTGCCGGTTGACGTGCTTCCAGACCTGAACAAGCCGACGGTCACGATTCTTACCGAAGCCGGAGGGCTTGCGCCCGAAGAGGTCGAGACACTGGTCTCATTCCCGATTGAGACCTTGATGAACGGCGCGCCGGGTGTCACGCGCGTGCGCTCGCAATCGGGCATCGGCATCTCTGTGATAACAGTCGAGTTCGACTGGGGCACGGACATCTACATTGACCGCCAGCTCGTCGCGGAAAAACTGAACATGGCGCGCGAGCAACTGCCGGACGGCATCACTCCCTCGATGGGGCCGATCTCATCCATCATGGGAGAGATCATGCTCGTCTCTGTGCGCTCGAAAGATAATGCGACCAGCCCGCTCGACGTTCGCACTCTTGCTGACTGGACGATCCGACCACGCCTGATGACCATACCCGGCGTCGCGCAGGTCATCAACATCGGCGGCGGCGTCAAGCAGTATCAAGCTCTCGTCTCACCGGAAAAGCTCAAACAGTTCGGCGTGACAATCGAAGAGGTCGCCACTGCCCTTGAGAAATCGAACGTCAACACGACCGGCGGCTTCGTGGATGCGCAGAGTCAGGAGTATTTGATTCGCAATCTGGCGCGCTTCTATTCGCTCGATGAGCTGAAGAATACAGTCGTCGCTTACCGCAACAACACGGCGATCAAGCTCGGTGATGTCGCGAGCGTGGAGTTCGGGCCGAAGATCAAACGCGGCGAGGCGGGCGCGGATGGAAAACCCGCCGTCATCATGTCCATCCAGAAGCAGCCCGGCGCTTCGACCATTGAGCTGACGAAAAAGGTTGACGAAGCGATCAAAGAACTCCAGGCAACTATGCCGCAGGATGTGGAGATCAATCCCAACCTTTTCCGCCAGGCGAACTTTATAGACGCGGCGGTCGGCAATGTCGTTGAAGCCCTTAGAGACGGTGCGATCCTGGTCGTTATCGTGCTATTCCTCTTCCTGCTAAACTTTCGCACGACGGCCATAACGCTGACGGCCATCCCGCTCTCTTTTATCATCACGTTTCTCATCTTCAAGGCGTTCGGCGTCACTATCAACACGATGACCCTCGGCGGCCTCGCGGTCGCTGTCGGTGAGCTGGTGGACGACTCCATCGTTGACATCGAGAACATCTTTCGCCGCCTGCGAGAAAATAGTCAGCTCGAACACCCGAAACCTGCTCTGCAAGTCATCTATGATGCTTCGCTGGAAATCCGTTCGAGCATAGTCTATGCGACATTCATCGTCGCGCTGGTCTTTGTCCCGCTCTTCGCTTTAACAGGCATCGAAGGCCGCCTGCTCGCGCCGCTGGGGTTAGCATATATCACATCGCTCGTCGCTTCGCTGGTCGTCAGTCTGACGGTGACGCCGGTGCTTGCTTCCTATCTTCTGCCCCGGATGAAAGCGATGAAGCACGATGCGGACGGATTTTTAGTGCGGTTTCTCAAAAAGTGGGATGAGCGATTGCTACGCCACGCGCTCAGACACCCCTGGATCGTCATCAGTGGAGCGGTGCTATTATTTCTGATCGCGGTCGCGACTCTGCCGTTTGTGGGCACGACGTTTTTGCCGGAGTTCAACGAAGGAACATTGACCATCAACGTACAGGCGCAGCCCGGAACCAGCCTGCCGGAAAGCAATCGCATAGGACAGATCGCCGAGCAATTGCTACTGCAAGTGCCTGAAGTAAAGTCAACGGGCCGTCGCACAGGCCGCGCCGAGCTGGATGAGCACGCCGAGGGCGTCCACTACTCGGAGATTGACGTTGATCTGAAAGAGAGTGAGCGCTCGCGCGAGGATATTCTGCATAACATCCGCGAGCAGTTGGCCGTCATTCCCGGCGTGACAGTCAATGTCGGTCAATCTATCTCGCATCGCCTGGATCATTTGCAGTCGGGCGTGCGCGCACAGATCGCCGTCAAACTTTTCGGCGACGATCTGGG
>JBKKAL010000149.1:0-32362 GCA_046714695.1 Pyrinomonadaceae bacterium
CTATTCGGTTCCGCGAATGTCGAAGCGTATTTCACAGTGGAGTCGCGCGAGAGACATCGCCGGGATGTAGGCAATGTTAAGTTGAAAGCTGCGGGGGAAATATCGTTAAACGAAATCCGAGGATTCATTGCATTGCGTGCATATTCTAGTTACCAGAATACTGAAAGGACATGAAAAGAAGATGAAGAAGTTTTTTGTATTAATGCTACTCGCCGTAGCGTCGCTGACACTTGCACTTGGCGTCTCAACCGCGTCCGCAGAGGACAACCCGATGGTGGGCGGTGCGGCCATGTATCGCAACAAGGACATCATTGATAACGCGGTTAATTCCGCTGACCATACAACCCTTGTGGCTGCCGTCAAGGCCGCCGGACTGGTTGATACGCTGAAAGGCAGAGGCCCATTCACCGTTTTCGCTCCGACAAACGCCGCTTTCGCCAAGCTGCCTGCCGGAACGGTTGACACGCTCGTCATGCCTGCGAACAAAGCCATGCTGACCAAGATTCTGACGTACCATGTGGTCGCGGGCAAATTCGATGCTAAAAAGCTGATGAAGCTGATCAAGAAGGGCAATGGTGTTGCCACTCTTAGAACAGTCAGCGGCGGTACGCTGACTGCCAGAATGAACGGCATGAACGGCGTCAGCATAACGGACGAGAAGGGCGGCACTTCAAACGTCACCATCGCCAATGTCATGCAGTCGAACGGCGTCATCCATGTCGTTGACACCGTGCTGATGCCTGGTATGTAGTTCGGAAGGCTTCGGCTGCGGTCTGGCTTTATTTGCTCAAGAGAGAGTGACTGCGCCGATAAAACGCTCGCCGGATGCGGCTCCTGAACAGCCGCGTCCGCCAACGTCGTGAAGAACAAGGGGGATGTACCAAGGAGAGGGAAGGGCGCGCTGAGATATTTCGGCGCGCCCTTCTTTTTTTTGCAGCATCAAGGCTGGCACGGTATAAACTCGCCGACGCGGCTTTTCGCCTACATTGAACAGCGCGGCAAGGGCTGCTTTTCCGTGTTCCTCGCAAACTGAAAGCTTTAAAATAAAGAAGCGCCGACCGTTCTGGAGTTTGATCAAAATGATGTTCTATGTGTAGGATTCATCATCAAGTTTTTCAATCAAACTCCAGAGGAAAATAGCTTGTATGAGTGCAACACATGACGTGACGACCGGACAAACGCAGGACGCCGCGCCGCCACCCCCGTTAGTGATGATGCAAATGATGAGCGGCTACGTGGTCTCGCAGACGATCTACGTGGCAGCCAAACTTGGGATAGCAGACCTTTTGAAAGATGGGCCAAGAAGCAGCGACGAGCTGGCGAAATCCGTGGGCGCAGATGCACGCTCTCTCTATCGCGTGCTGCGCTTGCTGGCGAGCCTCGGCGTCTTTACGGAGACGAATGAAAAGAGTTTCGCGCTCACCCCGCTCGCCGAAACTTTACGCACAGATGTTCCGGGCTCTCTACATGCCATGGCCGTCTGGATGAACGAGCCATTCCACTGGCGCGTTTATGAAGAGATGCTTCATAGCGTCAAGACCGGAAAGCTCGCCTTCGAGCACGTCTTCGGGATGGAAGTTTTCCCGTATTTCGTGCAGAACCCGGAAGTTGCAAAAACCTTCGACAACGCGATGACCAGTTTTAGCCTGATGACCGCACCGGCGGTGACAGCCGCCTACGACTTTTCAGCAATCAAAAAAATCGTTGACGTGGCGGGCGGGCACGGCCTACTTCTTTCTTCGATTCTCAAGGCTAACTCGCACCTTGAGGGCGTGCTCTTCGATATGCCCTCGGTCATTGAAGGGGCGGGCCGTCTTATCGAAGAGGCAGGTGTCGCGGATCGTTGCGAGCGGGTTGCGGGTAATTTCTTCGAGGCGGTGCCTGCGGGCGGCGACGCCTATATCATGAAGCACATCATCCACGATTGGGACGATGAACGCTCGCTGACCATTCTCAGGAATTGTCATCGTGCGATGGTCGAGGACGGGAAACTGCTGCTCGTTGAGGTCGTGATTCCCCCCAGCAACGAGCCGTCCTTCGGCAAACTCATGGACATCGAGATGATGCTCTTGCCCGGCGGCACGGAGCGCACAGAAGCCGAGTACAGGGAGCTTTTCGCGGCCGCCGGCTTCCGTTTGACGAGGATCTTGCCGACCGAGTCTCCCGTCAGCATGATTGAAGCCGTGCGCGTTTAAACGCCTGGAAAGGATCGAATCGGTGGATTTCGTCATCGCTCTCAAGAAAGATATTGCCGGGCTGTAGTAGCCGTGGCCGGAAATTCGTCATCCTTTTTTCTAAGTTGTGCCGGGCGGCAGCGGCGGCAGGGATATCTGCTGCTGCCCGCCACAACTTCGGTATTCACCAGTTCTCTTCGCATGATTCCTTCCTCTTTCTTAACGGGTGTTCGCGCTCAACACTTCGCCACCGGATCGTCCACGACTGTGTTAATAAGTGAATTACCGCCGGTTCCCTCCTATTGTGTTTTTGGTTAATTACTTGTAGTTTTACCTCGTCTGTATGTAGTTCGAGTTTTTGTCCTCTGCTTTCTGTGAAGCTTTCCTCAAGCCATCCGCAATTGAGAAAGAATCCAGTTGAGGACGCCGTGACGTAGCTTAAATCAGGGGGTTAGAATCAGTGGTGCTGCCCCGTGGCTCAATCGAGCCCAGCACATCTAATACCGACCTGGCATCTCTTATCAGGAGCGTCGCCAGCGGCAACCAGCAAGACATGACAGCCCTCTACGATTCGTCGAGCAGGCTCATTTTTGGTTTGCTGATACACATCCTCAAAGACGCGGGAGCAGCCGAAGAAGTTTTACTTGACGTATATACGCAGGTCTGGCGGCAGGCCGCGCAGTATGACAAGAGTCGCGGCGCGCCACTCGCATGGTTGATCACGATTGCGCGCAGCCGCGCCATTGACCGGTTGCGCTCTGGTCATCAAGAGCGGGTACGCAGTCAGCCGCTTGAGACAATCAGCCAGCGCGCGGGCAGCTCAAACGTCGAGGAAGAGGCCAATCTGGCGGAGAGACAAACAATGGTCCGCGCCTCGCTCGGCGAGATACCTCCCGAACAACGAGAAGTTATCGAGCTGGCATATTATGGAGGATTGAGCCATACGGAGATCGCCGCGAAGGTGGGCCTTCCGCTCGGCACTGTCAAGACGCGGACCCGCCTCGGCATGATGAAACTGCGAGAGATGCTCAAACCGACAATTGGTGGTGTGCTATGAAACACATGATGGCCGAAGATGAGATCAGCGAACAGGCCGCGCTCTATGCGCTCGGGGCGCTTGACCCAGAGGAAGCGCATGCCTTCGAGGAGCATCTGACCGAGGGCTGCGAGATATGCCACTCAGAGCTTGGCCCATTCGAGGCGGTCGTCTCAAGCCTCGGGCTCGCTCCTCTTGAGCAAGGGCCTTCGCCGGCCGTGCGCGAAAAACTTCTCGCCCGCCTCGCCGTTGAGAGTCAAGACGCAGGCGCGGTCATGGCCCCGCGACAAGCCCCCGGGCTCCAATTCCTGACCGTTCGCGCTGGTGAAGGCGAGTGGCAGGAATTGTTTGAAGGCGTACTTGCCAAGCAATTGTTAGTAGATCGAGCGAAGGGGACTGTGACATCACTCTACAAACTGCTGCCCGGCGCACATGTGCCCATGCATACACACGCAGGGGTTGAGCAGTGCCTCGTTATCGAAGGAGATTTTCACGTCAATGACGAGGTGCTTGGCCCGGGAGATTTCACCTGCGCCATGACCGGCAGCACCCACGAGACAGCCTTTACGCGCGGGGGCACAATGCTCCTGATCGTGGCCCAACAGGGCTACGAGATGATGGCACAGCAGTAAAGAGATTTCGGCTCGGCGATCTTCTGCGTGGGCCAGTACCTTCACTGGAAAAATTTGCTAAACTATGACTGGCATCGAATGCCTGAATCTGAAAGGGGTGGAGGAACAAAAGGGTGTCAGAAAATAAGAGCGGCGAAAAGCCTGAACTGTCAAACGAAGTTTCCGACGAGACCGGACAATATGATGTGCGATTTCTACTGTGGCGTAAGTTCTGTAGCGAGAATAATGTCCCCGTCGAAACACTGCCGGGCGAGCTTAAAGGGGAGATCAAAGAGAAATGGGAGAGCATGAAGGAAGATCGCCTGCATAAGCCTGCGAATTAATTATTCATCTCGGATCAAAACCGCGTGCCTCGCTCCACCCGGTAAAGCCCCGTCAGGAATGGGTTCGTCAGCCGCTCGCGCCCGATGGTGGTCAGCTCGCCGTGACCCGAGTAGACCTCGACATCGTCGCCGAGCGGCACGATTTTATTCATCAAAGAATTCATCAACTGCTCGCTCGATCCGCCCGGCAAATCCGTCCTTCCGATTGAGCCCGCGAACAGGCAATCACCGACAAACACTTTTCGCTCCTCTTCATTAAACAGCACGACATGGCCGGGCGTGTGGCCCGGACAATGCAGCACTCTAAAGGAAAGCTCGCCTACGCGAAAGATTTCCCCGTCCGCCCAGTACCGATCAATAGCGGGCGGGTCTTCGTAATCGAAGCCGAGCGCGGCCCACTGCGAGCGCGGGATGCCGATCCACGAGGGTTGTTCGGGCAGCGCGCGGTACAAGGCTTCGTCCGCTTCGTGAATTATGATATCCGCCTGGGGACGCAATTTTTTGAGCGCCGCGACTCCGCCCACATGATCCAGATGCGCGTGCGTGAGCGTTATTGCCTGTAGCTCAAGCCCGTGCCGCTCAAGCGCGCCCGCGATCAATTCCGCCTCATCACCCGGATCAATACAGATGGCGCGCCTCGTCTGCTCGCAACCCAATATGCGCGTGTGTTGTTGAAAGGCCGTGACGGTAATCTCTTCAATAATCATAGCGATCCTTGATCAGCGCTCATCATTTAAAGTTCGTATCGAATGATTGCGGGTTGGTAAAGTAGTATAATTCCTTAACTGAATTTCCGCTATTGATAGAGGTTTTAAGACGATGCCAATGAGTAGCAGATCGGCCTCACTTGCCGAAGTCATTGATGAGTTAACCCGTGAAGGCGCGATCGAGTTAACGGAGCATCTGCCTGATAAAGACCTGCGCTGCTATGCCTGCGGCCACCGCTGTTTGATCAAGGAAGGCAAGCGCGGCATCTGCAAAGTGCGCTATAACGAGGATGGTCGCCTGATGGTTCCCGCGAACTACGTGGCGGCGCTCGCCTGCGACCCGACCGAGAAGAAACCATTTTTCCACGCGCTCCCCGGCTCCGACACCCTCACCTTCGGCATGCTCGGATGCGACCTGCACTGCGGCTACTGCCAAAACTTTTTAACGTCGCAGACCCTGCGTGATGATGCGGCGGGCGTCGCGCCGAATGTAGTCACGGCGGAGCGGCTCGTTGCGCTGGCCCGAAGTTACGGCGCGCGGATGGTTGGAACAAGTTATAACGAGCCGTTGATTACGGCTGAATGGGCGATAGAGGTTTTTAAGAAGGCGAAGCCCGCCGGGTTTAGGACGGCCTTTATCTCCAACGGTAATGCGACGCCGCAAGTCCTTGACTACATACGCCCGTGGACGGATTGCTACAAGATTGATCTTAAATCAATGAGCGACCGCAGCTATCGCCAGCTCGGCGGTGTCGTGGACAATATCTTAGAGACCATCGGGATGGTTTATGAACGCGGGTTCTGGGAAGAGATCGTGACGCTCATTGTGCCCGGCTTTAACGATTCGGATGACGAGCTGCGTCGCGCCGCAGACTTTATCGCTTCCGTTTCGCCGGACATCCCCTGGCATGTGACGGCATTTCATCAGGACTACAAGATGACGGAGAATGCCGCGACGACCGCCGAGCAGCTCATCCGCGCCTGCGAGATAGGGCGCGAGGCTGGCCTGCGTTATATCTATGCCGGAAACTTACCGGGTAGAGTCGGGCGATGGGAAAACACTTACTGTCCCGTATGCGAAGAGCTTTTGATAGAACGTTACGGCTACCGTATCAATCAGATGAAGGTCACGCTCGCGGGTCAATGCCCGAAGTGCGCGACCGCGATTCCAGGCGTCTGGGCCTGATCCTCTACGACACAAGGCTTCGGAACACTGTCGCCGCCTGCGTCTTTTTGAACAAAACAAAAAGCTTGTCATGCCTGACAGGACAATGACATAGTGTCAAAGTGCCAAGGGCGCGCCCGTCCTCGCCCAAAGGGAGCGCGTTGTAGATGAAAACTTTCCGGACGAGACGCGATGTCACTCTACGAGAATGATCGCCGCAGTAATCCTCGACATCTAACTCAGCTTGCCATCAGAGTTCTGGTGCTGGTGACGAAGAGGATGGATGAGGATGTGGAGAGCGTGCTCACCTGTAACGGTTATACGCACAATATCAGCGAGACAGGTCTGGCGCTCGTCATCTCTGCCAAGAGCATCAACGAAACTTTTCTCGACGAAGGAAACTGCACGATGCAGGTCGTGCTTACGCTTCCCGTAGGGTCTGTAGAGATTACGGGTGTCCCCGTGCGCTACGAGCATGTGGTGGGCGGTGAAACCGATGCCGGTCAGGATGTTCCCACAGACGATGGCTTTCTCGTCGGCATGATTATTACCGAGATGAGCGACGATACGCGCGCCCGCTACGTCGAATACATCCGGGAGCTTTCGCGACCGTGATAACTTGAAGTTGTGGCGATTGACGGCGCGTGCGCCCATGGTGTCGGGCCGCCGCCGCCCGCCAGAAGATCACCCGCCGATGTTGCGGGGAGATTGACCATTGACTCGCACCCGCGTGTTGTCATATTGTCCCGCCAGAAAAATCTCAAGGGCTGGTTGTGCTGAAAACTGCCACAAACCCTAGCCTTTCTCGTCCAGCCTTTGATCACCCCCGTTGCGGTTGCCCGAACCGCAATGCCTTCTACGGAAGGAGGAGCCAAACCAATGCTTTATCTCAAGCAAGATCATCTTGTTTTCAAACTGCCCTGCCTCGTGCTCGTTGCCCTCGGCTTTGTATTGATCACAGCGGCGGGCGCTGGTTGGACGCGCGTAGAGGCGCAGGGCCGCGCGGCCCGTGCTGCAGCCGCAAGCGCAAACTCGACCACTCGGACGAAGGGCGAAGATGAGCCGCTCTTTAGCGAGTACAAGGGCGTGCATATCGGTACGACTATCAGTGAGGCGCGAACTAAGCTCGGAGAACCACAGGACAAGAGCGACGAGCAGGATTTCTTCGTCTTTAACGAAAAGGAATCGGTGCAGGTTTTCTATGACAAATCGCAGAAGACCTATGCCGTTTCGATCAATTATCTGGGCGGGGGAAGCAGCACGCCGGTGCCGAAAGCTGTGCTCGGCTCGGAGATCGAAGCCAAGCCGGACGGATCAATGTACATGATGGTGCGTTACCGGAAGGCTGGATTCTGGGTCTCTTACAGTCGCACTGCCGGCAACGATCCGCTCGTCACCGTGACCATGCAGAAAATTGATTAGCGAAGCCTGAGAGGCCGTCCTTTAACTAAACCTTCCTCAGACGTTGAGAATGGCGGCGCGTGCGTTGCTCGCCCTTTGTGCAGGACTACGGCCTTGCGCTGGCTCCCGTCAGGCTCCCCGGCAATTTCGATGATGCCGGGTGAGACCTTACGATCAAGGATATTGCATCCTTTCACGCTTTGTAAGGAATAGTGAATCGAAACGTCGAGCCTTGACCGAGTTCACTGTCAACCGCCACCTGACCGCCGTGCGCTTCAACGAACTGCTTGACGATTGCCAGGCCGAGTCCCATACCGCTTTTCTTGTCCGGGTCGGTTTCTAATTTGTCGAACACCTTTTCCAGCCGGTCTGCTGGAATCCCTGCGCCATTGTCCCTCACCCAACATTCGATAGAAGCGGATTCTTTGATCTCCTGCGCTCCGATAATAACTTCTCCGTTCGGAGTGTAATCTATGGCGTTAGAGATCAAGTTCTGAAAAATAAGGGTCAACATGCTGGTATCAACGAACGCTGTTAGCTCTTCGGGTACTTGGTTGATCAAACTCAGGTTCGAAGCCGCAGCCAATGGATTGAGGTCGCTGACGAGCATTTCAACCAGCGGCCTCAGCTCTACTTCCCGCCGCGCTACCTGTTCATTCACCTTCGCCTTCAGATTTGCGTCTTCCTGAACTACTTTGACGACAAGTAAATTTAAGCGCCTGACGTTACGATGCATAGTTTTTAGTAAGGTGGCAGACCGCTCGTCCTTTACTACATCAGGGGCTGTACGTTCGAGAAGTTGAGCCGCCATCGCGATAGCCGCAAGTGGAGACCTGAGGTCGTGGGCGACGAAGGCTAAGTGCTCCTCACGCCGTTCCTGTATCTCCAGAGCTTTTTGCGTGGCATACGTCTTCACCGCCAGACCGATTGACATGTCAATGACGCGGTTAATGGTGCGGTTTACCGGCCCGCGAAGACTCAGGTTATGCCTTTCGATCAGGTCTTGCAGGACGCCGCGCAGGGCGTTGTATTCCGCCACCACCTCCTCGATGTCGAATCCGATGCGGAGCCGATCTAAGCCGTGAATAACCGAGTTCTTTTTTAACTCCCCGATCATTGACCCATCAACATGCGCCGCCAGTTCGTCAGCCAGCTCGTCAAGTAAATCGGGGACGTGATCGTTGAGAGTCGGCACGTCGAGGTTATGCGCCACGGAAAGCTGCCGCACCTCCTGCCGCCATTCGGCGAGTAAGGTATCGCGCTCTCGTCTAATAAGCGCCGCAAGCGTGTGAAGGTTTTCAGTGGACAATTTTCTACTCCATCAAGCATCAAGTCAGATCGGGACAGAGCAGTTATATTGTCCCGTTCAATAATTCAAGGCTTGAGTTGTTTTGCTCAATCATTAAAGCACATGGTTGCATGTTTGAATCATCTCACCAACAGACTTGCCAATGTTTTTGCTGCGATCAAGGGAACATCCATATCGGCTCAGGGTGCCAAAGTGGTGCTTTCAAACAGGCCGCTTAGCCCTGCCCGGTGCGCCCGGCGAGGTTGGCGACGACGGCGATCAACTCGTTTGGGCTAATCGGCTTCGGCACATGTATCTGGAAGCCCGACTGAAGCACCCGGATGCGATCTTCTTCGCCCACGTAAGCTGTCAGTGCCGCCGCCGCCGGAACCTGCCCCCCGCGCTGCTTGCCAAGAGCGCGCACTTTAGCAATCAGGGAATAGCCATCTTCATCCGGCATCCCGATGTCGCTGATAAGCACGTCGAACACTTCTTCCGCCACCGCTTCCAGTGCGGCGGCTGCCGAACTCGCCGTTTTCACCTGCGCCCCGCAGCCTTCGAGTATGACTTGCAGCAACTCACACGTGTCCGCTTCGTCGTCAACGACCAGCACACTTATACCAGTTAGCTCCGGCGGACACTCTAACTCCGACAGCTTAAACTCCGGCTGCTGCGCGCTCCCGGCGTCACTCACTGCACCGCGCACCGCCGCGAGCGGCAGACTGACGGTGAAGGTCGAGCCAAGACCTTGACCCTCGCTGTCAGCTCGCACCGTCCCGCCATGCAATTCGACCAATTGACGAACAATCGCTAAACCCAAGCCTAACCCGCCGAATGCCCGCGTGGTCGTCGCATCGGCTTGCCGGAAGCGGTCGAAGACGTGCGGCAGGAACTCCGGCGCAATGCCTTGCCCTGTATCGCTGACTGTAACTTCGATATGTGATTCGACGCGCGCCAGACTAACAAGCACGCTCCCGCCCTTCGGCGTGAACTTGATGGCATTCGAGATGAGATTCCACGCCACCTGTTGCAGCCGGTCAGGGTCGCCGGAGACTTGCCCAGCCGGAGAATCGAGTTGCAACTTTAAACGTATCTCCCTGGCTTCAGCCGCCGGGCGCACCCCTTCAACCGCCGCGATGATGATCGTACCGAGGTCAACGGGTTGCACATTCATGCGCAACTTGCCGGTGATGATGCGCGAGACATCTAGCAGGTCGTCAACCATCTGTACTTGCATCCGCGCGTTACGCCGGATGACTTCGATGGCGCGTGAGGAAATCACAGGGGCGAGCTTTGCCTTCCCTAACATCTCCGCCCACCCGACAATCGAAGTCAGCGGGGTGCGAAGTTCATGCGAGAGCGTGGCGAGAAATTCATCTTTGAGATGGTTCGCTCTCTCCGCGGTTTCCGTGAGTTCATGTTGCCGGGTTGCAGATAGCAGGAGCTGTTCGTTCATCGCCACCGCTTCTCTTCGGAAGCTCGCCATCTCCGTCGCATCAGTCACCTGGATGATGACACCTACAGGGCGTTTGTCCGCCCCGAGTATGGCCCATACCGAATATGACCAGTAAACGGCTGGCGTTGTATGGCAATGCTCCTGCTCGACTAAAATCTCCGGTGTTCCCGTGCTATACACACGGTCTAACAGCGGGAGACATCCGTTTTTCTCCCCTTCCGGCACGGCCTCGGCGAAGGGGCGTCCGACCAGTTCCGCCGCCTCCTTCCCGACAAGGCGCGCGAACGCGGCATTGAGGTGGCGCACGATGTGCGTCGTCCCCTCGACGGCAACCATGGGCTGCGGTGAAAGTTCGGAAAAGTACTCGCAGAGGCGCACAAGGTCGAAAGCCTGCTCCCCCGTGACTGACCATGGTTTCTCACGCATACGGCACTCCTACTGATTACTTTCGGGCTCGTCCGTTGACTCATGGATTTCCCCCGGTTCGTCGTTCCATGGCCCGGGAACTCCGGTGGTCAGGCCGCGATAGCCCTCTAATCGCTCGCCGATGACAAGGCCCTCGGTCGTGATTACGAATTCGCGCATGTCTATGCTGTGTGCGCTGCGACGCATCTTGATGACGACCATCATCTTGCGGAGCTGGCCGTTGATCGAGACGAACCGCAGGCGGAGGATGTCGTCGCTGAGGAACGAGATCGCGTAGGTGCTCAGGGTGAACCCGGTAAAGGTCTCCTGCACTTCAACGGTGCTGAGGATTGTCACGCCCGTCCTCGTGAGCGCGCCGATCATACGGTACAGCGATTCCCGGAAGTCGGTGCGAAAACTGGGAGCCAGCGCCATCTCAAACCCGGCCAGCGAATCTATCACTAGTCGTTTCGCGCCCATCGCCTGCACCGCATCGATGATTTCACGCACCGTCTCATCCACGGACAGGTCGAGGGGGCGGATGTAGAGGAGTTTGAGTTTCCCCTCCTTCTGCGGCGTGACCAGATCGAGGCCAAAGCTCAAGGCACGATTCGCGTACTCCTCGGGCCGTTCCTCGAACATCGCCACGATCCCCGGCTCGCCCTGACGGATGCCCTCGACGATGAACTTTGTACCCAGCAGCGACTTCCCCGTCCCCGACGAGCCCGCCACCAGCAGGCTGTCCCCTTCGGGAATGCCCCCGCCCATCATCTCGTCCAGTTCGGGGATGCCGCTCGAAAGTCGCCGGTGTCCCTTGGGTTTCTCATCTTTGACGTTGAGGCCGAGAGTGCGCGGGAAGGTTTGCAGCCCCGCGTCGGTGATGCGGAAGGTGTGCAACCCCGGCACCGAGGCTCGCCCGCGCGACTTCCTGATCTGCAGTTTGCGCACGATGGAATTGCGCTCCACCTGCTGCGAGAGCCAGAAGAGTCCGTCGGCGACGGTGAAGACGGGGTTATCATGAATCTCGGCCTCGTCGTATTCTCCGATGAGAAACGTGGTCGCCTGCCAGCTCGTCAGGTTAAGGGCTAACCGCTGGATGAACCCCTGGAGTTCCACGTCACTTCCGCCGGACTGTGCCTTCCGCACCACGGTGCGAAAAGAGTCCACCACGACGATGCCGGGACTGGCCGCCTCGACCTCTTTGACGATCTCCCCCAGCACCGCGTTCAGGTCTTGATCGAGCACGACCTGGCTGAGGTTGATGAAGCGGATGGAGGTATTCAACTTGGTCTGATCGAAAAATTGAAACTGCTGCTGATACCGCAGCATCTTGATGGCCGGTTCGCCGAGCACGGTGAAATACAGCGCCGGACGCTCCGGGGTGGCATTGGCGAACATGATTTGATGGGCCAGCGTAGTCTTCCCGCCGCCGGGCGCGCCCGCGATGATGTTAAAAGAAAACTCCGGCAAGCCGCCGCCCAAAATCTCATCCAGACCCGGCACGCCGGTCGGCAGTGTCCCAATACTTACCTTGTCTTGCACGCTCATGGATTTTCCTCCGTTCTCAAGTCCGTTCCGTCCATGGACGCATCCGGCCATTTGTCATGCACCAGGCGCAGAGTTAAAGGTGCGCCAAGGAAGGTCACCAGCAGTTGCAGCAAATGGGTCACGAGAATCGTTCCGGCTTGCTCTGCCGCCGCCGCCTCCCCCTCCTGGCTCTGCTCAATTCCGTTGAATCCCTCCATAGAGCCATCGGCGCGTACCTGCACCCTACTTAGCGAAGGAACTTCCGCCTTTGCCAGTGTCAAAGCACGGGATAAAAGAGATCGAAAGCCATCAACTCCCGCGAGCCTAATGAGGCGCAGACGCAACTCCTCAATGACCTGCACCGCGACATCTACGCGTGCCTCGGACGAGTTGTCTTGCGCCGCCTCGAAAGCGAGTAGTCGCCGGGCCAGGTCTTGAATTTCCGGAGAAGCCGTACTCATCGGAGGATGCGCCTCTGACGCCTCATTGGAACTGCTATCAGACATTCGCCTTTGACCTCTGCCCCACTTCTTTCACAATACTTATGCGTATGTCGTTTATCTAGTTGGTCTGCCGCGAGTCAGGCATCGGTCTGATTTCCAGATGCTGACACTGCTCAATCGCAAGAAAATCCCGCTCGCCATCGTAGCAAACACCGGCACTGTTCGTATGCAACCTTGAGACATTAGTCTCTCCCAAGCGTCTGGTGAAAGCAACATAGAGAAATGCGGGAGGCAACACAAGGGGTTATGAGATTGTACAAGGATGGGGAGACAGGTCGCAACGGTGTTTGGGCTTCCGCTCTGTTATGCCGCTTACATAATTATTCTAAGACTCCCCGAATGGTTACGAGTCGCGGCACAATGTAAGCTCAAAGAGTTCGTCTGGTTTGCGAGAGGAATCAGTGACGACTATGAGGCTGTGAGAAACGCGATGGCATACGAATGACGGTCTCGCTCAGAAATTAGACGAGCGGCGCGTGCTGCCCTCTTCCGTGCCGAAAAGCGGCGCATACTCTTCATTATTTTCGGCGGCCTTGAGGGCACGATTAAGCTCTGCCATATCACGCGAGACCAGATCGAATTCCTCCTGGTCGAAGGGTTCATATTCGCCCGCGATCTTGAGAAGGCGATCCATCCTCTGACCCGCTTTGTCTAGCGCTTCGACGGGCAGCTCGTTTTTCTCCACGGCCTCGACTATGGCGTCGCGCGCGGCGACAAAATTTGCCGCCTGCTCGCAGATCAGAATCATATCCGAGCCGGCCTGAATGGCGCGCAGAGAGGCTTCGGCCACCGATAGAGTTTGAACGACCGCGCCCATCTCCATATCATCCGTAATCACCAGACCATCATACTTGAGCGCCTGGCGAAGGAGCCGCATCACGACATTGCCGCTGATCGTGGCGGGAAGCTGATGCATGCTCTCAGGCGATGGAAGCTCGCGCGTGCGGCGAAACCATGCTTGCAGGAATTCGGATACTTCGGGAAAGGCCGCATGGCTGACCATCACGGAATAGAGCGGCTCGCCCGGACGATGAAACATCAAATCCATGAACGGCACCAGATCGCGCTCGAAAATCTCTTCCCACGAATGCTTAACGATGGGAAGGCGACGGTGCGAGTCAACGCTGGAGCCGCCGAGCCCCGGAAAATGTTTGCCGCAGCCAAGGATGCGCCCCGTAATCGCGCCTTCAACTTTGATGCCGCCCTGTAAGCCGTCCAGATATGCCCCCGCGAGCCTTGAGACATCCGAGGGCTGGCTGCCAAAGGTTCTTCCTCGCAGCCCGTTATCCAGATTCTCGCCGGAGAGATCAAGCACCGGCGCAAAGTTCATATTAAAGCCGAGAAGGCGCAGAGAGCGCGCCGTCAACTCGCCGAATTTGCGCGCGAGGTCTGCCTGACCGCCCTCGCGTACGGCCTTGGCCGAAGGCATCGGCTCGCAGATCGAGCGGAAGCGATCAACGAGACCTCCCTCCTGATCTACAGCGATCAGCACCGGGTGATCCACAGCGTCGCGTATCTGCACATTTAAATGCGCGACCTGCTCTGCCGATTCGACGTTGCGCCCGAAGAGAACGACGCCGCCCGGCTGCACTTCGCTGAGCAATTGGCGCAGGCGACGATCCAGGCGTGTGCCCGGAAGACCGATAAAAAGTAGCCGCCCGGCCTTTCGCTTGATTGATAGTGCTTCCCCATCCGGGTTGGCAGCCTGTGGCATAAAGAAACCTTCCTGTTTATCTGAATAGCCGCGCGGAACTCGCCGGCATCATCGCTCTCTTAAACGCATGCGCTCGATTCGGCGCTCAATGCGAGCATTACAGTATTGATCGGACAAGGGAGAGACGAGCGCGAGTACCGCGCGAGTTGAGATTAACGGGTCAGCGTCTCTTTGGCAAGAATGAGAGCAGGCGCGGTCGCGTTCGAGCTTCATATCAGTTTGAAAAGTTCACGCAGCCCCGCGCGGGACGAGCAAAGGGTAGTTCACGGTGTAGAAGCGGCGATGAATTCGGCAGCCTCGCCGCTTACTAGTTCGTCTCAATCCGGGCTTGCAGTAAAACCGGATTTGCGATATAAGGCACGGTGCAATACGGAGGCTCTATCCGCGAGTTGAGGAAAAATGGCGGCAATCGGCTGTCGAGATTGTTTTGCCGCTCTTACTTTGCCTCTGTATAAGACGTACAGGCAGCGCGGGCACGCGATAAAAGCTTCCCCGCTTCTTCTTTTTCAACCTATTGAGTAGACCGGAGTACTTGGCACCCCTTAGATCAAATCTTTGAGCTGCATACGCCCTCGGGCGCTTCTTACTTTCCGCACCTCGTTTTACTCAACCTCTAACTTCTTGAATAGGAGACTCCCAAATGAACAGATTTAGATTTACCCTCCACCTTGTCGCGATATTTGCTTTCGTCGCTTTCGGCGCTTCGCAGGCTCAGGCTCAGGCAACCCGCACCTGGGTATCAGGCGTCGGTGACGACATTAACCCGTGTAGCCGCACAGCCCCCTGCAAAACGTTCTCCGGTGCGATCTCGAAGACGGCGATTAACGGCGAGATTAATGCCCTCGATCCGGGCGGCTTCGGCACGCTGACGGCCACCAAATCCATCACCGTTGACGGCACCGGCACTTTGGCCGGCATACTTGCCAGCAGTGTTACCGGCGTGACCGTTAATCTCACCAGCAGTACCATAGACGACCCTCTCAGGATCGTGCGTTTGCGAAACATCTCGATAAATGGCACGGGCGTCAGCGGCACGGTCGGAACGCGGACAGGCACGCGCGGCATCAACATCTCAAGCGCAAATACCTCTCAGCCGAAGGTCATCGTTGAAGATTGCGTCATTGACAATTTCGTCAATGAAGGCATCCTCTTCGCTTCTAACGGCGGAAGTCTGGTTGTCCGTAACACCTCGATCAGAAACGTCGGCACGGCGGGGATCAAGGTTGACAGCGGCGGTGCTAACCTGAATCGTGCCTCAGTTGACAATAGTTCTTTGACGTTTGGCTCCGACGGCATACGTGTTGAAGATGGCGCTCGTGTATCTATTACGAATACCGTCCTGGCTCACAACACGAACGGGCTTAACGTGACCAATGTCAGCGGCTCGAATATCGTCAATATCGAAGGCTCGATGATCGCCGAAAATACGGGAACCGGCATTATCTCTACCGGCCCCATTACGTTCTCAACCGTTAATGTCTCGGACTGCCTCATCTCGAATAACGCTACGGGAGTAGCAGCGAGCTCGAACGGGCGCATTTTCACCTCGGTGAACAACACGCTCGCCGGTAATACCACTGATGGGACATTCACCGCGCCCAACAATACGTTAAAGTAAGAACCGTTCTCAGGTACTCTCAGGCGATCCCGCCGGCTTCCATCGAGAAGCCGGCGGGATCATCTCCTTTGCGATAGGAGAAAAGCCGAACTATTGAGGTAGTAATCAATTTAAAAAGGATGACGGGAAAACCAGGTTGCTAAAGTTGAAGGGGTGTCGAGCGATCAAGCGAGTCGAATTTCATTTATAGTCCTGCGCGACACGAGCCCGCTTCCATCAATCTCAAGCTTCCTCCAACGGGTGATGGGTTAAGGTCTCGAAGGCGAATTTGTATCTGCTTGATAATGCGTGCGCCGGGTCTTACTATCTTATTTCCAGAGGGCTGCCAGACTCATCCGATGAAAATCGCACAGAACAATGCGGAACAGGACGGGCACGATTCCCTGCGCTCAAGAAAGATCAGGGAGAGGGCCTACGCCGAAGGGTTCCAGAAGGTTGGGATTGTGCGCGCTGAGGCGTTAAGCGATGAGGCGGAGCGCCTTAGCGAGTGGCTTGATCGCGGCTTACAAGGCGAGATGCAGTGGATGACGCGCGCGCCCGAGCAGCGCGCCGACCCGCGATTATTGTTTCCTGAGGCACGATCCGTGATCGTCGTCGCGCTCAACTACTACACACCGCACGAGCACACTAATGACGCTTCGACGGGCAAGATTTCGCGTTACGCCTGGGGCGACGATTATCATGATGTGGTCGGCGGAAAGTTACGTGCGCTGCTCTCCTGGATTAAGGAAGAGTGGCCGGAAACGGAAGGCAAGACGTGCGTTGACATTCAACCCGTGATGGATAAGGCATGGGCCGTGCGCGCAGGCCTCGGCTGGATCGGCAAGCACTCGAACCTGATCACGCGCGAGTACGGGTCATGGGTCTTCCTCGGCGAATTGCTGCTTAATCTTGAGCTTGAGTATGACATCGAAGCGGTCGAGGATCACTGCGGAAGCTGTACGCTCTGCCTTGATGCTTGCCCGACGAAGGCGATCATAGAGCCTTACGTGGTTGACTCGAATAAATGTATCTCGCATGCGACGATTGAGCTGCGCGAGCCGGAGATTCCCGCCGAGGTGGCGCGTAATCTGGATGGCTGGCTTTACGGCTGCGATGTGTGCCAGGACGTGTGCCCGTGGAATCGCTTTGAGCAGCAGAGTACGGAAGCGCGCTTCGAGCCCAGAGCGGCGAGCCATGTCACGGCTGATCTATCAGAAATTCTCGCGCTCACGCCGGAAAGCTACGCGGAGCGTTTTCGTCGCAGCCCAATAAAGCGCGCCAAGCTCGCGGGTCTTCAGCGCAACGCGCGCGCCCTGCTTGAACATTCATGAGGAGCACAAATGAAATTCTTTATCTCTCTCCTGACCGGATGCCTGCTGCTGGCATTCACTTCACGTATGGGTGAAGCGCAAACTATGGCTACTACTACTCCTGCCGCACTGCGACAGATGGCGGAGGACTACTACCGTTGGCGCAACGAAAACTACCCGGTCGACAGCAGCAACGAGGGGCTGCATACCTGGGATAACAGGCTGACAGATTATTCGGAGGCTGCGGTCGAGGCGCGACGCCAGTACGTTAAAGACCTGTTGGCCCGTGTGCAGGCGATGCAGACCGGAGCCTGGGCTAAAGATGATCGCATTGACTGGGTGCTTTTTCGCGCGCAGATTGAGCGCGAGGCTTTCTTCGACCGCGTGATGAATTTCGTTGAGACAGACCCGCAGGTTTACGTTGACGAATGCAGCAACTCTATCTTCTCGCTGCTCAAAAAAGAGTATGACACGCCGCGTAATCGCGCCCTCTCAGCCACGGCGCGCATGAAGCTGATGCCCGCGCTGATGGAACAGGGCAAACGTAATCTGAAAAAACCCGTCAGGCTTTATTCTCAACTGGCGATTGATTCGGCGCGCTCGATTGACTCTCTTTTTAAAGACAGCCTGATGACGCTCGCGCGTGACCTTTCGGCTGCCGAGAAGGACGCTTTGGTGAAAGCGCGTGACGCGGCCATCACAGCTATTCACGCATATGCCGGCTGGCTCGAAGGGCGTCTCTCAGGCATGGTGGCGTTTGCGCCGATGGGCGAGGAGAACTACAACTATTTACTAAAACATGCTTACCTGCTGCCCCTTGATGCCAAACAGGTGGCAATGCTGGGCGAATCCGAATTGGCGCGCTATCGCGCTCTCGAATCGCTTCTTCCCGATCCGTCGCTCGCCAATCCTGATCCCGCGCGCAGCAAAAATATTCCGGCAGACCAGGAGGCTTTTCTCAAAGCTTACGAGAGACGGCAGGAGGAGATGATAAATTTCCTCAAGGAGAAAAAGCTGATCACGCTGCCTTCCTATCTCGGCCCATTCTCTATTCGTCAACTCCCGGATGCCTTTAAGCCGACGAGCCCCGGAGGTTTTATGAACCCGCCGGGACTCTACGATAAGGACGCGAGCGGCTTCTATTTTATTCCGACCTACAATCCGAAGAGCAGTAATTTTTATATTCGCGCGGCCATCGAAGACCCGCGACCGATTCTCGGCCACGAGGGAATACCGGGGCACTTTCTGCAAATCTCCATCGCCAACCGGCTCAAGAACGAGATTCGCCGGCAGCAAAACGACGGCGTCTTTCAGGAAGGCTGGGCGCTTTATACGGAAGAGATGCTGATGCGCACTGGCCTTTATCCCGACAACTCGGCGTCGCAGGGACAGGTCCTCAGACTTTCGCGTTATCGCGCCGCGCGTATCGGCGTTGACGTTAACCTGCATACGGGCAGGTGGACTTTCGAGCAGGCCGTCAAGTATTTCATGGAAGCGGGCGGGCTAGACAGAGAGTCTGCGGAAGGCGAGGCGGCGGGCGCGGCCACGTCTCCATCACAGAAGATTCATTATATGGTCGGCAAATGGCAGATCATGCGCCTGCTCGGTCGCTATCGTGACGCGCAGGGCGCAAACTACCGGCTCGGCGCATTCCACGACGAGCTTATTAAGAACGGCAGCCTGCCGCTCTCAGTCGTCGAATTGCTTCTCCTCGACGACCCTTCGACCCTTGAGCAAGTGCTTCGTTGAAAGGAGCGTCTTCGATCTCCAATGAACAAAACAGTTCTGATATCGGCCCTGCTGTTGATGATGTCCGCTTCAGTCTTTGCGCAGAGCAACAACGCGCGCACAATCACGCCGCGCGTCTATCGCTCTTCACCTGCTTCGGCAGAACCGTTGAAGGTAACTTCGCTCTGCGCTCGTAATGAGAAAACCATCTGGAGCTGTGAAACCGCCAACAGGAAAATAGTCTCGGTCTGCGGCTCAAAACAATTGGATAAACAGCGCGGCTATATACAGTATCGCTTCGGAGGCCCCGGCCGCGTCGAGCTTGAATACCCGCAGCAGAGACAGAACACGCAAACGGCCTTCGCCTATTTTCGTTACACAAGGCCGCTGGTTACTTACCTTGGCCTACGCTTTAAAATCAACGAACACGCCTACGAGGTTTACGATAACTCCAACGAGGAAGAGGGCGCAGGAGGCGGAGGCAGCGAGGCGGGTGTCACGGTCACGCCTGCGGGCAACACCGCGAAGATGGTTGATTATCGCTGCCGCAAAAATGTTGTTCATCATCTTACAGACCTGGAGGAAATAGTTCCGAATACAGAGATGACTCCCGGCGGGCCCTGAGCACTAGCAAGTTATTAACAAGGGCGTGTGCGCTGTGCGAACGCAGGTACGAGATGAATTTAGGAGGTCTATATGCCGAAGATTCAATTCACTGTCAAACTGGAAACGGTGGGACGCGGTGGGGTCTTTTTTACGTTGCCGCGTAAAGAGAGCGTAAAGTTTGGTGTTCGCGGGCGCGTTCCGGTGACAGGAAGCCTGAACGGCTACAAATTCCGCTCCTCTATCTTTCCCACGGGTGACGGGGCGCACTTCATGGCAGTAAATCGTGAGGTGCGCGCCGGGGCAGGAGTCGCAGTCGGAGATCGCGTTAAGGTCGCGATGGAATTGGATACAAAGCCGCGCACGGTCGCGCTTGCGCCTGATGTCAACAAGGCGCTATCGAAGTCAAAAGCCGTCCGCGCTAGCTTCGACAAGCTTTCCTACACACATCGCAAAGAGTACGTTGAGTGGATCGAGGCGGCGAAGCGTCAGGAGACACGAGCCTGTCGCATCGAGGAGGTTGTCAAGCGCCTCAAATAAAAGCGCGTTCGACTTCTCGATTCATATATTCCTCATTACAACGCGCGTAGATTATTTGACGGCGCTGTAAGCTTCTAGCTGCCCGACGACCTCCACATGCTTATTATCCTCGGCCAGCGTGAGTGCCGTCTCGCCGCTATTATTTTTGCGGTTGATCTCCGCGCCGGAATTAATCAATAGATTGACGCTCTCAAGGTCTCCCACTGAGGCAGCTTTCATCAGCGCCGTCTCGCCCTCTTTATTCTTAGCATTTACACGCGCGCCCGCGTTGAGCAGCGCACGCAGGACTTCCGGCTGGCTCCAAGAGGCCGCCAGGATCAGCGCAGTATCGCCTTCCTTATCTTTGAGGTTGATTTTCGCTCCGGCGGCGATCAAATCCCAGACAAGCTCTTCGGTCGCGTCCTCGTCCAGCCACATCAGCGCAGTCCGTCCGTAATCGCTTCTCGCATTAACTTCGGCCCCGGCATCCAGAAGCGCGCGAACTATTTTGCGATTGCCATTCTTGACGGCCTCGTCCAGCGCGGTCGTCTGAGTATTCTCATCCCTTCTATTCGCGTCAACGCCGGTGGTAATCAATTCCTTCACTTTTGCGAGATCATTCTCGGCAGCGGCAGCGACCAAAGGATCGAAGGGTGCGGAAATTGCGACCATTCCTACAGTCACAATCTCCATATTGACATCAATAGACACGTCAACGTTTTGCCCCTGGCCTTCCTGAAGCTCCAGACCGTTTCTTTCATTTTTCATAAAACCCAACCGCTCAGACTTGAGCGAGTAGATTCCTGCTTCAAGATTTTGAAACTGGTACTGGCCCTCGCTGTCTGTGAGCATAGCCTGCTCTTGCCCGGTTTTTTCATTAACAAGCCTTATGGTCGCCCCCGCAATCACCGCTCCATTAGGATCGGTAATTGTTCCCGCGAGCGTTGCGCTCCCGCCGCCTGAAGTGCTCGGCCTTGCGCTGTTATGCAGGTCTGTGATCTCGACGTTAGTCAATGTGGGCTGGTTACCGGGCGAATGCGTTTGAGCGACCGCGCTTGAGCAGAGACTCAAGGCGGCGGTAAAAGCTCCTGCCGCGAGTCGCGAAGCGCGCCGTTTGATCTGATAGAGCTGATTACGGGGGCTAGCGAGATGTACACGACCATCCGGGCGGCGAACGATTCTCAGGCAGAGTTGTCCACCGGAGCGCGCGACTAGTTCCAGCGCCTGCTTTCTCGTTATCTCCGAGAGATTGTTGACGCGCTTGCTACAGTGCTGGCAGAAGCGCGCTTCCCGGTTGCCGATCATCGAATCCCAATCGGCGGAACAGGGAGAAGAAATGTTGATGCTATCAAGAAGGTCGGTGGTATTCCTCGGCATAGGCTTTCTCCTTTCAACGATAAAACGGATGAGCGGAGAGCCTGGGGAGAAGCTCCTGAATTTTGTCTAAAAGGGACGCGAGGCAAATCGCGGGCCTTCTCTAAAAGCCCTTGATTTTCGCACTCAGATGCACATCCCTCGCACTCGCGTTGTTGAGAGATAGGAATTTTCTACAAATTTTCGGATGGCCCCGTCCCAAACTTTATAAAACGCGATGCCGTTTTCAAGCGCCCGTATCATTAACATCCGTATTGAGGCTTGCTGTCCGGTGAGTGATTTCGATTGAAGGCTTGGAACAAGCCGCCGGGGGGCGTATCATTAAGATTCCTGAAATCTTGTTGAGTGAAAGCGCGCCCGTAGTTGAAAAATTTCCAATGACTGGTTTACTCAAAGATTCATACGGGCGTGTGATACGCGATCTTCGCGTGTCGCTGACGGATCGTTGCAATTTTCGCTGTTTCTACTGTCTGCCGCATGGCGAGCCGCCCGTAGCGCCCAAAGAGCAGATGCTCTCTTACGAAGAGATAGAATATCTGTCTGACATCTTCGTCTCGCTCGGCATCGAAAAGATTCGTCTCACTGGCGGCGAGCCGATGATGCGCCGCGATATTGAAACGATTATCGGCAAACTCTCCGCGCTCAAACCGCGCCTTCAGGATCTGGCGCTGACTACGAACGGATACTTTTTGCCAGAGCGCGCAGATTCACTGAAAAAGGCCGGGCTCGACCGCGTGACGATCAGTATTGATAGCTTGAAGCGTGAAACGTTCCGGCAAATGACCGGCGTGGATGTCATAGACCGCGTGCTCGAAGGAATCATGGCGGCGAAGCGCGCGGGGCTCGGCCCCGTCAAGATCAACGCCGTCATCGTGCGCGGCCATAATGAAGAGGAGGTCGCGGATTTTGCGGCCTTCGCGCGCGAACACGACATCAAGATGCGCTTTATAGAGTTTATGCCGCTCGATTCCGGTCACGATTGGTCGCGCACGGATGTCGTCGCGGGCCGGGAGATTTACGAGCGTATCAACGCGCGCTTTCCTCTCTCGCCCCTCAAGGTCAGGCGCGGCTCCGAAACATCCGCGCGCTTTCGCTTCAGCGATGGCGGGCAAGGTGAGATAGGAATTATCGCGCCCGTCACAGAACCCTTCTGCGGCGCTTGCTCGCGTATACGCTTGACCGCCGACGGGCAGATCAGGACATGCCTCTTCTCGACCGTAGAGCACAGCCTGCGAGATGTCTTACGCAGCGGCGCGACACGAGCGGAGATAATCGAGTACATCGAAAGCGTCGTCTGGAAGAAAGAGCCGCGCCACTATATCAACGATCCAGAATTTCGTCAGCCCGAACGAACGATGAGTTTTATTGGCGGATAAGCGCCGGGCTGCTTTGAAAATCGAAAAAGTTTTCGGGGGAGCCTCAGGCCATGTGTCTGATGCTGAGAGTCACAATTGTTGTGAGACCCCTTGAACCTGATGCGGTTAGCACCGTCGAAGGGAGAAACAACAGGAGAAGACCGTTCCATCCCTTTCATTTGTGTGGAACGGTCTTTCCTTTTCCGGGCCGAGAGCGTCGGCCAGAAAGCGCGTAAAGTTATGAGCAATATGAACGAGACAAGTGAGAGGCGCGAGGGCAGAAGCGATGAAGTCCGGCTTCCTAACTCTCGTAAGATTTACATCGAGGGCAGGCAAAGGGGCGTGCGCGTTCCCTTTCGCGAGATCGCGCTCAATCCGACCAGGAACTTTAGCGGTCAGATAGAAGGGAACGATCCTGTTCGCGTTTACGATACGAGCGGCCCGTGGGATGACGAGGCGGTGCGCTGCGACGTGCGTGAGGGGCTCGCGCCCTTACGCCGCGATTGGATTGTCGAGCGCGATGATGTGGAAGAATACACGGGGCGCGAGGTCAAACCGGAAGATAATGGCTATCTGACCGTGGGCGCAGAAGAGTATGCCAAAGTGAAAGATAAAGGACGGCTCGAACCTTTTCCGGGTTTGCGCCGCTCTCCGCTCTGCGCAAAAGCGGGAAGACGCGTGACGCAGATGCACTACGCGCGCCGTGGCGAGATTACACCTGAGATGGAGTTCATCGCGATTCGTGAAAATCTAGGACGCGAGGCGGCCTTAAACACGCTCGGTAACAACGACAGGGATTCGCTTCTTCACGAACACAAGGGGGAGAGCTTCGGAGCTTCGATTCCCCGTTTTGTGACGCCCGAATTCGTGCGCGACGAAGTGGCGCGCGGGCGCGCGATCATCCCTGCCAACATCAATCACCCTGAATCTGAGCCGATGATCATTGGTCGCAACTTCCTCGTCAAGATCAACGCCAACATCGGCAACTCTGCGGTCGCCTCCTCGATTGAAGAGGAGGTCGAGAAGATGCGCTGGGCTACGAAGTGGGGCGCTGACACCGTGATGGATTTATCAACAGGCAAGAATATTCACGCCACGCGCGAATGGATTCTCAGGAACTCAAGCGTGCCCATCGGGACTGTTCCCATCTATCAGGCGCTCGAAAAAGTGGGTGGCCGTGCGGAAGAATTAACGTGGGAGATTTACCGCGACACCATCATCGAGCAGGCCGAGCAGGGCGTTGATTATTTTACGATCCACGCCGGTGTTCGTCTGCCTTATATTCCGATGACGGCCCGCCGGACGACCGGGATAGTCTCGCGCGGCGGCGCGATTATGGCGAAGTGGTGTCTGGCCCACCATGAGGAGAGTTTTCTCTACACGCGCTTTCGTGAAATCTGCGAGATCATGGCGGCCTATGATGTCTCTTTCTCTCTGGGCGACGGCCTTCGTCCCGGCTCCATCGCGGATGCCAACGACGAGGCGCAGTTCGCGGAGCTTGAGACTTTAGGCGAGTTAACACAAATCGCCTGGAAACAGGATTGCCAGGTGATGATCGAAGGCCCCGGCCATGTTCCTCTTCATCTTATCAAGGAGAATATGGACAGGCAGCTTCAGATTTGCCACGAAGCGCCTTTCTATACTCTCGGGCCGCTGACGACCGATATCGCACCCGGCTACGATCACATCACATCGGGAATCGGCGCGGCTATGATCGGATGGTTCGGAACCGCCATGCTCTGCTACGTGACGCCGAAGGAACACCTCGGCTTGCCCGATAAGAAGGATGTCAAAGACGGCGTGATTACCTATAAAATCGCCGCGCACGCCGCCGATTTAGCGAAGGGACATCCGGGCGCACAAGTAAGAGACAACGCTCTCTCGAAAGCGCGCTTCGAGTTTCGCTGGGAAGATCAATTCAACCTCGCGCTGGTCCCCGAAGTGGCACGCGAATATCACGACGAGACGCTGCCGCAGGAGGGCGCAAAGCTGGCCCACTTCTGCTCTATGTGCGGCCCGCACTTTTGCTCTATGAAGATCACGCAGGACGTGCGCATTTATGCCGCCGAACAGGGCTTGAATGAGCAGGCAGCGCTTTCCGAGGGGATGAAAGAGAAGTCGGCGGAGTTCATCGCCGCAGGCGCGGAGATTTATCAAGGTGAGCTGCCGGAAGGCGCAAGCCGCGAACACTGAGCGCGACAGCGACAACTTTAAGCGATAACAAATTAAGAAGGAGCAACGGAATCGTCTTCGGTTGCTCCTTCTTAAAATTTATAGCTGATTGTGCGAGTTTGTGGCACGGCGATCAGGGTTGATCGTTCGGGTCCCTGCGCCGCACGAATACTTCACCGCGTTGTGTCAGCCCGGCTTTAGCGGCGAGCGTGTTGAGCACGGCTTCGAGCGTCTCTTTGTTCTGCATCTTAAAACTCGTAGTACCGGCGGCGTTCGTGTCCGGATCGCGGTATTGCAGCGTCAGGTATCGGAACTTCTTCTTCCAGAGAAGCGCCGGCAGACCAAGGCCATACGGAACGACGCTGCCAAGCACTGAGGCTGCGACTGGTCTTTTAGCCTGAGTATCGGCAAAGGCCGAGAGCACTGCACTGTAAGGAATAAACAGCACCTCTTGCTGTTGTTTGTTCCTGAACAGCAGACGACTATTCGTGTCATCGAAAGTAAGCGTGCCGTTTATCCTTTTGTTGTAGCCGAAGATGCCGCCCTCGTAATTAGCGTTGACGGTTTGCGGCGCGGACATAGGAACTGCTGTGGTTTGAGCCACGGGCGCTTGTGCCGGATCGTTGACGCTGCGCGGTCTTTGTGTGAGCGCGGCGCTCGCCAGCAGCGTCATGATTAATGCCAGAGCCACAGAGATTCTGTAAAAGCTTTTCATTAAAATTTCCCCTCTTCTCAATAATTTCGCGGAATGGGTGTATTTATAGACGCATGCCGCCCACCGTGCGTTGCCACATGAGCGCGCCCTTGAGGACGCATAGACGCTGCTGATCCTCCGGCGCGCAGGCGGGCTCAAGCTGATCCAGGATCGCTTCGATCAGCGAGACGCCGAACGGGCCGGCGTGCGTGATGATCTGCGAATAGTAGTGCAACTGCACATGGCCATCCGCGTCCGTGTGAAACTTCTGCGCCTCTTCATCGCCCAAACGATAGATGTCCTGATTGACCGGTATCACTCGGCGCGGCACTGCATGATGCGTGACTACGGCGTTGACGCCTCCAGCGCCCGGCTCGCGCCAGCCAAGCAGCAATATCCCGATCAGCACTCCCTGCTCGTTCAAATAATCAGGACTCAAGACGGAGAGGTCAGCCGCAGGCGAAAGGCGCGGCCCGTAGTTTCCATAATCGGGGTTGGCGAGCAGCGAATTGTAGATGACTCCGATCACTTCCTGCTCGTCGTCCAGGGGGATGGAGACGAACTGCGCAAAGCCGTAGTCTGAACTGCTCGGCGGCGCATCCGTATCAAGCACATCAATCACGCGCCCGACATAATCAACATGCGAATTAGATTTTACGATCTTGGCAAGACGTATCATATTTTAGATTTTGGATTTTAGATTTTGGATTAACGCTTCGGGAATCTTGAAACTTGAAATTCAGGCTCTCAACCCGCGTCAGTCGCCAATCCAAAATCCAAAATCTAAAATGGCCTTATCCATTCAGGAACTTTGACAATGATCCACCACAGCAAAATCTGCGCGCCGAGAATCAAGAGACCAAAGCCGATGCTGGCGTAAGCGGCGCTTCGTCCGCCCCTGTGCGGAGCGCGCAGAGAATAGACAAGACCGACAACGCCCATCAGGACTGCGCCCGGACAAAAAAGGATTCCCAGGTAAGGAACCAGCGAATAGGTCATAAAAGCGAGCGCCGTCGTCGCTGGCCCATTACCGTGATTTGCAGAGAAGCCGGAGGTCATATGAATATCGGTTCGCACAGGGCCTTGCGGCTTTTTGCGGCTTGTGCCGGGACGGTGTTGTAGATGATAGGACGAGCGTAGAGCATCAGCCGGAAGGTAGCTGTCTTCCAGCACGCGCCCGCACGTCGAACAAAAGCGCGCATCTCCGCGCCGCGATTCCGCGCCGCATGCAGGACAGGCGCGCAGCAGGAGTCGCGCCTCCGTCTCGTCCGCCGGCTCAATCGTCGGTTGATCCTGATTGCCTATCTCGCCGCTCATAAAACCAGTCCCGGATTGAGAGGCTTCAACCAGCCGCTCTTACGTGAGTGAAATACTCTCGTTCACCGCTCAACACATTCTTTAACCTCGCGTCTGTGCGCGCGACCACTGTTCGGACGAGGGCGTGTAGTAAGTCGTCTTCAACTTTCCGCCGATGAAAGTGTAGACGATACCCTCCTTCAAGTTGCGATAAACCACTGTGCCCTGCCCATCCTGGCGCTCGAAATTGGAATTCCCGGCGATAGTCAATGACTCCGGGGTTTCACTGGAAGTTTCGTGCTGCAAGACGATCTGCCTGACCGTGCCTTCAACTTCGGGTGCCAGCTTTTTCGCGGCGACGAACCGTGCGTCAACGAAAACAACCGTGACGATGCCGCCCGCGACCTTGAAACGTATTGTCCCCGTCGCGCCCGGCTGATCTTTGAGGGGCTTGCCGAGCACGCGTTCGACATCTGCGCGCCTGGATTTCAGTGGCTCGATGCCGCTCCAAGTCGCGGCCCTGACCGATGAAGAGATGACGAGCGCGGCGAAAACAACAATGATGGTTGCCGTCACGCGCCGCACGTGAAAGCTAAAGAGGATCAAGTTCTTCATAGCGGCGATGCTACTCTACTGTAGTCAAGAGTGACAAGCGATGAGTGACAAGCAAAGACAAGATTTTTACCTCACCGCTCATCACTGTTTTTGAACAACGGGCCGCACGCGCTCGACAGATTCCTTGAAGTCCGTATCTGCGGGCGCTAATATCGCGCCCCGCTCGTAAGCCGTGAGCGCCTTCGCGTATTGCTTTGAAATCTCGTAGGCGTAACCAAGCTCGCGGTAGATGTTCACATCATCGGGCGTCTTCGAGGCGGCGCGTTCGAGCGCGGCAATCGCCTTCGGAAAATTATTGGCGCGGGAATGCGCGACGCCGAGCAGGTAAAGCGTCACGCCTTTCGCATCGTCTCCCGTGGTAACTTTTTCGAGGACAGTGGCGGCACGCGCAAACTGCTTCGCGCCGATCAATGCCTGCGCAAAGAGCGTGGCGGCTTCCGCATCCGTGCGTACGCGCGTCAGGCTCTCTCCGGCGCGCACCGCGCTCAGGTAATCGGCATCGGCCTTGGCTTCAACGGTCGAGGCCGCAGCACGGCGCAGGTAAGCAGTGGTTAGCAATGACCAAGCAGAGGCGATTCGCGCATCATTCAAAGTAGCGCGATTAAGCAAAGCGATGGTGTCGTCAAGGCGCCCGCCCTTGAAGGCGATCAGGCCCAGATAGTAGAGCGATGCGGCGTCCTTCGGATTGACTTTGACAGCTGCGTTGAAAGAGCGCTCGGCATCAGCAGCCTTACCCGTTTGATATTCCGCCATGCCGCGATAGTAAAGCATGATGGCGTCGGGCGCTGTAGCGCCCTTGCGCGTTGTCGCCGTGACGAGCAGAGGCAGAGCGCGATCAAACTTTTCCGTCATGACATAAGCCTGCGCCAGAGCGTCAACAGTATTCGCGTCCTCCTGCGCGGCTGCGCGCTGCAAGTCTAAAGCGCGCTGAAGATCATTCGCGGCCTCCCCATACTGCTTGAGATTCATCTCGGCGAAGCCCGCGATCTTCCAAGCTTCAGAGTCGTTTTGATTTCTGGCCGCGCTCTGTTTGGCCGCGCGCGCCGCCGCCTCATACTGTTTCTGTTGCAGCAGTTCGTAGGCGCGCGCCGTGTCTCCCGCTGATGCATTACCCGCGGGTATGTTGCTGCGGCGACGTGGCGGCGCGGTATTGACGTTGGCGGTGGGCGCGGGCGCGTTGTTCGTCGTTGCGGGCGCGCTCTGTTCGGTGAGCGAAGGCTGCGACGCAGGATTAACGCGGCGCGGTCGGGTCGAACCGGACTGCGCGAAGGCGGCGGCGGCAAAAAGCAGAACAGCGCTGCCCGTGATGAGAAGACGCGGAATAGATTTAGTGGTCATGAATAATTATCTTTCAAGTCCTCGTAACCCGGTTCGAGCCCATCATTTGCGCTGGTATCGGCTCCAGCGCGCCCTGCATTCATGCGATGCCTCGATCAGCGATTGGGTTCGCTTTTAATTGCGGGCCTGCGCAGGTAACACACGAAAAAAGAGAGAAGCGACCGCAAGCCCTCAGGTGAAACGCGGTCGCTTCTCTCTTGTTCGTGTTCGGCTCTTGGAAGTTGAGCTTGAGTCCGAACCCAAAGCAATTTGGGTCAGTTCAAAACCGATCCGGTTCTTGAGTTTATCCTCTCTTTCAGTGCGATTTGACGATCATTACTTCTGCGCTGCGGAAGCGTCCGGTGATTTCGTCCGTGCGTTCAGACCAGAGATTGCTGTCACGCACAGACTCCCGCTCGTAAATCTCCCTTAAGGTCTATTTTTATCGGGTGTGGATGCGCGGGCGGCGCTCACTTTCGCCGCTTACGTAAGGCGGCTGGGGCTTTTCCGGCTGCGTGAGGAGTCTCGTGCAACCTCTTATGCTCTTCGCGCATGGCGGCGTAAACGGGATCGGCCAGCACAGCGTCGAGCCTCTCCCTGAAGACTTTCGCGCTCTGCAGCTTCTCCTCGTCGTGCTCTTTGGGCGCGAGCGGTCGCCCGTGCGCGCCGCTTTGCCCCTTCTTGCCGGGCGGAACAGCGCCGACGTACTTTTTCCCCGTCCGGTGGTTGGCGTAGCGCATCGAGCGCGTCCATCCCATCTGAAGGTACTTTCGCGCCATGTCCATCCCGACGAAATCGCCCGCCGTCTTGTAACCTTCGTACAGCTCGCAGATTTTCGCGGCAGACACACGCGCCACGTCCGGCGTCTTGAAGCGCCAGTGAGGCAGAATCTCACCCTTGTACGGCTCGACGAGGAGCACGCCCTGTTCGCCGCGCCCGATGCGGTACAACTCCGGGCGCTCGCGAAAATCGGTCTGGTCGAAGTCGAGCGTGTAGTCGAATTTCATTTCAATTCGATCTTCTCGTTTTCACCCAACTGCGCGGGCTCGCCTGTGACGAGCGAAGAGACGAGGCTGACGGCGTGGGCCATGAATGACTGAGAGCCGTCCCAGTACTGCGCGCGCTCGACCGTCACCTTGAGCAGCGCGATGTCCGGCGTCTCGATTCCTTCGGGAAACCACGCGCGGAGTTGCGGCTTCCAAAGCTCTTCGATCTTCGCGCGGTCGCGCACGACCTCGGCCCGCCCCGTGAGCGACGCATACGGCTGAGCGTCCGTGTCCGCGAAGCTGGCGTTCACCTTCGGCACGCGCCCGACCTCGTCAACCTTGTGCGAAGCGCCGTAGGTGAAGAACCAAAGGTCGCCGTCGAACTCTATGTCGCCGTTGTTCGACATCGGGCGGCTGTGCAGGTCGCCCCGCTCGTCAATCGTGGTCAGCATGCAGATGTCAACGGCCTTAACTATCTCCCGCAACTTCCCGAGCTTATCCTCTTGTGTCATTGCCTTGCTCATCTTCAAACCCCTCGCGCTTGAATTCGTCGCGCGCCGCCCCCTTCCCTTCGTAAGCGGCGAGCGGGGGGAAACTTTTTGTCCACTCGATGTAGGCGCGCGCGTCGAACTTGCGCGCCATTGACTGCGACGACATGAAGCGGAGCTTGCCGAAGACCTCGCGTACGGGCCCCCATGCGCGGTCGTGCTTGCCGAAGCACCAGAGGATGCCGGCGTAGGAGTTGGGATTGCGACCGTCAAGCGCGTACTTGTTGTTGAGGTGTTCGAGCAGGCGAAAGCTCTCCTCGTAGGTCTCGCGCCACTCGATAACGCGCTTGCCCCAGAGCATCCGCGCGTAGTTGTGAATCTCGCCGGTGCGCAGCAGCTCGCGCTGGGTGGCGTCCCACAGCTCATCATAAGTCTTTGCGCCCTCGATGCGCTCCGGCTCGATGATGGCGGGGCGCGGGTCGCTTTCGTGCTCGCTCATCGTCAACTTCGCCCAGTTGGGCAGCGCGTCAAGCGAGGCGTAAGCTGAATTGAAGCGCGTGAAGTTGTACGAGAGTTCCCGCCGCACGATCAATTCTTCGAGGTAAGCATCTTTCGCCCCTTGCGGGACTTCGGCGGCGCGGACGGCGGCGGCGATCTCGTGCGCCGACAGGAAGCCGAAGTGCAGGTACGCGCTCAGGCGCGAGACGCCGTCCACGGACGGGTCGTTGCGCGACTCATCGTAGCGGGGCAGGATATTTTTGACGAAGTGGCGCAGGCGGGCGCGGCCCGCGTGCGTGCCCCCACGGTAAAGCGGCGACGGCGGCACGCTGTGGTCTATGTCGCACTCCGCGACGAGCGCGGCGATGTTCTTTGCGCTCACCTTCGTCTCGGGGCAGTCCACCTTGAGGCGCGGCGCGCGGCGCTTCAGGCTCACGCCGCGGATGGTGTCACCCTCGTAGCGCGGTAACAGTTTCTTTATCTTCGGACGGATGGTACGCGCGGCGAACTCCTCCTTGTCGAAGGCCGAAAGCGGGATGATCCCGTTCGAGTCAACCGCATAGACGGGCACGCCCACCTGCGCGACGATGCGGCGATTGTGACCGGGGATGATGAAGCACGGGAAGTCATCGGTGACGATGAGCGCGGCATCTTGCGCGAGGCGCGCGACGGTCTGTTTGGGATCGGTCGCGTCGCGCTGGAGGTAGAAGACGTAGCGGATGCCGCGGCGCTCGAACTCTTCGCGCTTCTCCTCGACGCCTTCGAGGATGAATGTGTGGAAGCGGTCGCTGGCCCAGGGGTAGTAATACTTCAGCCCTTCGTAGACGACGAGCGGGAGACCGCGCTCGTTGGCGGCGCGGGCGGCGAAATTGAGCGCGTGGTTGTGCGTCGCGCGTTTGAACATCTGCATCCAGTAGAGGACGTATCGCGCGCCGGAGTTCTCGCGCGCGTCGTTCAGCAGCATCACACGCTCGTCAATTCGTTTCGTCGTTTCCTCGGCTGCGCTCACAGTTGGTGCGACTCCGGCTGCAAGATCAATTCGTTCAAGACTCCTTCGCCTTCCTGCGTCGCGGCGAAATGGACTGCCCGCGCCGCCGCGCCCACCGTCAACATGCGCTCCCGCTGAACCCGCATCGTGACGTTGTCCCAGAAGGACGAGTTGACGCCCCCGAGGTGCAGGAGGCTCACGCGCACGCCCGCTCGCTTCGTCTCCAGCGCGAGCGACTTCAACATCCCCGTGAGCGCGTACTTCGAGGCGCAGTAGGCGGCGGCCTGCGACATCGGCGCGCGTCCGAGGATGCCGGGGATGGCGACGACGCGCCCGCTCTTCTGCCGCTCCATGACGGGCAACACCGCCTGACAGACGTTGAACGCGCCGAGGACGTTGACGCTCATCAGCCGCTCGAAATCCGCAACGGTCGTCTGGGCGATCGGCTTGAGCGCCCCGACGCGCGCCGCATAGACCAGCGTGTCGAC
>JBKKAL010000150.1:0-5584 GCA_046714695.1 Pyrinomonadaceae bacterium
ATGATGAAGCGACGACGCGACGTTGACCACCAGCTCTTCGGCTCCAGGTCGTCCGAAGTCTGCTTACGATTGATGCGACCTTTACCCGTCAATCTTTTTATTTCATTCTCTTTTGCCATACTACTTCTTCTTCTCAGTTCTCTCTCTGACGCGCCACGAAGGTCGGCACAGTGACGGCCCCGTAGCCGGTGCTCTGCGTTGATAGTCTTGTAAAGTAACCGGCGGCGCTGCCGCCTAGTAAGTATACGCCGTAGTTCGGTAATCGCCCCTTCGCATCAGGAGCGGTCTCGAAGAAACGCTGCGCGACGAAGCGATGGAGCAGCGCCTGCTCAACCGCCTTATGCCAGACCTCTTCGGTGACGAAGGGGCCGCAGACGGTCTCCTCGCCCTCGCAGCCATAATCACTTTTCAGCGCCCACAGATGTTGCTCGAACTTCAAACGCTCCGGGTCAAGACTCGTCAGGCGATATGTCTCAGGGATGTAAGCGCGAATCCACTTTTGCGCGCGACGAGAGAAGCGCGCATGTTCTTCCCAGAAGAAAGCCAGCGAGAGCTTGTTCTGTGTGACGACCGAGCCGAACGGATTGACGACCGTAACATCGCCCATCATGTCGGCAGTGAGGAGATGATCCAGAGGCCCGTAAAGCGGCTCAGGATCAGGATAGCCGGGAGAGTCCGCCCAGACGGGCTGTCGTTCTCCCCACCAGTCTGTCTTATAGTGCCTGATAATCAGATCAATCCTCGTCCCCAAAACTTCCACGCCGCGCGATGTGCGCCGCAGGTTATAGGGCGAGCCGCACACGACCTCTATCCCTTCCGCCTCCAACCAACGCCTGAAGAGCGTAATCATCCCCAGATCTTCCGTCAGTTCCGTTGGGTAGATAATGCCGACGCGTTTGAGTCGCAGCGACTGATCGCGCTTGGCGAGACTGGCGCGGAGCATTTTGAGATAGCGCCGCGCAAAAAGCTGGTTCGGGTCAGCGACCGCGCCGTGACCGTCCCTTAGCAGCTCGTTGAGGAGGACGGCTTCGGGCTGGCCTGAAGGGGTATCGCTATTGAGTTCGCAACACTGTATGCGTCCATCCGAACAGATAAAAAGGTCTGCGCGCGCCATCCCGTGCCAGAGCCCACCGGCGGACTCCCACATCCATTTTTGAGCAGGTGTTAAGTTATAGAACGCGTGCAATAGGTGAGGCGCTGCGAGCAGAATCTCTACCAGTTCCTGATGCAGGTAGGCGACGCATTCTGCCGCCACGTTTAGCGCACGCGCACTCGCCCGGCAGAGAACCACTCCCTCCAACTCGAAACGCTCGTTACCATTTAACCACGGGTCGGAAAGCACACCCGTTTCATAGAGAGAGCGCGCGAATCCCGCATAGTCTCGATACACGCATTGATCGCCTGCTTCGGGCATAAAAAATCCCTCGGCTCAACCCGTGATCGCGGCGACGATAATCATGGCGATCCCGATAATCACAGAGGCGATGACGACCGCGAGCGCGACGTTTTGATCTTCCTCAATCTCTTTACGCAGGGAAAACGGAGTGACTTTTCCCATAATGAAAAAGGCCAGCGCGAAGAGCAGCAGACCGAGGAAAGTGTAAATGACGACATTCAAGACGGCCTGGAGCGTCGTGGCAGCAGAGATCATAGATTATCTCTCCCATTCATAATGAAGATTGAAAAAGCATTCGAGCCTGAGAGTGCGCGACGTAGATCATATTTAGTGACAGCAATCTTTCGTAACATCCGGCTATAGACGATAGATCAGTGATAGTTTACACCGCCTTCTCGATTTTCTCCTCAGCCTCTTGCTGCTGCAACTCATCAGCCTGCAAATCCGCCTGCCGGAGTTCAGCATCCGGCTCATAACTTAGCTCGATATACACGGGGAAATGATCCGAGCCGAAATAAGCGAGTCGTCTGAAGTCCACCAATCTAAAGTGTTTTGAATGAAAGAAGTGATCGAGCGGGAAGCGTATGAATGGATATTTCGCATGAAAAGTATGATAAAACCCGCGCCCGATGCGCGGGTCCAGCAGACCGCTGATGTCCTGGAACAAATAGTTTGTGTGTGACCACGCCACGTCGTTCAAATCGCCCAGGACGACGACGGGCACATTTTTTTCTTTCGTCTCTTTTCCGACGATGAGCAGTTCCGCGTCGCGCTCTGTTGATCTCTCATCTCCGGACGGGCCGGGCGGCGGCGGATGAAGGCAGCGCAGCGCTACTGCTGTTCCCGACGCTAACTTGACCCGCGCATGAATGGAAGGCACGTCATCCTGAACCAGAAATTTGACCTCCGAGTCCAGGAGTTCGAGTCTGGAGAAGAGGTGCATCCCGTACATATTATCCTGAGGCTGCTGAACGATATGCGGATGCGACTCCTCGAACTCTTTGAGCTGTTCCTGCCACCATCCATTCGTCTCCACTGTAAGAATGATGTCGGGATCAGCCTCACTGATAATCTCCTTCAACCGCGCCGCGTTGCGATTATCCATCAACACATTGGCGAACAGTAAGCTGAAGCTCGATTCCTTTCCGGGATTCATGCTCTGTTCAACCTGCTTGCGGGAAAGGAACGTGTATGGATACATCATATAGCTCTGGTAGAGCAGGCAGAGCGAAAGGGCTGCCAGAAATAGGTTCTCAGCGATTCCGGAATCTCCTTTGAGCCACAGGTATGCAGCTAAGACGGCTACGCTGATGACAGTGATCTGTAAACGTGGGAAATCGAAGACCCTGATCCACCATGCCTCCTTTCTTAATAAAGGCAGGACGGTGGCCGTGATCATCAAAAAGCCCAGGGTTATTAATACAATTTTCACTCTTCCCCTCTCTACACTCTAAATTTCATTTGATATTCGTTCCGCAAATACTAGCGCAAAGCATGGGCCTTGTTGCACAAAAATTCGCGCAGGTTAGCAATGAACTTAACGCACCTCTTCATTTCTTTCCGATTATCGGGAAAGCAAAGCTGGACTCAATTCAACCGGAGCGCGAATAGCGCGGCCTTCATCGCTAGGCTTGCCTTATAATCACGGTTCATTGCGCCCGGTTAATTCGGGCGTTAGATTCCTACCTTATTCTCACAGAATAGATAATCTTTGGTATTATACATGTCAGTAAATCAGTATGGAGAGTTAGCTATGCCCAATAATAAAAATCTAGTGGAGATTGACCCTGAAAAACTTGGCGGGACTCCAGTTTTCTACAGCACACGCGTACCTATTCAAAATCTGTTTGATTGTTTGGAAGGTGGCGAATCCCTTGACCAGTTTCTCGACCAATTTCCGAGTGTAACGCGCGAGCAGGCTTTAGCTGTCCTTGAAGAGTCGAAAGAGAGATTACTTGTCAGCTATGAAAGTGCTGCTTGATGAATGCGTCACTCGCTATCTGAAGCGGGACTTCACAGGGCATAAAGTCTTCACCGTTGAGGAGGCCGGATTCAAAGGCTTAAAGAATGGTCGCCTATTGCAGACCGCCTCTGGTCAATATGATGTTCTAATGAACTGTAGACCAGAACCTTTAATATCAGCAGAATCTTAAAACATTGGCTATTGCTATCATTGTGCTCAAGGCTAAACGAAATACATATCCTATGCTAAAGCCATTGATGCCGCAGGTGCTTGAAACACTTGAGGCAATAAAATCAGGTGAAATAGTCATGCTTGGTTAATGCGAACGGCGGCATCTAACAACTCATTAAACCGGAGCGCGAGTTAGCTTGATTGTCATCGTCAACTTGTCCGAATCGACGTTGAATGCGCGCCCGGTTAATTCGGGCGTTATGCCGCTTAGCTTATTCTATCCAGACTCAAAATAATACTTAAAAACCTACCTTGACTATTTCTGCTATTTTTGCTAATTTACCTCTGGTGGCTGAGAAGCACAGAAAGGAGACGAAAGAATGTATGCTTCGATTGATATAGACTTTGACGTTTGGAAGGCGATTACCAACCTGCGCAAAACACCGGAAGTAGCCGAGAATGATGTTTTAAGAGAATTGCTTGGCTTAAGTCTTGCCAAATCTTTTAAAGCACAATCGGATGGTGCAGCGCAAAGTTCTGTGGGCATTCCTTGGGTATGGAAGGGAGTTACTTTCCCACATGGAACCGAGTTCCGAGTAGAGTATGGTGGTCGAAAGTATTACGCAAAGGTTGAAGATGGCGCAATAGTGTATGACGGCAAGCGTTACAAATCACCTTCCCCTGCAGCTAAAGCAGTAACCGGAAATTCAGTCAATGGGTGGACATTCTGGGAATGCAGAATGCCCGGAAAAAATGCTTGGGTGTCACTTGGTAAGCTTAGGAAAGATTAAATCGTCTTTCCTCCTATGCACCAGCGGCATAACAAATCGCTGAAGCTGACCCGCCGCCACGAATCTTGTCATCCACTGTAAGTTGAAAGTGGCGGCGGGCAGCTTATCTCCAGCGTTAGGTGCTGTATACTTACGAATCTATGTTGAAGAATCTTAGAATCAGCAATATAAAAGCACTCAAAAATGCTCAACTTCTCAACTTAGATAAATGTAATTTGCGGGAAGAATAACAGCGGGAAATCAACTCTTTTAGAGGGTATAATTGACCTAGAGAAGAGGTCTATCGGTGGAGAGTTAAGTAGCAGTGATATTGATCTAATCCATTCAGGCTCAGTTCACCATTCTTCTGCCACCTAAACGCAATCTTGAATTGGACGTACAGATTCATACTTCCCAAAACGCTATGCCAAGCGGCATTGGAGTACTGAATTATATCTTCTACGCGAAAAATCAGAGTGAAAATTCTTCGGAGCATGATATGTATGAGCAAATTAGTGAGGCGTTTACTGAAATATCATCTGGATATAGATTTGGTGTTTTCCCAGACCAATCAAACCATCTTCATTTAAACTTTGCCTATAAGGATCAACCTTGGATCAAATCTCAAGATTGTGGATTAGGTTTACAAGATTTGATGGTTATTCTTTTCTTTGCCGTAAATCCGCATTATCAAGTGATATTGATCGAGGAACCGGAAAGTCATTTACATCCTGATATGCAAAGAAGATTATTTTACTTCTTACGTGAGGGTACAGACAAACAGTTCTTTGTAACCACTTACTCGAACGTATTCTTAAATAATACACTGGTTGATAGGGTCTTCTTTACAACATTCGAGGAGTCCGTAAATGTTGATGATGCCACAAGCAGGGCTTCTATTCTTGATGATCTTGGGTATGCGGTAACAGATAATTTGGTTTCAGACCTAATAGTTTTAGTTGAAGGGCCATTAGACACTCCAATTGTTGAGGAGTTTTTAAAGAAGTTGGAATTAGATGCTGCTTACAACATTAAAATTTGGCCCCTCGGTGGAGACATAATGGATCAATTAGATTTGTCTGTCTTTGCACAGAATTACTCAATCCTCGCAGTAATAGATCAAGACCCTAGCAGTGATAAGGTTCGGCGTAAATTTGAAAGTAAACTCGACGGCGGCTAAAAACATGCCGCACGTCTCGCCTTCGCAGGTGGGGCATTCACCCCACCCTTGACCAAAGGGATGCTGCGCCCCTTTGGAAACCCAAGCGCGAAGACTGATTCATC
>JBKKAL010000151.1:0-4173 GCA_046714695.1 Pyrinomonadaceae bacterium
AACCGAGTGTCAATAGAAGCGGTTGTGAAAACCCGCCTACTTTTTCATCACCATCTGAACTATTTCATCAAAAGAGATTTTTCAGCAAAGCCTATCGGATATTGTGAACCAGATGTGTGCCAACTCAGCATAACCAAGCTGAACTCCGCCATACTCAAATAAGAATTTTCCAGTTGTAGGATTATTCTCATAGACCACGAATTCATTTGTAATTCTCTTAGAGAGATAGAAATGAGACTTGGATACAGTACTGTGTTGCTTTTACTGTCTATAGTTATCATATGCGACCCATCCAGTGTCCATATGGTAAATGCTAACTTATCATATATGGCTGGCGCGCTTGTTGAAGCTAGGTCACGTGCACATCTTTCAATGCATAAAAACGCTTCTGATAATCTCTGCGCCGCGTTTGGCTGGCTTGGTTATGTGGATACCGATCTTAAGTTCTCGGATTTCATCAGCGAGAATCATACGATCGCCGCAAGATTTATGATTCAGTATCCGAGGTCTTATCAAGCGCCAATACTATCTGTAAAGGGCGAGGGGGATTACACGGTCGCGATCGCAAGCTATGGAGGAGTCAAACCAGAAAGGCTACTTGTAACCATCGGGGGCAAGACACATCACTACACGGTGACAGGCAAATTAGCTCCTGAAAAATGGCACTGGCTCGCGCTCGTGCGAGATAATTCAAGGCTTCGGCTCTTTCTGGATGGTGTGCTGCTCAAGCCGGACGACTCTAAAACTGAAATGGGCAGAGACATGCCCGTGGGGACCCTTCGATTGGGTCCTAAACAGAGTGGTGATGCACAGTTCTATGGCCTGATAGATGACCTGGCAGTGTTCAATTCCGCTCTCAACCAGAAAACTCTCAAGAGTTACTATGACGAGAGCCCCCGGCTGCGAGGGAATGAAGCGAGCCTCGTCGCAGCTTATCTCTTCGACCAAACACTTGAAGCTGGGTCGTCTGTGCAAGCAGCACGAAGGCGAGTCTCATTCGGCGAGCCTGCTAGGCAGATTAATATTTCCTCTACACGAAACAACAAACAAGATGCACGGCTCCTGCCTCTTCCTTTCAACAGGACAAAGGTGCTACTTCCGTTTGCGCGAGGTCAGTCATGGAAGGTCATACAAGGTTATGGACAAACGCTCAGCCACAATGGAGGAGGCTGTTTCGCATGGGACTTTGAGCGTGTCGATGGGCCGACACCGGAACAACCTGTCTATGCGAGCGCCGCGGGCCGTGTGGCTGCCGTCTCTGATAACAACGATCCTGAACCAATTGACACCATCTCAAAGGACAACTTTAATTATCTGCAAATGGAGATGGCTCCAGGGGAAGTCGTGACCTACCTGCACATGAAAAACGGCTCTCTCCTACAGGCTTTAGAGAACCTCGCTCCAGCCTCTTTCCCTGAAAGCTTCACTCCCTTTCCGATTGCCGCCGGAACGCAGATTGGGCGAGTCGGCAATACATGGCTCAAAGAGCAACCCAACAACTGGCATCTGCATTTCGCTGGCACTCCGTAAGTTAATAGCTCCGTTTCGATCCCGCTGGCATTCAGCGACTATGAGGTTTACGACCCGATTAGCAAGAGTTGGCGGCGGGTCGAGCGTGGCGTTCCTCAACAGCATCAGATCGTCAGACATACAAAGTGAAAGATTAATTCATCTACCGTTCGCGAGAAGAACATATTCAGCCTCGAAACAGAAAGCGTGAAAGAGATGATATAGAGAGGGAATGAGGAAGATGCTATTTTTAATCTTGAGTGCCAAATGTGTGCCAACTCAACCTAACTACACTGAACTCAGCCATACTTAGGCTAAGAGCGAGCATCAAAAAGTCTAACTCTGGCATACACAAAACAACTCAACCGCACTCAAACGAAATTGCTCTGGATGACTGCAAAACCTTTATTCATCGGTTCGATTCCGATCGCCGCCTCCATTAGAATCAAGAGTTTACGGGTAGCTAGCGAGCTGCCCTTTTTGCTTTGTGTGCCAGTTGTGTGCCAACTCAGCCGAACAGGTCGATTCTCAGAGCCAGTTTGGAGAAATCGCTGGAAGACACACAGTGCTGCTACTTGAAACACAATGCGCGCCCGGAGGCGAAAGCTCTATCGGGAATTAGAGCGACGACAAATCCAGACGTACCCTAAAGCTTTGCGCCTATGGCGTGCCGTCTGCAAGTATACTGATCTTCGGGCTCACCAGCACTTTTGATGATCAAAGCTACATCATCAAGTCTGAGAGAACAGCCCCGGCGAAAGTGATTACCGATGCCCTGCCGCGCCGCTGCCAAACGGGAAATAAGCGAAGCGCGGTCTGCCCGCCGATGCTTCGGGCGTAAAACGTTCGGAAATAAACAATAGTCAAGCTGCCCAGAAGGGTCGGTCGCAACGTCCCTCCTGTACGTCCTTTCACCGGCTTACTGGCGCGACATCTGGCTTTTTGGATTGCCGATTCTTCCTTCCATCCACATACAAGACGGCTTTGACGATCTCGGTTGGATTGGCTAGCGCCGGACACGCCGCCCATCTGTCCAGCGACTCATTGCCGAAGCGTACAAGACCGATGTGCTGCTTTTTATCGGCGTCGAAGGTGGGATTCGGGTCGCGGAAGCCGAGCTTGCGCCGGAGCTTTTCGATGTCGTCGCGGTTCCCGGTCAAAAACGACCAGCCCGGTTTGACTCCGTGCATGTCGGCAAACATCTTGAGATCGGCGGGCGTGTCCTCTTCCGGTTTAAGCGTCACCGAATACATAAAGATGTCTCGGCCCATGCGGTCGCCCAGAAGTTTCTGAACCTTCGTCAGATTATGAGTCATCCCCATGCAAATGCCATCACACTTGACGTACATGAAATTGAACATCACGATCTTGTTGCCGCGCACTAGATCATCGTAGAACCTGACTGTTTTATTTTCGTGAGTGCGCAGTTCGACATTTGGAAAGTAGCCTGCTCTCGGCCCGGCAGTTGAGACTTTGCCATCTTTGACGGATCGGTGCTGAGAAAACAGGGAGGCGAACGGGCCTGTGTAGCCCGCCAGCAAATTTCTTCTATCCATAGCTCGGTGCTCCTTTTTCATGTGCGCCAGCGGCGCGCGAAGAATAGACAATAGCGCTGATAGCCTTCATTAACTCCAGCATCAAGGCACGATGTCAAATCGAACCATCATGGCATGGTCTTCGTGGATGGTGTTGTGGCAGTGCATAACGTACCTTCCCGTGAAGTCTCTAAACCGCATAAAAATTTCTATCTGCTCAAACGGCTGCAGCTCCATCACGTCCTTTCTGGATTTCTCCTGAACCGAAGGCGGGTTACGGCCGCGCGAGAGAATTTGAAACTCTTCAAAGTGAATGTGGATCGGGTGGTGCCAGCGACGGGTGCCGTTCCTGATAATCCACTTCTCGGCCGTGCCCCTCTTCACAGTGGCGTCAACCCGGTTGACATCAAAGATTCTGTTGTTGACGACCCACACGCCATTCTGCTGATCGAAGACCCACGTCCGAGTTTTCACCACTTCATTGAGATTGACCGGCGGCAGCGTGCGAAGCGCGGCGGGAATCCGGCTCGGGTCAGGGGCATCGCGATCCACATCAAAGCGTAGGATTTGTGTGGCCTCACTTTGCGACACAAGACCATCCGGCCCCTGCCCGTCTGTTTGCGACAATCGGTTTTCAAGGAAAATTCGGTCGCCGATCTGTGCATTGGTGAAATCGATGATGACATCCTTGCGCTCTGCTACGGACAGCCGGATGCTTGGGACGCTGAGCGGCGCAGGCAACAAATTCCCGTCGTTCGAGATTTGGGTGAACGGTTGACCATTGCTCAGGAAGAATTCGTAGAAGCGCGAGGGACCGCCATCTAGTAAGCGGAAACGATACTTTCGTCGGGCGACCTTGAAATACGGCTGAATCTTGCCGTTCACCAAAAATTTATCGCCGATGATGCCGTCTAAATTAAATTGGTCGAAAAACAATTGCCCGCTCGCATCGAACACCTTGTCGCTGAACAGGAGCGGAACGTCATACTGACCACTCGGCAGTCGAAACGCAGCCGGATTGGTATCATTCTCATTGCCAGAGTCCTTATCATCAAAAAGAAGATAGAAACCATGCAATCCTTTGTAAACATTTGGCGCGGTGAAATCAAGGCGATGGTCGTGATACCAG
>JBKKAL010000152.1:0-15877 GCA_046714695.1 Pyrinomonadaceae bacterium
ACCAATCCAACTGGTTGGCCCAGGCCGGTCACATCACAGGGCTGGAAGGCATCTCGACCGAGCGCACCCTGGAAGTGATTCCGAGCCTGACCCTGTCGGAGACGGGCAAGCGAAAGAGCACTATTCCTTCATCCATCCTCTCCGCCAATCGCGGAATGGTTGATCCTGGTAAATTCGTCAACGAGCCCGTGAAGTTCGATCCGGGCGTGACGGTCAAGTATGGGATTACGCCGACCGTGACGCTCGACTTTGCTGTCAATCCCGACTTCGCGCAGGTCGAAGCGGATCAGACGGTCGTGACGGCCAACCAGCGTTTTCCCATCTTCTTTGAAGAGAAACGTCCGTTCTTTCTTGAAGGCATAGACATTTTTCGCACACAAATCCTGGCCGTGCATACGCGCTCCATCGTTGATCCCGACATCGCAGCCAAGCTGACGGGGAAACTCGGACGTAATAGCTTCGGGTTGCTGCTGGCATCGGATAATGCGCCCGGCAACTTTGGCCGGGACGAGTTGAGTGATCCGGATTTCTTCAGCCGGAACGAGAGGTTCGTGGACAAAAACGCTTATATCGGCGTGCTGCGCCTGAAGCGTGATGTGGGCAAGGAGAACAGCATAGGTTTTCTCGCAACGACCTATAACTTTATAGAGAAGCATAACCATCTGGCCGGCTTCGACGGGCGCTTTAAGCTCGATAAGGTGACGACCTTTGATATTCAGGTGCTCGGCTCTAACTCGCGCTTTCCCTTTTATGATCCCGACCAGAATAAAAGGGTTTACCGCACAGGTAATGGCTTTATCTACGCTTACTCATTAAATAATGATGGCAGGCATTTCGGTTTCAACTACTCAGCCGTAGGTCGCACACGCGATTATCGTTCGGATGTCGGCTTCAACCGCCGCACCAATACCAATCTCCAAGAGCTTTTCCTCCGCTACAACTCGGAACCGAATCCGAAGGCGCGGCTCATCTCATGGCGCATCTATAGCGACATCAATACGAACTTCGATTTTCAGGGACGCATGCAGCGCTGGAATAACGATACGCAGATCAGATTTAATTTCCCGCTCCAGAGCTTCCTCGCCTTCGCTGTTCAGGGAGGCTACGAGCGCGTTTTCGAGGAAGAGTTTGGGCCACGGCGCAGTTCGATTCGCAGCGGCCAATTTGCGGGCGAGGATTCGGAGCGCACCGCCTACCGAAAGAATTTTTACGTGTATGGCGGGACGACTCCGAGCAAGAAGTATTCGATCTTCGTCTTCCTGGGTCGCGACTGGGGCGTGCTGGATTTCGACTTCGGCGCTGGTCAGCGCTTTCCGCGCGTGAGCCCCGGCGCTCTCAATAATCCGGACGCCCGACAAGACCCTGGCGCGGGTAATGGCTGGCACATTGAAACGAACGTGGTCTATCAACCGACAGATACACTGCGCTTCTCGCTCGATTACACCAAGGACAGGTTGGTGCGCAACGATACGGGACGCGTGGCTTTCGACGATAACATCTTCGCCCTGCGCGGCACTTATCAATTCACGCGCTTTACTTTCGCGCGCGCGCGCATTGACTATGACACGCTGGCCTCAAGCGTGCGCGGGCAATTCCTGTTAGGCTGGGCTCCGAATCCCGGCACGGCCTTTTATGCCGGTTATAATGACGACCTCAATCTCAACGGATTTAATCAGTTCTCAAATAACCTGGAGCCAGGATTTCGCCGCAACGGCCGCACCTTCTTTATCAAGATGTCGTACCTCTTCCGGCGCAGCTTCTAAGGAGGGCGAGCGGAGTTTTTTAAACAAGCGGGCGGCTTGCAACTTACGCCCATAGTTAGGATTAGCTTGATTGCCCGATCATGTAAAAGCTGCTATTGATTTTACCGAAGATTTTGCTGTGGTACTAATATCACCGGAGTTGAAATTATGAGGATGGGCCCGCTTTACTTTATCGCCGCCATCAACATATTTTTCCGTACACATATGAAGCCGTTACAAATAATAACCGCAAAAGCGTTCGACATGATCATGTCGGGCAAACGCTTGCGCCTGCTCGCCGTCCTACTTCTCATCGTGGGGGTGATGGGGTACGTACGGGTTGCCACTACGCAGCAGCTAAAGACTGTGGAGGCAACGCCGAAGTCTGCTGATGCGCCTGCTAAACGACTGACCCGGCTTCGCCATAGCGACGTGCCGGAAGGCTCGCGTATTTCGCTCGTCGCAGACGCTCCGCTTAACGACTACGTTTCATATCGTCGCGGCGAAGATTTTTTCGTTGTCATACCGCAGGCCTATGCGCCTGCCGTCGGCAATGAGCCGCTGCGCGGTCGTGGGCTGGCCGGGGCGGAGGTCGCGCGTCGCGGTAGTGATGTTCTGCTCTCCTTTCACCTTGAGCCGGGCGCAACCGTTCGCGTCAATCAAAACTTTAATCGTCTCGATGTCATCTTCGCCATGTCAGGCGAAACAGGCGCGGTCGCGGCAAATGTTAGTGCCGCAGTCGAGCCGCAAACTACCCCTTCGCCGGAGCCGACGGTCGAATCGCCGGGCAAGATAGCCGCCTCGGTTGAAACCAAAGTGACGGACGCTCCCGTCACTGCCGCATTGACTGCGGGGAGCGATTCGGACGCGTCCCCAACAAAAACGGGGGCGCTGCCTCCGGAAAAGGCCGCACCCGTTCGTCTCGTACGGTTTGAAAGAGCGCCCGTGATTGACGGCAAGCTTGATGATGAAGTGTGGAAGCAGGCCGCAGTCCTGCGGGATTTCTACCAGACACAGCCCGGCGATAATATCGCGCCGTCGAAACCTACGGTCGTCATGCTCGGCTATGACGCTAAGACTCTCTACATAGGATTTCACGCCTACGACGAGCCGGACAAGGTGCGCGCCACGGTCGCCAAACGCGACAATATTTTTGACGACGATAATGTGCGTGTTCTTCTGGATACCTTTAACGATCAGCGCAGAGCATATTCGCTGGTCTTTAATCCGCTGGGCGTGCAGGCCGACGGTATTCTGACCGAAGGGCGCGGCGAGGACTACAGCATAGACATCGTGATGGAATCGAAGGGAACTCTGACCAGCGACGGCTATACAGTGGAGGTTGCTATCCCTTTCAAGTCGCTGCGCTACGAGGCGGGCAAGGATAAGCTCTGGGGACTACACGCATTTCGCCGTATCAAGCGGTTCAATAATGAACAGAACTCCTGGATGCCGATCTCGCGCGACAATGCCAGCTTTCTGAGCCAGGAGGGACGACTGACGGGCCTCGAAGGTATCTCGACCGAGCGCACGCTGGAGATTATCCCCAGCCTGACACTTTCCGAGACCGGCAGGTCAAAGCGTAGCATCCCTCTTTCCGTGCTCGATGCCAACCCTGGAATGATTGACCCCGGCCGCCTCGTCAACGAGCCCATCAAGTTCGATCCGGGCCTCACGCTCAAGTATGGGATAACGCCGACCGTGACGCTCGACTTTGCCCTGAATCCCGATTTCGCGCAGGTCGAGGCGGATCAAACCGTCGTCACTACGAACCAGCGCTTTCCGATCTTCTTTGAAGAGAAACGACCCTTCTTTCTTGAGGGGATAGATTATTTCCGGACGCCGATGAACGCCGTCCACACGCGTTCCATCATTGATCCAGACGTCGCCGTAAAGTTGACGGGCAAACGTGGCCGCAATACTTTTGGTCTGTTGCTGGCGTCGGACAATGCGCCGGGGAACTTCAGCCAGGATGAACAGGATGAGCCGGGCTTTAATCGTCAGAATCTGGTTGACAAGAATGCTTATATCGGAGTGCTGCGCCTCAAAAGAGATATTGGCAAGGAATCTAATATCGGTCTGATCGCGACCAGCTACAACTTTATTGAGAAACATAATCAGTTGGGCGGTTTTGACGGGCGCATCAGAATTGATCCGAAGACCATCTTTGAGTTTCAGGTGCTCGGCACGACCTCGCGTCGCTTCTTTTACGACCCTGATGCGGATGAAAACATCTATCGCAAGGGAAATGCGTTCGGATACTCATGGCTCTACGATTACACCGGGCGAAACTTCGGCTGGTTTGTCTCAGGTAGCGGTCGCACGCGCGATTATCGCGCCGATGTCGGGTTCACGCGCCGCGTCAACACCAATCTTAACGAAGCTTTCGTCCGCTACAGCACTACCCCGAATCCAAAAGCGAGTATTATCTCAAAGCGTTTAACTAATTACAGTTCCATTAATTATGACTGGCAGGGACGCTCGCAGAACCTGATCAACGAAACGCAGCTTAGTTTTGATCTTCCGCGCACGACCTTTGTGCAGGTGGGTTTCAATCTCGGCTATGAGCGTATCTTTGAAGATGAGTTCGGCCCGAGGCGTTCGGCCACGCAGGCGGGCGCTTTCTTCGGAGAGGATTCGGGACGCTCTATTCGCCGTCGCGGCGCTTTCTTCTTCGGGGAGTCAAGATTCAGTAAAAAATATTCCGGCTTCCTCTTCGTCGGCTACAACCACGGAGCAATGGATTTGGACTTTGGCGGGGGCCGCCGCTTCCCGCGTATCAGCCCGGCGGCGCTTATTGACCCTGACGCCCCGCTTGATCCCGGCCCGGGCAATGCGCTCGATATAGATGCATCCGTTTCGTACCAGCCGACAGACGCGTGGCGCTCATCGCTGAATTTCACTAAAGCCAGGCTTGTCCGACATGATACGGGACGCGTGGCTTTCGACGATAATATTTTCGTCCTGCGCTCAACTTACCAGTTCACGCGCTTTACTTTTGCGCGCGCTCGCATTGACTACGACACGCTGGCCTCCAGCGTGCGCGGGCAATTCCTGTTGGGATGGGCTCCGAACCCCGGCACATCCTTCTACGTCGGTTACAACGACGACCTCAACTACAACGGGTTCGGCCCATTCTCAGGAAGTTTAGAGCCAGGATTTCGCCGCAACGGCCGCACCTTCTTTATCAAGATGTCGTACCTCTTCCGGCGCAGCTTTTAGAAAGAACACCAAAAGGTCGTAAAGCAGAAGGCGGTAAGCCCATTTTGAGCTTGCCGCCTTCTGCTTTTTGCCGTGTCTATGTGAATCTTACTCGAAGACTTTCTCAAGCGGAATGATTACCACATCTTCCGGCTTGACGTTGATCTTGAAAGTCTCAAGGATTTTGTCTTCGTCCATGATCTCCTTCGGTTTCGCCGAGTTGTAAGTGATGGGCGACGGCTTGTTATTTACAATGGCGTCCCGCAATCCTTCCGCGTCTTTCGTTATCAGGACAACACGCATCCTGTCAGACTTGAGATGTTGCTTGATGGCGCGGTTGACATCTTCCAGAGTTAACTTCGCGAGTTGCTCGCGCATGTATGTTGGGAAATCACTGATGCCGTAATAGCGACTGTCGAGCGCGTAGCCGAGTTGCGCGTCCTGCGTTTGCGTCAGGATATTGACATACTTTCCAAGAAACTCTCGCGTCGCTTCAAAGGTTTCCTTGGACATCCCATCGCGTACCAGCTTGTCATATTCAAAGAGCGCGGCGCGCAGTGTAAAGAGGCCGTTCTGCGGTTCTACGGGGCGAATCCATATCTGGAAAATCTGAAGTTGTCGTCCCAGGTTCGCATCGGGCGCGAACTGAAACATGCCGCGCGGGAAATATTCTATGTACGCATAGTCTCCGTAATTGAGGCCGCGCGCTTCTCGTAGCCTCGAATACAGGTAGCTGTTCGACGAACGGTGCTGGCCGAAATAGGAGGCGACGAGCGCCAGTGCCGCCCAGTCTTTATCACCGCGCCTGACGCTGATCGGAAAGCCGAGCGAGATAGCCGTCGAGCGTGTGTCACGCTTAATCAACTCAATGCGCATGCCATCGCCGAGTTTGGGCGCATCGTACTTGACAGTGTTGGGCTGACCGGCAGGAAGTTTCTTAAAGTCTGCTTCCACTTTCTTAGGGAAAGCGGCCGGATAGCCACCCGCCAGACCAAGCACGAGACTGGCCTGCGTGTAGTTCTTGGTGTAGAAATCGCGGACATCGGCAAGCGTGAGCTTATCAAGCGAGCCCAGCGTTCCGATGTTGTGATGCCCGTATGGATGTCCATTGTAAATTGCGTTGTAGAGTTGCTCTTTGCCCAGCTCCTCGTCGTTACCCTCACGCAAAGAGACTTTCAGGAAATTGACCGCATCGGTCTTGAGACGTGTGAAATCATCCTCACGAAAACCCGGATCAAGCAGCATCTGGTTGATAATCCCATAGTAGCGATCAAGGTTATCCAGATGGGTCGTTCCCGTAAAGACCGTCATCTCCTTGTCTATCTGCCAGTCGAAAGAGGAAGCCATCGGATAGAACGCCTCGACGATCTGGTTGTAGGTCATGGCGCGCGAGCCGCCCTTTGCGAGCAGCGCCGCCGTCAACGCCGCCACGCCCTCTTTGCCCTTCGGGTCGGAAGCAGAGCCCGTCATAAAGAGCATGCGAAATGTGACGAGCGGCGAGCGGTTGGGTTGAAGCACAGAGGCCATCTTGGTCTGCATGGGCGCGGGTTTGCTACTACTACTACTACTGCGCGCGAACGCGGAGAGCGAGACAGCAAAGACAATCGCGATGGTTAAAATTCTTATCATCATTTCCCTCCCTCTTTGGTTGCTGTCGCTTCCTTTTTCGTTGAGAGCGTGACGATGGTGCGATTTTTCTCGACGAAATAACGCTGCGCGGTCGCGCGTATGTCCTCCGGCGTGATCTGATCGTAGAGCGCGAACAGCTTGTTGATCGTCTCCGGCGTCCGGCGCAGCGAGACATAAGAGGCAATCCCGCTCGCTATCGCCTGGGAGCTATCCATGGCAAGCGCCGCGCTGTAACGCAGGCGTGAGCGCGTCGCATCCAGCTTCGCCTGTGGGACAGTTTCCTTGCTATAGCGCTCAAAGGTCGCGAGAATCTGATCCCGTACGTAGTTAACGTCCTTCTCATCTTTGATACGCGAGAAGATGCTGAAAAGCTCCGGGTCAGCCTGATCATCGAATCCGGGCGCGACGAAATCAACCTTCTGTTCCTTGAGCACAAGCTTTTGGGAAAGGTCTGAGTTTTCGCCGAAGGCGATTTGCGCCAGGAGATCCAGCGCCGCTTTGTCCTTATCTACATCGGAGTAGGCAGGGCCGCGAAATGCTACCACCATATGCGGAAGCGTTGGCGAAGACCAGTCAACGTGCGCCGTGCGCGGGGCTGTCTGTTGCGGTTCTTTGGGGATTTGCGGGACGTAATCACCGCGTTTCCATTCGCCGAAATTCTTTTTGGTCAGCGCCAGAGTGCGCTCGCGCGTGACGTCGCCGACGATCATGATAGTCGTGTATTCGGGGCGATAGTAGCGCTGGTAAAATTGCAGACTGTAATCATACTGGTTCGGCATATCCTCGATGTCTTTGATAAAGCCCATCGTGGTGTGCGAGTAGGTGTGCGTGCTGAAGGCCGTCTCGCGCAGCTTCTCGTAGAGCTTGGAGAAGGGATTGGCGCTATTTTTGTTGTACTCGCCAAGCACCGCGAGGCTCTCCGTTTTGTACTGAGCCTGCGTGTACTTGAGACGCTGAAAACGGTCGGCCTCGATTCTCATGATCTCATCCAGGTCTTCTTTGGAAAAGACCTCATGATAGACCGTGCGGTCGTCTGATGTATAAGCGTTAGAGGAAGCGCCTGCGCGCTTGAGAATCTCGTCGCGCTGATCGGCGGTAACATTTTCACTGCCGCGAAACATCAGGTGCTCGAAGAAGTGCGCATAGCCGCTTTTGCCCGGTTCGATTTCGTTGCGCGAGCCCGTTTGGACAACGATGTAAAGGGCGACGAGGTTCGGGTAATCTGTTGGAATGGTGATTAGACGCAGGCCGTTCGGAAGATCATCAATCGAATAATCATACGGAAACAGCTTGCGCGGCGTCTGTTGATTTGCGTGGGCAGGCTGTTGTTGCTGGCTCACCTTCGGGGGCGTGCCGCGAGAGCTTCGCTGCGCCATAACCGCCAAAGGTAAACACAACAGGAGGGTCACGAGAATCAATGGTTTCATTTCAGATATTCTCCTGATTGACTTTAGTTAAATTTGTTGGGGACTGGCAAAATTATACACGATTAGCAGCCGGAGAGCGACGCCCGCCGGAAGTTTTTTTGAGTAGCGGCCAGTATATAGAACTTCCTCAGAGAGCGGGACGCGAGGCCAACCCTCTTTAGCGTCCAGCTCCAGCTAGGCACGCAGCCGTGATCTGAATTTGCTGTGCTGTTTGATATGGATAAGGGGGCTCAAGGGATTTTCTTTTCCGGCGAATTGATTTTCACATCTTCAACATTCGTTTTAAAGCGCTTGTACTCACTGAACTCAAACACCACGTCCCAATTCAATCCGTTGAAAAGGGTCTGGTCGCCGCCTGAGTTCATGCGCACGTAACGCGGAAACCATTCTCCCGTCGGCAGTCGCACCTGCTCGTAAATGACCGCAGCCGCGCTCTCTGCCGGGTCTTTTTTGCCCTGCTCAACTGCCGCCCCTGATGGAATCCAGCCCTTGATACTGACGACCACCTTATCGAGCCGGTCTATCCAGACGCGTCCGACCAGTCTGTTGATAAATGGTTTTGTCTTTGGAGAGTTGAGGCCTGAGGGCGGGCGAAAATCTAAAACAATCACCTCACGATTGTTGAGCAGTTCACGGCGGGGCGCGCTGAATTCGCATGAGCGCAGAAAATCCGACGGATCCCAGAATATAGAAACGGCCTTCCCGGCAGAGCCCACCATCATGCCAATGCTGAGATGCCGCTTGAGAACGCTACCGGCCTTGGCACTGGTGACTGCCATCAACTGGCCGGTTGCGGCCAACTCAGCTCTAGATAAATTCTCGCCTGCACTCTTGCGCGCTTCGAGCACCTTGTCAGCGGGAACCGGCAATCCATTTTTACTGAGCATGACGAGTACATGCATGCCCATGACCGGATATGCCTCAAAGACATAGAAGCCCTCTTCTTTCACCTTGTTGTGCATGTCCAGCTTGCGCCGTGTCCTTTTCAGCGTATAGGTAAAATCGAGCAATCGCTCGTGGAACGTCGCTCCATTAAAATCGCTCTCGCGCAACAGCGTCGGAATATCCAACTGCTCCTCGCGTGACTGTCTGATAGCCGTATTAAAGATGACCCCCGGGTTCCCGGCCTGACGCTGCGCTTGAGATTCACCATCGAGGAGGCCGCTGGAATGAAGAGCTGCTTGATTGCTTTTCCCGGAGGAGATTTGTGCGAGCGTGGAGGAAGAGGAAAGTACTAGCGCAGCGGAGAGAAGGACGACGCAGAGCCATACCGCTCGCCGGATGATCGGAGATAAAAAAGGGAATGATTTTCGTTGAGCTAAAATGGTGCTCCTCATCATAATCTGAAATTATGATCTCTTCACGGCTGCAACCTTTTGCAACGCATCAGGTCTGAGCATTGGAGTTGCGTTTGTCAAAGAGTCCGGGCACGGCTTCCATCTATCCTTAACCCTTGCCGATCTATTTTTGCAAGGCGAAACTTAACTATTGACTACTTTCGCATTAAGCATTATGTTTTCGCTGTTCAGGATGTTCCTTAGTTTGATTAGTAGTTGAGCCGCGCAATCCTTAGATCATATCTCGGTATTCACCCGCACCATAAGTTTTTATCGTAGCGCCTTAATTTAAGGAAGGAGTTTCCCATGCTCCGCTATTCTCAATCTGAAACCCTCTTGTAGGTTTCTCCCTAAGCGTTCAAAAGTTTGCCATATCGCTCCCTTAGAACTGGCACAAAGTTAGGCTTATCAACATAAGTCATTGATCTCCTCTCGGCAAAGTTTTTTGAAGGCTGATTTCCCAAAATAATATGTTGGGCTCAGGTCGAATTCATCGTAAGAGCGAAAGCTTGCCAACTTCCCCGAAAGGAACTTCTATAGATGGGCAACAAATTAACTGCGGCGGCGTTGGGCGGTCTTATGATAGGCTTCCTTGCCATACTACGGGCGATTCCGGGCGTCGGTCCCTTTTTCGCCTGTTGTGGCTGCCTCTCAACTATTGTGGGCGGAGCGCTCGCCGCAGCTTTGTATATAAAGCGGTCTCCTGTGCGTGTGAGAAACGGCGAAGGCGCTATGGTAGGGGCGCTCGCAGGAATGGTCGGTGGGCTGATCCAGCTTTTTATAGTCACACCGATTCAATACTTTACGGGCAATTATAGTTTCGAGTTTAAAAATCATGGCCGCCAGGTTGAATCTCCGATGAGACGATCATTATCCTCCTGATAATAATAAGCATAGTAACCGCTGTTTTTATAACCATCATTGCCAGCATTGGCGGAACCATCGGGGTCTCACTCTTTGAGAAGCGCGAGTTTGAACCGATTGCGCCCCCATATCAGGGTGGTAATCCATACGGCGGGGGCGGATTCAGCGGTTATCAAAGGTAGCGTGAGAAACGCAATCTTTGATGCCGACATCTATCACTTTCCAGAGTGCGCAATGAATTGCTAAATTTTTTGAGAAGGAATAAGCATATGAAAAAAACGCTTGTGTTGTTAGCAGTCTCTTTCCTGTCGGGCTATGCGAACCCCTTCGCTTTTTCTCCTTCTGTGAGAGCCTGTGCTTCCGTAGATGCGATTGATACCATTCGCTCACACTATACGGCGATCAACAAAAATCTCTCGCGATATAGGAAAGTAAAAAAAGAGTTGTCTGGTTTATCGGCTGAGGGCGGGGAATTAGAAGCCTACTCTGATGGTAATTCCATCAAGAAAATCGTCGCCACCCATTTCGGCGAAACCGGCAAGGCCGTAGAGGAGTTTTACTACCGGGACGGCCAGTTGATCTTTGTCTTTCGCAAGGATTTTCAGTATGACAAGCCTTTGTCTGGAAAAACGATTTCTACCAAGGAGAACCGTTTCTATTTCAACAATGACCGGCTTATCAGGTGGATTGGAGAAAAAGGAAAGCAGATAACTCCAAAGCAGTCCGAATATGGAGCGAAGCAGCGGGAGTATCTGGAGAGTTCGGCGGAATTCTTAAAACTCGCTCGTTCGTAGACAGCACGGACACGCGACTTTGAAAGAATAATGGCGCTTCGGCTGCTGTGTGACTGCATCTCAACCTGGAATTCAAGTCAAAAAAGCCCCGCATTGGGGCAGAGCAGTAGTTCGCATTTCAGGGATCGAGAAACCAATCATTAAAGAACAACTTCGAACCGTGTTCGCTTGTACGGGGCTGGTTGCCTTTATCTGGAGCTGCGCCAACAAGACTGCGCACAACCTGACAATGCCTCTTGTTCCGGAGAGCCTCAGAGTTTCTCAGAAGGAACGGGTTTCATCGGTAGCGGCTGCGAGGGGCGTTCAGATTTACGTGTGCCGGGCTAAAAGGGATGATCCAGCCCTGTTTGAATGGGTCTTTAAGGAGCCGGAGGCTGAATTGTTTGACCATCAAGGGAAGATCGGCAAGCATTACGCTGGCCCTACGTGGGAGTCGAATGACGGAAGCAAAGTGCTGGGTGAACATAAAACGCACGTTGATGCAATGGATGCTAACGCAATTCCATTGCTGTTGATTGAAGTAAAGAAGCGAGAGGGTGAAGGTATGTTTAGCAAGGTGACGAGTATCCAGCGAGTTGATACTGTAGGAGGCAAGGCACCTGAGGGAGGCTGTGAGAAAACGAGCGAAGGCAGGGAAATCCATGTGCCTTACACCGCTAACTACTATTTCTACGTTGCCGAGCCATGAGATTTGATAGCGGTCAACTCAATGTTGATGTCTAAGGCGGACTGTTCAGAGGTGTCTATATTTTTTAAGTGTCAGGGAAGGTGGGCCATGCGTAAATATCATTGGAAACAGTTGTGCAGTTGCATCATTGCGATGATGCTTTTAGCGTGTACTGTCTCAGCGCAAGCCAGCCGCGAGCGTGTCAAAGTCAGATTTGCCAAAGGTAAATCATCAGCCGTGCTGAGAGGAAGGCTTGTCGGCTACGAATTCAAAGAATATTTGATTAACGCAAGAGCGGGACAAACAATGTCTCTGAAACTGGCCCAGCCAAAGCCGTACGCCTCTTTTACTATTTATTCCATCAATGGGCAGCCCGCTAAAACAATGGCTCCAACAGATGAATGGTCGGAAACTTTAGCGGAATCAGGCGAGTACATTGTTCGAGTAGCGATGTCGCGCGCAGATGCGAGGCGTCCGGGGGCTAAGATTAATTACACCTTAACCGTAAGCATCCAGTAAGGAGAAAAATGTTGCGAACTCAAAGTGTGCGGTTTCTGCTTCTCACGTTGGTGGTTCTTCTGGCGAGTTCAGAGATTTTTGCTCAAAAGCGAATTCGTTTTGCCAGAGGAAGAACGTCTGCAACCGTTTCAGGCAGTATTAAGTCCGGTGGCAAACGAACTTTCGTTATACGCGCAAGGCAGGGACAAACGCTGACAGCAGTGGTTAGTTCAAGCAATGGCGAGGTGACGTTCGATACAGATGAAGTTAATCTTAGCATCACCACAGTTGCGGGCGACAACGTTATTACAATTATGAATCCAACGGTGGTAGGGGCAACACGTTATTCCTTAGAAGTTTCGATTCGTTAAGACCCACGCCATTGATGATGGAAAGAAAGAATGTGCCAGATGATTCTCAAGGCTTGCTTCCTGTTAATATTATTGGCTGTCCAAATAGCCGGACAAGAAAACAGCATCGCGCCAGGCCGTAAAATCGGTAAAGTTGAAATCGGCATGAGCCGTTCAACGGTACACAAGAGCCTGGGCACTCCCTCAGGAACATACGATTTACCCGGACGCGGTAATAAAGGCGACTACTGGTTTTCGCAGGATAATTCAAATACTCTGCGCGTCTTTTATAATAGGAATGGCCGCGTGTACCAGATATCCGCGACTTCACCGCGTTTCTCCACCACGGAGGGCTTGAGCGCAAACAGCAGCCTGGCTGAGGTTAAGCGTCAATTCCCAAATCTTAAAGTGATTCGTATGACCAAGCGTGGAGATATAGATTATTACTATGATTCAAGTAAGGGGGTGGCTTTCGAGTTCACGGAACAGTCGGAAGAAAATGGAAGTGCGATGCGGCTTTATGCAATTCTGGTATTCAAGCCTGGTAGCAAACCGCAACCGGAGCCGGATGAGCTTGTCAGGGAAAATTGATGAGCCTCCGCATGTGTAAAGCGCGCCGCTCATAACAAATCATTCGCCCGGACGCTCGCATAGCATGCCTTTCATCATCTTTCCCTCCGGCTATGTTTGTGTAGCATTTGCCTCGCGCAGTCCAATCACGGCCTCAGACATCTACTGAATGAGGTTGGGGACTGAGTGCTTAGCTTCCTTCACTCTGGATGGGATCTGTTTGAGGGGGGTTACAAACACCTCCCGCATGATCTGCTGTTTCTTGCAGTGGCCTATGCTAAAGCGCGCTGATCAGTTGAACTCGCCGCAGGAGAAATCATGAAACTTATCGCGAATGTGCTGACGGCACTGGTGGCCCTCTGTCACCTTGGATTCCTGACGCTCGAAATGTTTTTCTGGGATCACCCGGTTGGTCGAAAAATCTTCCAGATGACGCCGGAGGTCTCTGCCTCATCGGCGGCGCTGGCGATGAACCAGGGGCTTTACAACGGTTTTCTGGCTGCCGGGCTGATCTGGGGAATTTGGAAGGAGCGGCGAGATATCAAGCTCTTCTTCCTGATCTGCGTAATAATCGCCGGTATCTTCGGCAGTATCACGGCAAAAACATCAATTCTGTTTACCCAGGCGCTCCCGGCGTTGATTGCCCTGGCGTGCGTTCTGATCGCCTCGCGCGAGGGCGGCACGGACACAGGCCGAAGGCATCAAACATGAAAGACAATAAGATCGAACTTCCTGACATAGCGAAGATATTGGGGCCAGCTCTCCAAAACATCGAGCCTGGACTCCGGCCAATACTTCTCGCGGCGCTTGAGCGGTTGGCTGCCCGGCGTTATCGCAGGTGGGCTAATGAGCATCAAGACCCGGCTGTCAAAGAAGGTCTGCTGGCTTGCGCGGAGCGCGAAGAGGAAATCGCGCGGCGCGTAGAATCCCTTCATCCGAACGCTGCCGAGATTCAAAACAATCTACTGGCGGCGAATCCTGAGTTGATGGACTTGAATCGCACGCTGTTCGAGGGGCGTACAATCAAAGATCAGTTCACGATGCAGGCTCAGGGCGAGCGAGTCGGAGCTGCGGCCTGGAGCGCCTTTGCGGCAGCCACATCTGAGCCATCCGCCCGGGAGTTGCTACAAAGTTGTAGCCCCTTGGAGGAAGCGAACGCTGCATTCCTTCACTCTTTGCTATGTTAGCCGGAGAACTGAAAGCTCGACGCGGTTGATCCGATATTGGAAATGGTCATCGCTGCAATTCTTATCCTGAAGACTTTGGCGGAATTTATCGCCGGGGTGCAGACGGGTTTGGTGCAATTTGAATTGTTTCCTGTAAAGTGTTGAGTGATGAACGAGAAGACGATAGCCATAGGCGACATTCATGGTGATCTGGATCACCTGCGCACACTCTGGTCGCGTCTGCCGGAGTTGACCGCTGACGATACGGTCGTTTTTCTTGGCGATTATATTGATCGCGGCCCGGACTCGCGCGGCGTCGTCGAGTTCGTGCGCAATCTACAAGAGCGTACCCCTGCGCGTATCATTACCCTGATGGGCAATCACGAGCAGATATTTCTGGAAGCATACGAGCACGGCAGATGCGAGAATTTGCTTCCGCCCTCAAACGGAGCCCTGGCTACCTATCTGTCATTTACCGGCGACGAAACTAAGGATAAACAGCAACAGATAATCGGCATGCTCGAAGTGCGGAAATGGTTGCCGCCGGACGTTTATGAGTGGATGAAGGCGCTGCCGCTCTGGTATGAAGACGAGAGGGCGATATATGTACACGCCGGTTTGGAAGGCGAGGGAAGTGTCTGGTTTCATCCGACAAAGTCGCAAGAGATGGCGCTACTCTGGATGCGTGAGGATGACTTTTGGAGAGGATATTCAGGCAAGCGCCTCGTCTTTGGTCATACCGTGACGAGCTATCTCCCACTCGATCATTTGAACTGGATTGAAAAGGTTTTTGACGATAAAGGTGACGTGTGGATTCGCAGTGACCTGATCGGCATTGACACCGGATGCGGCAAAGGAGGGTTCCTCTCGGCAGTGGAATTACCCAGCCTCAAGATTTACGAATCGCGCTAGAATTGTTTGTGACCTTGTTACTACATTCCCTAAATCAATCCGGTAGAGTTGATTATGCGCACCGGTCGCAAACAATTCTGAAAGCTGCACTCACAGGGAATCCGGGTGTAACTTCAAAATTATCTTCAAATGTAAATTGACGGAAACGTAACTCTCTCCTTTTGGCATTTTCCAGAGGAGAGTTATTTCTTCTTAAAGCTGTAGTCGAGGAGAACGGTGGTTGATTTGTAAGAGCTGGATTCCGTTACGCCTTTGACGAATCCGACCCAGTTTACATACCAGTACGTTCTCGTCACAGACTGCCCGCCCTGTGTGGTTTTTGTCTCAACCTTGATTGCCTCAAACTTGCCCGCCGGAACTTCAACCATTTCGGAACCCGTAACCTGATGAGATTCCTCTATATCAATGCCCATCATACCTTTGCCCTTCCACTGCCATGAAGCCCCTGTGGTCGGCGGGTTCTTCAAGAATTGTCTGACGGGCTCGAACGTGACCTTCATATCGTTCTTCGGGTAGGCTTCTCGATGCCAGAGAACCCAGCCGCTCGACTTGGAGTACCATTCATGGATCGGTATCGTCGACATGATCTCGACCTGAGAGAACACTGTGCCGTCTGCCTGTTTCTCTTCGGCGAGCACCTTCATGGTGAACTCGGACAGGTTATTATCACCGGCAGTTGACTGATACTTCCACCAATCGCCGACTCTGAGTGGATAATAG
>JBKKAL010000153.1:0-28211 GCA_046714695.1 Pyrinomonadaceae bacterium
GGTGAATACACACACGAGCAGCGTGGTGATTATTGTGGCGACAAGAAAACGCGGGCGAGAGCGCAACGAATCGAAAACGCGTTCCGGCTCAAAGAAGATGCCGGTTAAGGTCTCGGCGGTGGTCATCGTTGGCCCATCGGGCGTCTGTGACTGAGGAGCAGCAACAGGGACAGACGGAGGAGGAGGAGCAGCGGGCGCAGGAGGCGCAGAAGTTCCCAGATTCGGATCGCTCATAATTGTTCTCCTTGTGGTTTAAATCCACCGAAATGGCCAGGTCCAAACGCGTCCGTCCGATCTTACAAGATGTGAGTAGCGCCGCTTTATTACGTCCGGCGTCAATTCAGGGTTTCAATCCGACATTCGTAAACGAGAAGTGATAATTTTATAAAACCGGCACGCGCTGCTGAGAGGCGAGGGGAATTGGCTATAACACGAAATGGTTTTATAAGGATGCGCCACGCGCCTTACAGTATTTGCCGTACCTATCGCAAGTCAGTTATGTGAATTATCACGTTCTATGCTCTCTTCGTTAGTAATTCTAAAGGCGCGCTTGCTTGCGGCATAGCGATCAACTTCATCTCTGGTGCTCTGGCTCAGGCGTGCGTACACCTCCGGCAGCCTCTCGCTCAACTCCAATAAACTTTCATTTCCGGGATGATGCTCGAAGTGTACGGCCAACTGGCTCAACTGATATTTTTCGACCGTCTGATGAGTGTTTTCGCCGAGCCGCTCATAAGCCTGCGGATTATCCTCGCGCAGCTTGACTAAATTCTCATAATGCGGACTGGGTGAGGATGTCCCACCCGCTCCATGCGATCTTCTGTGCCGTTTTCCCATAATACGCGCGCCTGCCTCCATCTAAAATTCAACACTCTCCCACTGAAGATATGACAGTCCTTCCATTCTTTAAGCGGCTGTCGGCGCATCAGTCCAGCCCGGCACGCGTATGCAGGCGACCGTATGACCGGGCGAGATTTCGCGCAGGTCGGGATCAATCTGCGCGCACTCACTGATCGCCATAGGGCAGCGCGTGCGAAAGCGGCATCCCGATGGTGGGTTGATCGGCGTCGGCACATCGCCTTCTAAAACGATGCGCTCGCGTTTGTGACGCGGGTCGGGTACGGGTATCGCAGAAAGGAGCGCCTGTGTGTAAGGATGAAGCGGGCGGGCGTAAAGGTCTGCGGCGCTCGCGACCTCGACGATGCGCCCCAGATACATCACGGCCACGCGCGTCGAGATATGCTCGACGACCGCCAGGCCATGCGAGATAAAAAGGTAAGTCAGGCCGAACTCCTGTTGCAGGTCTTGCAGCAGATTGACGACCTGCGCCTGCACGGAGACATCCAGGGCCGAGACAGGCTCGTCCGCGACGATGAGCTTCGGATTGAGCGCCAGGGCGCGTGCGACTCCAATACGCTGACGCTGCCCTCCGGAGAATTCGTGCGGATAGCGATTCATATAATCGGGATCAAGCCCGACTTTTCCGAGCAGTTCGGCAACGCGCTCGCGTCGCTCCGCTTTATTACCGATTCCATGTATAACCAGCGGCTCGGAGAGAATGTCGCGCACGCTCATGCGCGGGTTGAGCGATGCGTAGGGGTCTTGAAAGATGATCTGCATCTGCTGGCGCAGCTCTCTCAGTTCCCGGCGTCCCACACCGAGCACGTTGCGGTCATCGAATATGACTTCGCCGGAGGTCGGCTCGATCAGGCGCAGCAGGCAGCGCCCGACCGTTGATTTTCCGCAGCCGGATTCCCCGACCAGCCCCAAAGTCTCGCCGCGAAGAATCTCAAACGTCACGCCGTCCACGGCACGCACCACGTCATCCGAGCCCTCGACCGCAAAATGCTTGACGAGACGGCGCACGCGCACCAGCGGCTCCTCGTGCGCGCTTCCGTCGCTCGCTTGCGCGTCTTGTAAGCGCGCCGCCATAGCTTCGCGATCCGGCACGCTTGCCGCCCCAGGTCTTTGATCAAAGTTTAGATTTTGGTCGGAGTTCACTTTTCTGTCCGAAGCTCGTCGCGTTTATTTAATCTCATATCGAAGACCACAAATTCTGATTCGAGATGGCGAGTCTTAGATGTTATCGGATAACTTCGTTTCTGCCTGATGGTCTGCGGTGACCGCCGCAGCAAGATCATAGAGCACGCAGCGCACCCTGACCCCGCCCTCAAGATCGTAAAGCGGAATCACACCTTCTGCCGTGCAGCGCGGCATGCGGTGCTGACAGCGCGGCGCAAAGTGGCAGCCTTCTGGTAATTCCGTCGGGCTTGGTACAACGCCCTCGATAGTCTCCAGGCGTATGGCCTTCGCGACATGCTCCGCCGTTAGCTTCGGCACGGAGCGCAACAGCCCTTCTGTGTACGGGTGCTTCGGGCGCGCAAACAGTTCTTCGACGGGCGACTGCTCGACGATGCGTCCGGTGTACATCACCGCGACGCGGTCTGCGACCTCCGCGACCACGCCAAGATCATGCGTGATCAGAAGCACGCCGAGTTCGCGTGTGCGCCGCAGCTCATTCAGTAGCTCTAGAATCTGTGCCTGAATGGTAACGTCGAGCGCGGTGGTCGGCTCGTCCGCGATGAGAAGTTTAGGGTCGCACGCCAGCGCCATCGCGATCATCACGCGCTGGCGCATCCCGCCGGACAACTGGTGCGGGTAATCATCAACGCGCCGCGACGGATCAGGAATCGCTACCTCGCGCATCGCTTCGACGGTCGCCTCGCGCGCAGCTTTGCGCGAAAGCCCGCGATGAAGGCGAAGGGCTTCGGCAACCTGCTCGCCCACGGTATAGACGGGATTGAGCGAGGTCATAGGATCTTGAAAGATCATCGCGATGTCGTCGCCGCGAATCTCGCGCATGCGCGCGTCGGTGGCCGCGAGCAGATTCTCGCCGTTAAAAGTTATTTCGCCCCCGACAATCTTGCCCGGCGCAGAGATCAGTCGCATCACAGAGAGGGCCGTGATGGATTTCCCGCAACCCGATTCCCCGACCAATGCCAGCAGCTCGCCCTCGTCAATATGAAAGCTCACACCGTCAACAGCGCGCACCAGTCCGGCGCGTGTCGGGAAATGCGTCTGCAAATCTTTGATCTCAAGCAAGTGTGCCATCTGAATTTCAGATTGTAAGCGAAATGTTATGGAACGGCGAGGATGTTCAGTGAAGCTCAACTCAATCGCCCGCCTTGACCGGCCTTCTTCTGGTCAGGAGATAGGCGAACAGTCCGAAGGAGAATATCCCAATGTAATCAAACAGCAGATCACCCGCGTCGAATGTTCTGGACCGGATGAACAATTGCGAAAACTCTTCCACTGTGACGATGAGCGCGACGATCAAACTACCCTTCAACAGCTCGATCTTCCAGACTCTCCAAGTCCTGCATTTGAGCGCCATATTCAGGAGAAAGGAGAAAAGGCCCATCAGGATAAGATGGCCCAGCTTATCACCGTATGGCATTTCCCTTACGCGCCGGAAAAGCGGCTGGTATTTTTTCTGATCCGCCAGAAAGACGATCACGCCCAGTATAAAAAGATAGATACCCGTCAACCATTTCATCAGCTTATAGCCCTGCGAGCGATTGCCCATATATCCGTTACGGGCGAGGAGGCAACTTTTGCACTGGCAGTCTATTACATTGTTAAAGCTTCGCGATATTCGCCCCAGATGCGGCGCAGGCGATGGCTGATCTCGCCGACGGTCGCGTAAGCTTCGACGCAATTGAGAATGCGCGGCAGTAGATTTTCCGTGCCGCGCGCCGCTTCCTCCAATTTGAGGAGCGTGACTTCGACCGCTTCATTATCGCGGCGCGCGCGCAAAGCTTGCAGACGCTCGACCTGCTCCTGCTCGACGGCGGGGTCTACGCGCAGGAGCGGGACGCTTTGCTCCTCTTCCATCTGAAAGCGGTTAACGCCGACAACCGTTTGCTCATCTCGCTCGACTGCGCGTTGATATTGGTAAGCGGCCTCCTGAATCTCGCGCTGGACGTAGCCCGTCTCAATGGCGCGCAACACGCCGCCCATCGCATCTATCTTCTCAAGATAATCGGCGGCGCGGCGCTCTATCTCGTCCGTCAAATGCTCGATGGCGTAGGAGCCCGCGAGAGGGTCAACCGTGTCGGCCACTCCCGACTCGTAAGCGATGACCTGTTGCGTGCGCAGGGCGACGCGCGCCGCCCCTTCGGTGGGAAGCGCCATGGCCTCGTCCATCGCGTTCGTGTGCAGCGATTGTGTGCCGCCAAGCACGGCTGCGAGCGCCTGAATCGTCGTGCGAGCGATGTTGACTTCGGGCTGCTGCGCGGTCAGGGTCGAACCCGCCGTCTGCGTGTGAAAGCGCAGCATCAACGAGCGCGGATCGCGTGCGTTAAAACGCTCGCGCATGATACGCGCCCAAAGTCTTCGCGCGGCGCGAAACTTCGCAATCTCCTCTAAGAGATTATTGTGCGCATTGAAGAAGAAGGAGAGACGCGGCGCGAACTCGTCCACAAGGAGTCCGGCGGCAAGCGCCGCTTCGACGTAGGCAGTGGCGTCCGCCAGCGTAAAGGCGACCTCCTGCACGGCTGTCGAGCCTGCCTCGCGTATGTGATAGCCGCTGATCGAGATCGTATTCCAGTTCGGGACTTCGCGCGCGCAAAAACTGAACGTATCCGTGACGAGACGTAAACTGGGCTCAGGCGGGTAGATGTATGTGCCGCGCGCGATATATTCCTTGAGAATATCGTTCTGGATTGTGCCGTTGACACGGTCGAACGCCACGCCCTGGCGGCGGGCTACAGCGAGATAAAGACATAGCAGGGTTGAGGCCGTCGCGTTGATCGTCATCGAGGTCGAGACGCTGTCGAGCGGAATGCCTGCCAGGAGTCGCTCCATGTCTTCTATGGAATCAATGGCGACACCGACTTTGCCGACTTCGCCGAGCGCGAGCGGGTCATCGGAATCGAGACCGATCTGCGTCGGAAGGTCAAAAGCTACGGAAAGACCCGTCGTGCCCTGCGCGAGCAGGTATTTATAACGCGCGTTAGATTCCTCAGCCGTCGCGTAACCGGCATATTGACGCATCGTCCAGAAACGCCCGCGATACATGTTGCGGCGCACTCCCCGCGTGTACGGATATTCGCCGGGCGCTCCCATGTCGCGCTCGTAATCAACTGCTTCCGTGTTCGATGGATTGAAGTCGTTGGGCAGCTCGATGGCGGAAGATGTCTCGAAGCGCTCGCGCCGCTCGGCGCTGGTTTTGGTTGTCATACGGGTTCATCCTCTCAAATAGAGGTTAAGTATCGGTGTTCGGGCGAAGTAATCGAAGCCTAACATAGTGCGGTTGAGGCTAGCAATTAAGCCCCATTGCAAGTAGTAGGTTAATTTAAATTGAGTGTTATGGAAGTTTACACCTCACCACAGAGACACAGAGAGCACAGAGGGGGCACAGAGAGTCGAATGTCATTTAAGCCTCCATGCTTCCTCCGTGTCCTGCGGTGCCTCTGTGGTGAATTTCCATGCCTTGAACAGTAATTTTATCCAAACTGACTCACCAACTCCTTGTGGCCGCTCGAATGGTTGACCGCAGGCGTGCGGGTCGCTTAGCATCAAGCCGGTATCGAAGCAGACAAATAAACAAATCGGCCAAAGGAAAGCGTCTCTGTCAATTTTGGATATTAACGACGAAGCCAAAGGAATCGTGCAGGAGCTGGGCTCGGCGATCAACGAGGCGGTCGAGAACTCTCCGCAGGTGGCCGAAGCCATCGAGCGCCTGCGCGAAGCTGGCTATGAGATGGAGTTGACGCTCAGATTGGAAATAGGTTTGCGCCCGCATGACGAAGATGGTGAAAATCAAACGGACGGGTCGCTTGAATTGACAGATGAAGACAGGCGAACGCTGCGGCGCATGAAGATTCGCATAGACGAAAGCGAATAAGCGCGAGCGCTCATTTCAAGATGACCGACGCCACCACAGACTCCATCAACACATTAATCTTTGACTGGGACGGAACGCTCAACGACTCCGCCGTTAATGGCTTTGCAGCCTTTCAGAAAAGTCTAGATGAGCTGGGCGTCCAGTTCACCGCAGAGTTTTACGAGGCCAATTATTCTCCCAACTGGTACACCATGTACGAGACGCTTGCATTGCCGCGCGACCAGTGGCAGCGCGCCGACGATCTCTGGATTCAACATTACGGAGAAGCGCCCGCGAGATTGGTCTTGGGCGCGCGCGAAACAGTCACAGAGCTTCACAACAGAGGCTACAAACTCGGCATCGTCACCAGCGGAAGCCACTGCCGCGTCACGCGCGAGCTTGAAGAGATGGGATTGGCCCAAACTTTTCAGACGGTCGTCTGCAACGAACACATCGTAAATAAAAAGCCTCACCCCGAAGGATTGGAACAGGCCATGAGCCTGATCGGTTCAAGTCCGGAAGAATGTTCCTACATCGGCGATGCTCCCGAAGACATACGCATGGGGAAAAGCGCGCACGTCCACACCGTCGCCGTCCGGAGCGCCTATCCGACCAGCAAGAATCTATCCAGTACGGAGCCGGACATTTACCTCTACAACATCTCGGAGCTTTTGTTGCACTTTTTGCGTACTTGATCTTTGATCTCGCAGTACGATCCGGGTCACAAGATGAACATGGAACGAAACGGAGCGGGCGCGCACATACGGCTCGCTGTGCCGGACGATGTCGCGCAGATTGCATTAGTTATGTATGAGTCGTTCAGAGAGTACAAATCTTCCTATACCGATGATGGATTCGCTGCCACCACGCCCGACAGTGAGCAGATACTAAGCCGTATCAAGGAAGGGCCGGTGTGGGTGGCCCTGCATGATGACGCTATCGTTGGGACGGTCTCCGCAGTAGACAAAGGCGAGGCGCTATACATTCGAGGCATGGCGATCCTTCCTCGCGCGCGAGGTCAGCGGATAGGGCAACTGCTTTTAAAGCAGATAGTGAGTTTCGCTAACCTAAATGGCCACAAGCGACTGGTTTTAAGCACTACCCCTTTTCTAACTCGCGCTATTCGGCTCTATGAGCATTCTGGTTTCAGCCTTAGCAGTGAAGGCCCACACGATCTGTTCGGGACGCCGCTCTTCACGATGGTCAAGAGTCTTTAATCTTCGGAAAGGCCTTCGATGCGCGGCCTTAGATAGTAGGTTTGTGTACCCGGACGCCCTTTGATTAGCAGTAAACGATATGTTATCTTGATTGGCTTTTAAACCCGCCGAAATTTTCGCCTTGAGAGGCTTACATAAAAGGAGCTGTTTAATAAAGTATGGTTACGCCTAATGGAAACGCGAGCACGGATAGTTATCATAATGCGAGCGCGGAGGGTCAGCATGTAGGCCACGTCGTGCAGATCATCGGCCCCGTCGTGGACGTAGAATTTGAAGAGGGTCATTTGCCGCCGATCTACGAGGCGCTGCGTATCACCTCGGAAGGGTTTGACGTGCCGACGACCATTGATGTCATCGCAGAGGTGCAGCAGCATCTTGGCGAAGGCCGCGTGCGCGCCGTCTCGATGCTGCCCACGGACGGCATGGTGCGCGGCATGAAGGCCATTGATACGGGTGGGCCGATCACCGTGCCCGTCGGCGAAGGTACTTTGGGCCGCGTCATGAACGTCATCGGCCAGCCGGTGGACAATCTCGGAGACGTGAAGGCCGCGACACGCTATCCGATTCACCGCCACGCGCCGGACTTTGACGAGCAGGCGACCGAGCTACAGATGTTCGAGACCGGGATCAAGGTCATTGACCTGATTCAGCCCTTCCTGCGCGGCGGAAAGATCGGACTGTTCGGCGGCGCGGGCGTGGGCAAAACCGTCCTCATCATGGAGCTGATCAACAACATCGCCAAGGCGCGCTCCGGCTTTTCAGTCTTCGCGGGCGTCGGCGAACGCACGCGCGAGGGCAACGACCTGCTGCGCGAGATGGTCGAATCGAAGGTCATCAACTTCGGCGATAGCTTCTACAAGAATTTGGAGGAGACCGGCTCCTTCGATATGTCCAAGGTCGATATGAAGGCCATAGAGGAATCCAAGGTGGCGCTCATCTACGGACAGATGACGGAGCCGCCGGGCGCACGCCTGCGTGTCGCGCTCTCCGGCTTGACGGTCGCCGAATACTTCCGCGATCAGGGTCTGGACGTGCTGCTCTTTATTGACAATATTTTCCGCTTCACGCAGGCCGGTTCGGAAGTTTCTGCGCTTTTAGGCCGCATGCCTTCGGCTGTGGGTTATCAGCCCAATCTTGCGAGCGAGATGGGCGAGATGCAGGAGCGTATCACCTCGACCAAGACGGGCGCGATCACCTCGATTCAGGCCGTCTACGTTCCGGCGGACGATTACACAGACCCCGCGCCCGCGACTACGTTCGCGCACCTTGACGCCGTCACCGCGCTCTCGCGGCAGATAGTCGAGCTGGGAATTTATCCGGCGGTTGACCCGCTCTCCTCTTCCTCGCGCATTCTTGACCCGCGCATCGTGGGCGAGGAGCATTACCGCACGGCGCAGGACGTGAAGCAGATATTGCAACGTTACAAAGACCTGCAGGACATCATCGCTATTCTTGGCCTGGATGAATTGTCGGATGAAGATAAGCTGGTCGTCTCGCGCGCGCGCAAGATTCAGCGCTTCTTCTCGCAGCCCTTCTTCGTCGCCGCGCAGTTCACGGGATTAGAAGGCAAGTACGTTAAGCTCGAAGATACGATCAAAGGCTTCCGCGAAATCATTGACGGCAAGCATGACGATCTGCCCGAACAGGCTTTCTACCTCGTCGGCACAATCGAAGAGGCCATTGAGAGAGCCAAGCAGATCGCCGCAGCATAAAGAAAGGGATGAGGGATGAAAGAATAGATGCTGGATGTCAGATGTTAGATGTCAGTGAAATGCTTTTAACCAGCATCCAGTATCTGACATCTGCTCTTTCATTCCTTAGTTGTTATGGCAGATAAGATTCAACTTGAGGTGGTGACGCCGGAGCGGCGTGTGCTGTCGGAGACAGTGGACGGCGTTCAAATTCCCGGCCTGAATGGCGAGCTGGGCATCCTCCCGGGCCACGTCCCGCTTATTTCGCAACTGCAAACGGGCGTGCTCACCTACATGCAGGGCGGCGCGACGCACAAGCTGCACGTCTCCGGCGGGTTTGTCGAGGTCAATGCGGATCGCGTGTCGGTGCTTGCCGAAGTGGCTGAACATCCTGAGGAGATTGACGCGGCGCGTGCGCGTCTGGCGCGCGAGCACGCGGAAAAGAGTTTGAGCGCGTGGAGCGGCACGGAGGAAGATTTCGAGGTCGCGCGGGCGCGGCTCGAACGCTCTATGGTGCGCCTCCAACTCGCCACCGGAGCGCCGATCATTACACCTTAAACTTCTCCCACCTCCTGCAAACACTAAGAGCGGCCAGTGAAATCCTAACACGGCAACCATACCGTTAGGATTTCACTGGCCGCTTTATCATCGGAGAAAGCGGCGCAAAACCTCCGTTGCTCCCCTTTACTATTTGAGTAAGGCCGCAGGCAAGCCTTGCCTGCGGCTTGCGTCCCACGGCCTTGAAGCTATCCTCAATTCATCGGGCTGTAACAGATGACGGATCAGCAAAGCGTGTTGAATGCTAATAAGGCTTGCGGTTTCCCTTACCATTACATTTTTCAAGGCATTTCTCATGATGCATGTTTGCTACTCGACGGCAGCTATCACGACTGTCTTCTGGCATTTGATCGCACTTTTCCAATGCAGCATCTAGTCTTTCCTTACAATCATCGGCGCATTCTACTGCCGCTGCCAGCGCGAGGCTGGTCTTTGCAGTGTGCGAACGTGCAATGGCGATTCCGCAGGTGAGTAAAAACAGAACGATCAAGATGGGGAGCGAGGGGCGTCGCAAGAGCTTCATGTGGGTTCTCCTTATTCTGAGTCGGATGCGCTTTGAGGACGAGCCGATTTGTGTTTGTCTCGCCGTCACCCCAATCGAGCTTATCCAGAACGGCGGGCATCCAGAGCAGGGGCATCGTTCGAGAACGTTGACCGGGGAGCGCATTATCTTTTTATTTCCCCCTGAGAGTCAAATCTTCTCGTCGCTCAATGCGTGAAAACCTCTGTTTCACACTTGAAACAATAGCCCAGGCACGGTATAATAACGATCACTTGAGCAGCCAGTCATTAAGCTGTCAGAAGGGATCAGTTGAATGTCACAATCCGTAGTTGAAGAGACCAGGACAAACGAGCCGCGCAGCAACATTATTGCCGGCGAGGCGACGCCGGAAGATGTGCAGGCCGAGCCGAGTTTACGCCCGCGTCGTCTGGCAGAATATATCGGCCAGACGAAATTGACGAGCAATCTTAAAATCTTTTTAAAGGCGGCGCTGGCGCGTCGCGAGGCGCTCGATCACGTTCTTTTCTGCGGGCCGCCGGGGCTTGGGAAAACGACTCTCGCTAACATCATCGCCGCCGAGATGAATGCCGAGCTAAAAAGCGTCAGCGCCCCGGCCATCGAGCGCGGCGGCGATCTGGCCGCGCTCCTGACCAACTTGCATGAAGGCGAAGTCCTCTTTATAGATGAGATTCATCGTCTTAAACCTCAGATCGAAGAAGTGCTCTATCCGGCGATGGAGGATTACCAACTCGACCTGATGATCGGCCAGGGCACGGCAGCCCGCTCCATCAAGCTCGAACTGCCCAAATTCACTCTGGTCGGCGCAACCACCCGTGCCGGAATGTTGACCGCACCTTTGCGCGGGCGCTTCGGCATCGTGCAGCACCTGGATTTTTACCCGCGACAGGATTTGGAGGTCATCATTCACCGCTCGGCGGAGATTCTGAATGTGGAGATCGAAGCCACGGGCGCGAGCGAGATCGCGCGCCGCGCGCGCGGCACACCGCGCATCGCCAACCGGCTGCTCCGTCGCGTGCGCGATTACGCGGAAGTTTTGAGCGATGGCCGAATCACGCAGGCTTTGTCGCGCCGCGCCTTGGACGAGATGGAGGTGGATCGCTTTGGTCTGGACGAGGTGGATCGCAAACTCTTGAGCGTGATTATAGAGAAGTTCGACGGCGGCCCTGTCGGGGTCGGCACGATCTCAGCCTCAATCAGCGAGGAGCGCGAGTCAATCGAAGAGATCATAGAGCCTTACCTGATTCAGATAGGCTTTCTTAATCGGACGCCGCGCGGCCGCGTCGCCACCCGCGCTGCCTACAAACACATGGGCGTATCTCTCAAGCAGCAACAAAGAGATTTGCTGGCAAGTTAAAAGCAGATGCCAGATACCGGATATTAGATGTCAGTTGATGACTTTATCCTTCATCGCTGTTTATTCATTTTAAGTTTCGGTCGGAAGCTTTAAGACTGACCGAAAGAGACCGGGAGCGACCAGGCTGGAGCGGATCGGGAGCCGCGAGAGCCGAAGTCGCTCCCGGCACTTTTAGAGCAGATGTCAGATATTAGTCGGACAAGGTCATTCGACCGGCATGTTAAAACCAGCATCTAACATCTAGTCTCTAACACCTGCTCTTATCGCTTTGCGCATTTCGCGCACGGCTCTTTCGAGGCCGATGAAGATGGCACGGGCGATGATGTTGTGGCCGATGTTGAATTCCGAAATCTCATTGATGGCGGCGACGGCCCCGACGTTTCTGTAGGTGAGCCCATGACCGGCAGCAACGCGCAAGCCGTACTGCGAAGCGAGCGTCGCCGCTTCGCGAAATCGCCTGAGTTCCTGCGCGGCGAGCATTGGCCCCTCGGCGCGAGCCGAGCGCGGCGGCAGCGTTGCTTCCGCATAGACGGCGGTACACAGTTCTACCTGCTGCGCGCCGATCTCGTGCGCGCTCTCGATCTGCTGCGGGTCGGGGTCTATAAAAAGGGACGCGGTGATGCCCGCCTCCCGCAGACGCGAGACCGCGGCGCGCGCCATCGAGAGATTAGCGCGCACGTCCAATCCTCCCTCTGTCGTCACCTCGTTCGGACTCTCCGCCACCAGCGTCACGGCATCCGGCATCACGTCGAGCGCGATTCCCAGCATCTCTTCGGTCGCCGCCATCTCCAGATTGAGATAGGTCGTGATGGTTCGGCGTAGCGTATGAAGGTCGTTGTCCTGTATATGACGACGATCTCCGCGCAAATGTATGGTGATGCCGTCGGCCCCCGCCTGCTCGCAGGCGACCGCCGCCGCGATGACGCTCGGCTCCGGCGCGCGCCGCGCCTGCCTGACCGTGGCGACGTGATCTATGTTGACGTTGAGTCGTGCTGTCATGGTTTCAAATCCCAGGCGATGATTATAGCGGTCATCAATCGTTCATAATCTCTGATCTTCCAGGCCCGCCTCTTTAAACTTCGGGGGCTGTGCCGACCACTTCAGGCATGTTATTCGAGGTAAAAGCGTCAAGCTCGGTCGTCTTACTGGCCGCGCCTTCCTTCTCCTGCCGCGCGCGGATGGCGGCAATCGCCTGATCGTAGACGCCGCGTCGCACCTGCGCGCGAACAGTGCGGACTTCGCCGATCAGTCGCGGGGTATCACGCCAGACGCTCAGTTTGCTGCCATCGTTATGATCCCAGCGCACGGGTATCTCCCGCAGGCGCAGGCCCGCGAGGTACGCGACCGTCAGATACTCGACATCGAATCCGAAGCGCTCGACGGTAGCGGCCTCGGCCAGCGGACGGCAAATGCTCATGCGAAATGCTTTGAAACCGCATTGCGTGTCCCAAAACGGCAACCCGGTCGCCAGCCTCACGATCAGGTTGATAATGCGCCCGCCCTGCTCGCGCCGCCACGGTTGATGAACGCCGATCAGGCTGCGATCCAGCGCGCGTGACCCGAAGGCCAGGTCGCACACGCCGCGCTCGATTGGCCCAACGAGTTTCGGCATCTCTGTGATGGGCGTCGAAAGGTCTGCGTCGGAGAAGAGCGCGATGGGGGCGCTTGAGGCCAGCAGTCCCGTGCGGACGGCATATCCCTTGCCGCGATTCGGTTGAACGCGGATAACCTGGGAATGGACTTGGCCCGCATCTTTTAGAGTCTGCTCGGCGACCTTGGCCGTATTATCGCTTGATCCGTCGTCCACGACGATCAGCTCGCTCTCCTGAGCCCGGCTGTTCAAATACTCCAGGACGCGGGTGAGTGATGTACCCAATCGCACAGCCTCGTTATAAGCCGGGACAATGATGGAAATAGATGGGGGCATCTCTTTATAATTCTGATTTCAGGTTTCGCGTTTCCAGGTCTTCAACATCGAAAGCGCGCAACCTGTGACCGGAAACGCGCTCTCCGGTCGTCGAATATAACATAAGACGCGAGCGCATCCCCCGACCTTTCGCCCACAAGCTTCCGGCTGTGCTATATTTAAGATGTCTGTCGTCCGGGGCGTCGGCAGTCCGTCCAGATTTAAGCGTTTGCCGGAGCGTGAGCATGAGCAGGAAGTTTATCATCGTCGCAGTTATTATCATCACCGCCGCTGCCATCGTCGGTGGAACTATCGGCGGCGCTACCACACGCCTCAGAAATGTTTCAGCCAAAGAGCCGACGACTACCGCCGCGAATATCGTGGGCGATTATGGCGAGGCGATTACGACGATTTTGCCGGACAACTATGCGGGCGAGATAGATTACGAGAAGGCGACCCAGGCCGCCATTCAAGGCATGCTCACGACGCTCGATCCGCACTCCATGTACTTCTCGCGCGCCGAGTACACCAAACTAAAGGAGGATCAGGACTCGCGCTTTTACGGCATCGGCGTAACGATCCTGCAACACCGCGACGGCGTATATGTGCAATCGGTTGTGCCTGCGACGCCGGCCTCGCGCGCGGGCTTGCGCTACGGTGATCGCATCGTTGAAGTGGACGGCAAGGATGCGCGAAACTGGACGAGCCAGCAGGTCTCCAATAACGTGCGCGGCGGGCGCGGCGTTGAAGTTAAGATCAAGATCGAGCGCGCAGGCTCTCAGGCCCCGCTTTACTTCACCATCGTCCGCGATGCCGTGCCGCTACCTTCTATCCGCAACTCTTTTATGATTCGTCCGGGCGTGGGCTATATCGGATTGACGGGCGGATTTCAACATACGACCGGCGAGGAGTTGCACGAGGCCATCAGCATTCTGCGCTCGCAGGGCATGCGCCAGATCGTGCTCGACCTCAGAGGCAATCCCGGCGGACTCCTTGATCAGGCCATTGATGTCGCGAGCGAATTTTTGCCGCGCGGGCAGGTCGTCGTCTCCGTGCGCGGGCGCGAATATAACCAGCCAGTCCTTTATCGCTCCAACGGAAATGATACGGACGATTCACCCTTGGTCGTGCTCATCAATCGCAACTCCGCGTCGGCCTCAGAGATCGTCGCCGGAGCGGTTCAGGATCACGGGCGCGGGCTTGTCGTCGGCGAGACCAGCTTCGGCAAAGCGCTGGTTCAGCGCGTCTTCAATCTGCCGTCCGGGACGGGACTGACCTTGACCACGGCCAAGTACTACACGCCATACGGGCGCTCGCTTCAACGCGATTATTCCACAGGCTCGCTCTACGACTACTACGTACGCCACGACGACGATCAATCGAATCAAACATCAAAGCCGGGCTCCCCGGCGCAGCAACCGACGCCTGCGCCGACACCGCACCCCCCGACAGGGCCTGCCGTCAAGACTGCCGCCGGGCGCGTCTTTTATGGCGGCGGCGGTATTACTCCGGACATCGAAGCCAGGTTGCCGACGCAGACGCCTTTGCGCGCACGGATCGCGGAAGCTGCCTTCCTTTTCACACGCGAATTGGCCGCAGGTCAGATCGTGGGCCTGGAGAATTACCGCGTCGAAAAGATGGAGGCAGGCCGTACCCCCCGCGCGACTGATTACCCCATCACAGAACGCTTCATCGAAGCATTTCGCGGCTATCTCCAACGGGACCCGACGCTCGGCATCCAGCCCGCACAGATTGATACAGAGATGGATTACGCCCGCTTACGCCTGCGCGTCGAGATCATCACCGCCGCCTTCGGTGGCGACGCGGGTGGCCGCATCCTCATCGAGAACGACCCGCAGCTTCTGCGCTCGCTGGAAGCCTTCCCCGACGCCAAGCGGCTGGCCGAGAGTATCCGCAACGGCTCATTACAAAGCTAAAAGACAGATGCTGGATGCCAGATGTTAGATGTCAGAGAAAGGCTTCGTCTGGCATCTAGCATCTGCTGTTTAATCGAGCGCCCGTACGATCAGGCATTTCAGATAATACGTTTCCGGAACGCCGACGAGCACGGGATGATCGCGCGCCTGTATTCTCTTCTCGACAAGCTGCAAGCGACGGTGTGCGTCCTTCGCGGCGTCTGCGACGATCCCGACGAACATTTCCTCCGACATGTGATAAGAACAGGTACATGTGACGAGCACGCCATTCGCATTTAGCAGCTTGAGCGCACGCAGATTGATCTCCTTGTAGCCGCGCACAGCCTTCCCGACGCTCGCGCGATTCTTGGCGAAAGCGGGCGGGTCAAGCACGATCATGTCAAAGCGCTCGCCTGCCGTTTCCATTTCGCGCAGAGCATCGAAGACATTGGCTTCGCGGAATTCGACATTGCCCGCTGCGCCGTTTAATTCCGCGTTGCGCCGCGCCGCCGCGACCGCTTCACTAGACACGTCCAGCCCCAGCACGCTTTCGCAAACGGGCGCGAGATGCAGCGCAAACGCTCCGTTGAAGGTAAAGCAGTCGAGGGCACGCCCTCGCGCCAGAGAGCGCGCCGCGAGACGATTCTCGCGCTGGTCTAAAAACGATCCTGTCTTTTGACCGCCGAGCGGCGAAACCAGAAAACGCACGCCGTCCTGCACTATCTCCAGCTCATCCGGCGCATCTCCATAAAGCAGTCCCGTACGCGGCTCCAACCCCTCAAGCTCGCGAACGCGCACATCGTTGCGCTCGATGACGGCGCGCGGACGAAACTCTTCGATCAGCAACTCGACCAGCATCCCCTTCAAGGCTTCCGTGCCCTGCGAGAGCGTTTGCAGGACCAGCACCTCGTCGTAAACATCCACGATCAGCGAGGACAACAGGTCGCCTTCGGAATAGACGAGGCGATAAGCGTTCGTCCCCACAATGTAACCGGCGCGGCGCGCGGCTGCATCACGCAAGCGCAAGCGCCACCACTCGCGATCTACCGGCTCATCACGGAGCGTCAACAGCCGCAGAGAGATTTCCGACCGCGAGGAGTAGAGCGCCTGGCCTACGTATCGCTTGCGCTCGTCGAACACCTTCACTATTGCGCCGCCGCTCGCCCGCGTAGCATCACTCACATCACTGCGATAAATCCACAGGTGTCCGGCGCGCACGCGCTCCGCCCCGCGCTGTGTAACCTTAACAGTCTGATTCATATTCGCTCTTATTAAACCAGAAGACCGGAATAATCTGTAGCGGCAAAAGCTACCCGCTCTTGCGCCATTAAAGACGTTGGGGCGATTGCCCCTTGAACCCTTCTCCGCAAAGATGTAATCTTTCCGAGACATTTACCCCCTAAAAGCTCTTTATAAGTATTAGCCGGAATGAGAGGAGAATTGTATCTATGCCTGAAGTTGGGGATACAGCCCCGGATTTTGAACTGGGCAGCAACCTTGAGAAGGACAAGAAGGTCAAGCTCTCGGATTTTCGTGGCAAGCAGAACGTCGTCATGGCGTTCTACCCGCTGGCGTGGACGCCCGTGTGAACGGCGCAGATGCCTGCGTACGAGGCAGACCTCGAACGCTTCAAAGGCTATGATGCCCAGGTTCTGGGTATCTCTGTGGACAGCGTCCCGTGCAACGTCGCCTGGGCCAAATCCTTAGGCGGATTGTCATACGATCTCTTGAGCGACTTTCATCCCAAAGGTGAAGTAGCCAAAGCTTACGGCGCGTGGCGCGAGGATGGTGGAATCTCTGAACGCGCGCTCTTTATCGTGGACAAGGAAGGTCGGATCGCTTACAAGGACATACATAACATCGCCGACCAGCCTGATAACGAAGACCTGTTTGAAGTGCTCCGCAAGTTATAATGGTGGGCGCTGTCTGATCAAACCCGGGGCGGGCGGGCCGAAGACCGTGGATGCTTTTGAGGAAGCCGCTACACGGGTTCGGCCCGCCTCCCTTTTAGTTAACCAATTATGTCACTTTCAAGAAAATGCGTGCCGTTCACGCCCTTTGACCGCCAATTAGCGAAAAGCACCATCGCGATTGTTACGGCGGGCGGCGTTCATTTCAAAGATCAGGAGCCGTTCAATATCGCGGATGAGATGGGCGACCTAGGCCACCGTATCATCCCGAAGAATGCAGAATCCGATCAGTTGATGGTCACGCATCATCATTACGACCATTCGGATGCAGACGAGGACATCAACGTCGTTTTTCCCATTGATGTGCTGCGCGATCTGGAAACGGAAGACTTTATCGGAGGCATAGCCCTTAAGCATATCGGCTACATGGGCTACACGATGCAGTTGAAGGCGATGTACGAAGGGACTGCGCCCGCTATCGCTAACGAGATTGACAGAGGCTCGCGCGCCGACGCGGTCGTCCTGACAGGAGGTTGACCTAACGTCTGTCACCGCACGGTCGTGGCGGTTCAACGCGAGATAGAGATGCGTGGTATTCCGACGGTGCTGATTACGGTCAGCCCGGAGGTCTCAGCGCAGATGCGCCCGCCCCGCGCGCTCTATCCAAAAGGTTTTAAGATCGGTAATAGTCTGGGGCGTCCCCGGATGCGTGAATTGCAACGCACAGTGCTGCGTGACGCGCTCACGCTTTTGACGGAGAACACGCGGCCCGGCGAAATCATCACACGCGAATATCCTGAATACGGCGAGCAGTACGAGCCGCCGCATGTCAAAAGTGACAAGTAACAAAAAAAGGTGATGAGAGATAAGCTAAAGGTTTTGTCCAGGCGGGTCACTTGTCACCTATCACTGAGTTTATATGTATAAAACAATCGGGATCGTTACGGGCGGAGGTGACGCGCCCGGTTTGAATGCTGTCATTCGCGCGGCTGTCAAGACGGCTATCGGCGAGTATGGCATGCGCGTCATCGGCATAGAGGATAGCTTTGAAGGCCTTCTCGGTGCGGGCGTCACGCGCGAGTTGAAGCCTGCGGATGTGCGCGGACTGCTGCCGCGCGGCGGAACGATCCTCGGCACGCGCAATCGCGGCGAATTCGTTGAGCGCGGCCCCGATGGAGAGGTCAGAAAACCGGAGGCGATTTATCGCGAGGCGCTCTCGAACCTCGAACGTCTGGGCATAGAAGCTCTGGTCGTGCTCGGAGGAGAAGGCACGCTTGCCATCGCGGCGGAGTTTGATCGGCTGGGGTTCCCCATAGTTGGTGTGCCCAAGACTATTGATAATGATCTGGCCTGCACGGAACTGACCTTCGGTTTCATCACCGCCCTGGACATTGCGACCGAAGCGCTCGACCGTCTTCATACGACCGCCGAATCACATGACCGCATCATGATCCTAGAGGTGATGGGCCGTCATACCGGCTGGATCGCTCTGCATTCGGGAATAGCGGGCGGCGCGGACGTGATTCTGATCCCGGAGATCCCTTTCACGATGGAATCTGTGGCGGCCAAAGTGCGCGAGCGCGATGCCTGCGGTTCGGAGTTCAGTATTATCGTCGCGGCTGAAGGCGCTCAAGAAGCTGGCGGCGATCTGATCTATCAGGAACAGGGAGACTCGTCTCGTCCGGCGCGCCTCGGCGGTGTCGGCAACTACTGCCGCATGGCACTGGAAGAGTTGACGGGCAAGGAGACGCGCTGTGTGGTGCTGGGGCACTTGCAGCGCGGCGGCAGTCCGAACGCTTTCGATAGGATGCTGGCAACAAACTTCGGAGCCTGCGCCGTACGCGCTCTGGCCGAGGGCAAGCGCGGCGTGATGGTCGCCCTTCAGGCCGCAGATATTATTACGGTCCCGCTCACGGATGCCATCGCCAACATCAAAACCGTTCCACCCGCGAGCCAGCTTATTCATACGGCGCGCGCCACGGGCATCTCCTTCGGAGCAATTGACGAAGCGATCCATCATCGCAGTCTTTCCGAGGACAAAGCTATGATTTGAGTCGCGATTGGAATAAGATCGCTGCTTGAACCGCGATCTTATTCCAATTTAAACGCTCTTTACCCGAAGCTCGTGTCCGCCTAAATTCTGCGCGCTTTGTGAAAAGAACTCTTTCATACCGGTGACTCGCAGCATATAATGCTTTAACACTGGCGCATCTCTTCTAGTGGTGACGCTCGGTAGAAGCGGAAACAAAGTTGACACAAGACATCAAGCAGCGCCTTCAGGCGGAACTGGAAGAACTGGAATCGGAGCTGCGCGTGCATCTTCCGAAGGAGATCAAGCGCGCGTTGGAGTTCGGCGACCTGCGTGAGAACGCCGAATACCGCGCCGCGCTCGACCGCCAGAATATAGTCAAGGCCCGTATCAGCCAGCTACGCCAGCGTATCAGCGAAATCTCTTCGATAGACTTCTCGAAAATTCCCCACGACAGGGCGGCTTACGGCTCGACGCTCATACTCTATGACTCGGAACGCGCCGAAGAGGTCACCTATCGCCTCGTGACGGCAGAAGAGAGCGACCCGCAGGCCGGATTGATCTCGACCTCTTCGCCGGTTGGCCGCAGCCTGATGGGCAAAGAAGAGGGGGATGAGGTGACGGTACGTACCCCTGCGGGCGCGCGCAGCTTCGAGATCAAGCGGCTGACGACGATTCACGACGAGTTGAAGGGAACAAACGCCGAATGACAGGCAGAACCGATCGCTTGTTCCGCTCCATAATCCTTGACAAGCTCTTCCACGCCTCCCTATGATGCCCTGTTTGAGTACGGGCTTGCCGGATGCGCGCATCGGCGGCCCGTCTGTGATAGGGGAGTAAGGATTAAAAGGTGTTTGGGGCAAGCATAGGACGCGGAGCCAGTCGCATCATCAGCGCGATGGTGCGTTGGCTCGCCTATGGCCGCATCAACCCTAACTATCTCACCGTAATCGGCGTCTCGATCAACATCGGATGTGGTCTGCTGTTCGGGTTCGGCCAATTCTTTTGGGCCGGCATTATCCTGATCGTCGCCAATCTCTTTGACATGCTGGACGGGCAGGTGGCGCGTCTCTCTGGGCGCGTGACGCGGTTCGGCGGATTTCTGGACTCCTCGCTAGACCGTCTCTCCGACATGGTCATCTTCGTCGGCCTGATGGTCTTCTACGCACGCGATACGCAATTTCACTCTACCCTCAACGTCTTTCTGGCTGGCGCGGCGATGATGGGGTCGGTGATGGTCAGCTATACGAGCGCGCGCGCGGAGAGTTTGATACCAAAGTGCGATGTGGGTTTCCTGCGTCGTCCAGAGCGGGTCGTGTTGTTGATCATCGGCGCGTTGACCACACATCCCGGTTCACAGAATCTGTTTTTCAACCGTATGGCCGCCGTACTCTGGATTCTGGCGGTCGGCTCTTACTGGACATTCGCGCATCGCATGTACCATACCTGGCTTGAGGTTAATAAAGCCGACGCCAAGCACCGGGAGACGGCAGCCGAACAGGCTGTTCCCGCATCTAATGCCGGGCCTGAGAGAAGGCCCGAGCCGGGACTGGTGCGCTAAAGGCCGTCCCCTTTTTGACCTGAAGAACGATTTTGCAAGATACAAAGGTTCTCCCATTCGAGTATTCGAGGTAAACGACATTGACTGTCTGCCCCTGTTGCGGTGGTAAATTTGAAGGTGATCTTCGTGATGGATGCGCTTTGTGCGGCGCGCGCGCCGTAGGCCCGCCATTGGCCCGCCCGGAAATCGAGCTGCCTGCCTACGGGCGCGGAGTACTGGTCGGCGCGATAGGCGTGCTTCTGCTCCTCTCTTTTATACTGAGTACCATTAGTGCGCTGTTCGAACAGACTCAGCTTACCATCGGCTTCTGGCCCGTTGTCTCAGCCGCCGAGACCGCCGCGTGGCGTCTGAAGTGGACTGTGCTTCCCTTCTCTGTCGTGGCGCTGTGGGGCGGCTGGTTGATCTACGCGAGCATCCGTCGCGAGCGTGTGCGATTCGCCGGGCATGATCTGGCGCGTTGCGGTCTCTTTTCATCCATGCTCGTCATTGTGATGATCGCGACCTTTATCGGTCTCACCGTGCCGGAGCGACTGCGCCAGCGTGAGCGCGGCACCCAGGCCGGTATCGAAGCTCAAGGGTACACGATGCAAAGAGCACTTCTGGAATATCGTGAGCGTTACAAAACGTATCCGACCAATTTTAAGGATTTACAGGATGGGCTGCCCGACCGCGATGGTTCTATCGCCGCCGCGCTTTCAAATATAGACCCCAGCACTTATAAGCCTAGCGCCAATCTGGCGGACGCTTCGACAGCGAAGCCGGGAAGACTGCGTGGTGCTGCTCTTCGCCGCATCTCGACGAATAATTCCACAGACGATTCGGTCAATGAAAGAATTTCTTTCACCAATTACGAGGTGCGCCTTCCGGGCGTAGATAAGATACCGAACACAGATGATGACTGGCTGATGCGCGACGGCGTCTTCATTAAGCCATCAAAATCGAGCACGGCCTCTTCCGGCTCATCCGTAGTTGAAACCTTACCGTAAGCCAGCCGCTCGCCATGCCATTTCTTGATCGTTTCCGGCGAAAGAAAGAGGACCCGGAGGTGGCACGGCGCGCGCGCCTTCTAAGAACGGGGCGCATCGCCGAGGGCACTATCGTAGACATCGGCGGCGAGACCGCTTCCGGCGCTTTCACACACATTTTCTATCGCTATAATATCAGCGGCGTTGATTACGAATCATCGCAGACGCTTAACGGCGAGCAGCAGCAGCGCCAGACCGAATATGCGCCAGGCGCACGCATTACCGTGCGCTACGATCCGCATCAGCCAGGCAATTCCGTAGTGGCTTAAGAATAATCAGTAGTCAGTAATCAGTTATCAGCTAAATGCTTCTGACTGATTACTGACTACTGACTACTTATTGCTGATTACTATTTTATGTTCTCTAAAATCCTGATCGCCAATCGCGGTGAGATCGCTGTGCGCATTATTCGGGCGTGTCGAGATCTCTCCATCACGCCCGTGGCAGTCTTCTCCGAAGCGGACGCGGACGCGCTGCATGTGCGTCTCGCTGACGAGGCTTATGGGATCGGGGCCGCTCCGTCCGTGGAGAGTTATCTATGCATCGAGCGCATTATCGAAGCGGCGCATCAGTCGGGCGCTGAGGCTGTTCATCCCGGCTATGGCTTTCTCGCCGAGAATGCGGAGTTCGCTCGCGCCGTCTCGCGCGCAGGTCTCACGTTTATTGGCCCACCGGCGGAGGCTATGGAATTGATGGGGTCGAAGACGAGCGCGCGGCGTATCGCAAGAGAGGCCGGTGTGCCGATTGTGCCGGGCACGACCGAGCCGCTTCGTTCCCTCGATGAGGCGCGGGAGACGGCCAAGCAGTTGGGCTATCCGGTGATGTTCAAGGCGTCTGCGGGCGGCGGCGGCAAAGGCATGCGGCTCGTTTTGTCGGAAACGGAACTTCGCTCTGCATATGAAACAGCGCAATCGGAGGCGGCCGCCGCCTTTGGCGATTCAGAGATTTATCTTGAAAAAGCCATCGAGCGGCCGCGCCATATAGAGATACAGGTCTTTGCAGACACGCATGGATCGGTCGTTCATCTCGGCGAGCGCGAGTGCTCAATCCAACGACGCCATCAAAAGGTGATAGAGGAATGTCCTTCGCCGATAAATGACCTGGGTCTCAGAGAGCGCATGGGCGAAGCGGCGACTCGTGTGACGCGCGCCGTGGGTTACGTCGGCGCAGGCACAGTCGAGTGCCTGGTCGCAGACCTGACGCGAGACTTCTATTTTCTTGAGATGAACACGCGACTTCAGGTCGAGCATCCTGTCACGGAGATGGTCACCGGTATTGATCTCGTGCGCGAGCAGATCATGGTCGCACAGGGCGAGCCGCTTTCGTTCACGCAAGCGGAAGTTCACTGGCACGGCCACGCCATAGAATGTCGCGTCTATGCCGAAGACCCTGAGCAAAACTTTCTCCCTGCGCCGGGACGCATCAACTCTTTGCGCGTCCCCTCTGGGCCTGGAATACGCGACGACGGCGGCATCACGGCGAACACGGAAGTCTCCATCTATTACGATCCGATGATCTCGAAGCTCGCCGCCTGGGGACGCACGCGCATGGAGGCGATTGATCGTCTGCGACGCGCTCTCGACGAGTACGAGGTCGGCGGCATCAGGACGACGATTCCCTTCTTTCGCGAGATCATGCGCGATGCGGAGTTCATAGAGGGCCATCTGGATACCGGTTTCATTGAAAGATTCTTCGAGCGCCGCAGGCAACGGCTGAGCGACGCGCCCGTAGAAGGAGCGGACGAGGCTGAGACAAAGCGGCGCGATATGGCATTGATTGCTGCGGCACTTGATTATGTGAAAAGCAAAACGGTGGCTTCGTCGAATCAACAACCGCACGAGCGTGAGACTAGCCAGTGGCGGCTCGCCGGTCGCGCTGCGCTGCTCCGGTCAAGGGATATTTAATAAGTGTTCGATAATGGCGGTAGATCAGATGGAATTTTTATACTGATCTCAAAAATCGCGCCTTGCGCTGGCTTATGAAATTAACTGCAGAGATCGGAAAAGAGAAGCACACGCTCGACATCAAGCGTGATGAGGGGCGCGTCATCGCAGAGGTGGACGGCCGCCGCTACGAGATTGGTGTAAGCGAACCTGTTGCGGATAGCTATCTTCTCATTGCCGACGGCTCCGTCTATGAGTGCCGCGTCGAGCGAGACGCCGCGCGGCGGGCTTCATTGACTGTTCACACGCGTAACCACGCTTACCCGATCACGCTGGTTGACCCGAAGCGCCTGCGCGCCGCACAAAGTACTGGCGCTCAAACTGACGGCTCGGCGCAGGTCTTGGCGGTGATGCCGGGCAAGGTCGTCCGCGTGCTCGTTGACGAGGGCGCAGTAGTCGAAGCCGGACAGGGACTCCTCGTCGTCGAAGCGATGAAGATGCAAAACGAGATGAAGTCGCCGCGCGCTGGCAAGGTCGTCGAACTACGGGCCAGGGCGGGCGCAACCGTTAACGCGGGCGATGTGCTGGCAGTTATTGAGTAAAGAGATGATGGATGAAATGAGAAACGCGGATGCGGCCTTACTCCGTCCACTGACCTCATCGCCTTCCGATCTGCGCATCCTTTTATGGGACATTGACGGAACGCTGATCCGATCCGCTCGCGCCGGGATTTTTAAGGACTACACTGGCCCTGCCATTGAGGGAATCTTTGGAACGACCGGGCGTCTCAGTGAGATGAGCGTCTCCGGCATGACGGACTTGCAGATCGTCGCAGAGGCTTTGCGCGACGAGGGCTTTACATCTGAGCAGATACGCGCGCGCCTCGATGATCTACGCACGCTCTACATGCGCGAGATGGAGCGCGTGACAACAGAGGGCACGCAGACGTTTTACGTTTTGCCGGGAGCGCGGGAAATCCTTGAAGCGGCCCGTGACCATCCGCGTTACCGCTCGGCGCTGCTGACCGGTAATCTTGAAGCGGCCGCAGACCTCAAGATGCGCCTCGTCGGTCTCTCACACTTTTTTCAAATGCCCGGCGCATTCGGCGACGACTCGCATGATCGCCGTGATCTGCCCGCGCTCGCATGCGAGCGCATCAGCCGTCATCTGGGCCTGGATCTTCAGGCATCGCAACTGATCGTCATCGGAGATACGCCCAACGACATCGCCTGCGCCAAACACTTCGGCGCGCGCGCCGTCGCCGTGGCGACCGGTCGTCTTTATGCGGCGCGAGATTTGCTCGCTCATAAACCGGATGCGCTTCTGCACGATCTCGCAGATACGGCGCTGGTCATAAGGACGCTCGACGGGCTTTGAGCGAATATCTTTTCCGTCCCGGTTTCAACTCTCTTCGGTCAATTCCTCTGAAAACCTTTGATAATGTCGCGCGTGGCGAGGCGCAGGACGACGGGGCGACCGTGCGGGCCTGTGGTCGGTGAAGAGGTCGTGAGCAAGCGATCTATCAGCCAGCGCATCTTTTCCGGCGAGAGCGGCGTATTGCTTTTTAGCGCCGCACGTCGCGCGAGCGTCGCCGCGATCCGCTCGCGCGAAGTCGAGCGCGCCGCGCCGCGTTTCTCCGCATCAACCGTCTCCAAAACTTCCGCGAGCATGTTGCGCGCATCGCCCGCGGGTAAATCCGCCGGTACGGCCTTAATCGCGACCGTGCGCCCGGAAAGTCGCATCAGGCTAAAACCATAACTCTCAAGATCGGCAGCGACCGTATCGAACGTCGCGGCCTGTGCAGGTGTGAGGTCGAAGGTTTCCGGCAGCAGCAGGTTCTGCGATTCAGCCATGCGCGAGGCCTCTTCGCGGTGGTACTTGTCGTAAAGTATGCGCTCATGCGCAACGTGTTGATCTATCAGCAGCAGCCCTTCTTCATCGGCGGCGATGATGAAAGAGTCTTCAAGCTGCCCGAGCGGGCGAATGTTTGCGGTCAAAGACTCTACGGGAACTTCACGCGCGAGACCCGCGATGGAAGTAATCGGTGGAAGCGCGCTTTGCGCGCGATTAGAAAGGGCTTCGATTGAGTCGCGTGCGTCAGTGCTTTGTCTAGCCGTGGTCTCCAATTGGGCGGGCCGCGTTGTCTGCGCTGCGAGCGATATTTGCTCGTCCTCATCCACCGCAAGAGGTGCGGCGCGCTCAGGCAGTGTATCCGCAGAGGGCTCTTCGCTCGCCTGCGCTACGGAGGACGAATTGCGCAGCTCACGAGACGACGCTTCGTCTCGCTCTGTGATGGAGAACTCTATAGTGCCCTGCGGCGGCGGCGATACAGGCGGGTTGAAAATGGGCCGCGCTTTTTCAGCAGGCAAGGACGAGCGTGCCTTATCGTCAGCAGTCTTATGCGCAGCAGCAACAGTACCGCTTATTCGCTCATCAGTGCCGGGCTCAGGTATGGCTACGTCGTCTTCTTTTCGATCCTGTGTATTAGCGTCCTCTGACAGTATCTCCCTCTCTTTCAGAGCATCGCTTGCGCGCACGTAGCCCGCGCTGGCGAGCGTCGCGCGAACGGCCTCGCGGACGGCATCGGCGACCGCCGCGGCGCGGCGAAAACGAACTTCCGATTTGGCCGGGTGAACATTGACATCAACTTCTTCAAGGGGGACTTCGAGAAACAGTAGCGCCGCCGGATAGACGCCTTGCGGGAGGACGGCGCGATAGCCTTCCGAGAGCGCGCGTCCGATGAGTGGATCACGCACGTAGCGACCGTTGACAAACAGGTATTGCGCATCGCGCGAGGTACGCCTTTCACGCGGCGCGGAGATAAAGCCGCCCACGCGCGCCACCTGTTCCTGCCCTCCCGCGACCTGCAAAAGATTAGCGAGAAAATCCGCGCCGAAGATTTGATAGGCGCGCTCGCGCAGATCCGCGGCGACTGCTGCGCGCAGAGTCTCGCGACCGTTGTTGGTCAGAGTGAAAGCAATCTCCGGGTGAGCGAGCGCATAATGCGTCACAAGGTTCATGAGATGAAAGCTCTCTGTCGCTTCGGATCGCAGAAACTTTCGACGGGCCGGAACATTGAAGAAGAGGTCGCGGACGGTGAGGGTCGTCCCGCGCGGGTGCGCCGCCGCCTTCACGTCGCGCATGCGTCCGCCTTCGATCAGGACGCGCGTCGCCTCCGCTTCCCCCTCGATCATCGTTAACAGTTCAACGCGTGCGACCGAGGCGATGGAGGCCAGCGCCTCGCCGCGAAATCCGAGCGTGCCGATTGCGAAGAGGTCAGAGGTTTCCCTGATCTTGGAGGTCGCGTGGCGCTCGAAGGCCAAGAGCGCATCATCGCGTGTCATCCCGCTCCCATCGTCCGCGACGCGCAGCAGGCGGCGTCCACCCGCTTCCGAATCCACCTGTATGCGTCGCGCTCCCGCATCAATCGCATTCTCGACCAATTCCTTAGCCACAGATGCCGGGCGCTCGACGACCTCGCCTGCCGCGATCTGGTTGGCTAACTGATCTGAGAGAACATGAATTTTGGACATGGAAGAAGTAATCAGCAATCAGTAGTCAGTAATCAGTGTTTAGCTTTTGGCTGACTACTGATTACTGATTACTGACGACTTATAAATAAACTATCTGGTGATCGGGAGAGCCCAGATTGATCGCGTCGTAAATCCACTGGATGACGTAGAGGCCATGACGGTCAAGGAGCGAGGTGATGTTGATGTGGCGCTCCTGTAAAGCTTTATGCGGGTAGAGCGCGACCAGGGCTCGCTCAAGCTGGCGATGAGCGGCGCGGTCGCGCTGCATTTGTGCGCGATGAAAGCGTGTGCGCAAGCCCTCAAGCTGATAGTTGATCTTGCGCCTCCCCGTCTCAAGGGCATCGGCCAGTGTCGGATCAACGCTACGCAACTGCTCCTGTAGCGCGTTCAATTCACGCTTGACCGCCTCTTCCGTATGATTGAAGGCTGCGGCCGTCTCCGCGCCCAGATGTTCTTCGACGACGCGCGCTATGACGGCGTCCAGCCCCTCGAAGAGATCGGTCAGCTTGAGCCCGTAGCGTTCGAGCGTATGACCCGTCCGGCTCTCAACCACAGTCATGCTCGCGCGGTGCAGGATCGGCGTGAGGGGACGATCAAGCACGCGATAGACTTCTGCCGTCTGCGCGAAGTAGGCGATCTCGGCAGCGCCGCCGAAGTAAGCGACGGTCGGCAAAAGGTAATCCTGAACCACTGCGCGCAGCGTGACGTTCGGGCTAAAGCGCTCAGGCTCGCGCGCAGCCCACTGGGCCAACTCTTCGGCAGTGTACTCCTCGCGCATCGCCTTCGCATGATAACGACCATCGTCAGCGCGCACCATCGCATGACGCGCGCCGTCTTCCGTATGCAGAAAGAGCGGAAAGGAGTTGGCGGAGGCGAGCACCTGCGCATGATAGCCCGCCGCTTCCAGCTCACGACTGCGCATCTCGACCGCGACGGCGATCTCCTCGGCCTGACGGGCGGCCTCACTGTAAAGCGGCGCGGCCAGTCTCTTCAATTCAGCGTCGAGCGGATCGAGCAGGACGAGTCCAAAGCGTCCGACGAGCGTCGTCATCATGCGCGCGAAGGCTTCACCAAACTTGCGCCCCGGAGTCCAGGCATCGCGCAAAGTGGTTCCGACCTCCGGCGTGAACTCCGTCTCCGGCAGAACCTCAAGCAGACGCTTGATCGCCTCCTCGATTGAGTGGTCGAGCGTGACGCTGCCGACGGTCGTGCCCTCCC
>JBKKAL010000154.1:0-7432 GCA_046714695.1 Pyrinomonadaceae bacterium
ATCTATAACTACGCATAAACATCTTAGCCCGTGGCTCGGCGGCCTGCATGTTCATCCAGCGTACAGGCACAAAGGTATTGGCTCAAAGTTGGTCCGGGCCGGCTTAGAGAAAGCGATTGTTTTAGGATTCGACTATGTATATGCTGGTGTCAGTAAGGCAGAGGATCATTATATTTCTCAAGGATGGGAAATGTATGAGAAGGTGGTCTATTACGAAAAGCCTCTGTCTATTTTGCGGCGTCATTTAGTCACCCGTTAGTTCTGACAACTTGTTCAACCCGAACGGCATGAGCTTCTTGCCTCTCATCGAGAACCTCCCGCTCGATGCAGTTGATTTCCGGCAGGTTAATGCTGGCGTTAGATGTCTTAATTATGGAATCAGGAAACATGAAGAAGACTTATCGAAGCGGCCCTATTGGGGCGCTGATGGATGAATATGAGCGCGCGGCGTCAGAACTCGGTCGCCTGATAGAGCGCATCCCCGAAGATGATTTTATGCGGGTTGTTGATTCGCAGACGAAGGATGATGACTGCCGTTCGGTACAAACCATCATGTCCCATGTGGTCAGGGCCGGGTACGGTTATGCCGATTACATTAGAGAGCAATTCTCTATTGCGTCAACCCGCCCCGAGAACAAACTCCTCTCACGCCAGGAATCTTTAGAGCAGCTTGATGCGGCGCTTCGCTACACCGTTCAGACTTTAGAGGGTAGGTGGGAGATGAGCGGCGAGGAGATTTCGGCTACGGTCATCAATACCCGCTGGGGAGCGGTATATGACGTGGAGGGATTGTTGGAGCACGCCATCGTGCATATCCTGCGCCACCGGCGACAGGTAGAGAAATTTATCTGGCAAGGCGTGATTTCTGAGAATCCCGGCGTCTAACAATTCATCCAGCCCGCCCCTGTGGTACATGCCATGAATTAATATTTTCAGACTTTTATAGTCGAAACCGGTAAAGGGCTCCACAGATTAACTGCGCACGCTTTCTGACAGAGGCGACGATAGTGATGCACTACTTCGGCTATTTGCGTAGAGAGCCAGATGCTGCGTATCAGGACTGGATCGTCATCTTTAATCAGACTGTAGACGCAAGGAATGTGACGAACGGGTTCATTAACTCCGCTGAGTATCGCGCCAGGTTTGGACAGTAAGAGAACGATAAAAAGTGCATGAGCACAACAGGCGGCGGGCAGAAAACATCTCTGGCCCGCCGCTTGTTTTGTAGTCGAACCTTTGAGAGTCGCTCGCGCGAGCGCATGTGCTACGGATGCGCATTCATTGAGGAATCTTAATCTCTACCCGCCGTTGCGTTCCAACACTTCGCTAACAGCGCTCGAATCCCAAAATGTAGACCGCAGTTTCTCATCAGTCACGCTATTCGCGATTTCCTCAATGATGATAGTAGCTTGATTGAAAGCCTCATCTGCTGCCTGCTCATTATTCATTCGGGAGCATAAGCGACCAAGCGCCGCATAAGTTCTCCATGTAACAAGAGGGGCGGGATATTCTTGCACTTGAGCGAGCGCAGCTCGTAGCTCCACTTCACCCTCTGTGAGATCGCCGCGTGAAATAGCAATTTGAGCGAGCAGTTTTGTGCGCGGCGGCAACATATTTCCGTGCGCCATGTTCAGTAGCAACAGCAAGCAAACGCTGGGCGTGTTCCGCTGCTAACTCTAAATTCCTCTCTTTGAGCCAGTGCTCAAAAGTTCCGGCCTGAAAGCGAATGTTATAACGCCAGCGAAACCATGAGTCGCGCTCAAAGATTGATTTAACCTCGCGAAATGCCGAAATAGTCTTATCGCTCTCACCTGTGTTCGTGTAGTCAATACCAAGGTTGATAAGAGAGTTTGCTTCAGCCTCTAAAACATTGTGCTGGCGTCCTACATCCAGACCTTGCCGGTCATATTCGAGAGCACGTTGGAAATCCTGTAGCTCACGATAAATCCAGCCGACGCAGTTCGGCATTCGCGGAAACCAGAAATGCTCGCCGTTTCGACCCGCCAGCCGGATGGCTTCCTGTAAAGTTGTCAGAGCCTCCGACATCCGTCCCAGATTCCCTCTGGAGAGACCGATAAAGAAGAGCGAAGTGAGCAGCAAAAAAACATCGCGAAGCTATAAAGCAAGTTCATGAGCTTCGTGCAGGATGGCTTCAGCCTGTTGGTATTCGGACTGGAAGAAATGGAGCGCTCCGCGCCACGTCAAGCCACTTAAGATGGCAGGTTTATGATTGATGGCGCGGGCGATGCTGATGATCTCATCAAACAGGGGCTTGGCTTCCGTTAATTCTCCGTAGCAGAGTTGCTTGAGCGCGATTAGCGCCATCGTCTCCACACGCAACGCCTCGTCGCCGACCCGTTCTGCCACGCGGAGCGCTTCATCTGTGCTGGCAGCCATCTCGTCCAGCCTGTGAGAGAAGAAGAGTGTCAGCGCGAGGGAGTTTAGGGCTGCCGATTCCAATGTGGGCGCATTCTGTAAACGCGCCTCATCCTTATCTCTAACGACGCGCGAAAAAACGCCCTGATTTCATCCAACGCCGACTTGGGCGCCCGTTACCGGATCGACCCGGTACATCTTGCCGTCGAACTCGATACTGTAGAGCGAACTGCCGGCCGGGAACAGATACTTTGTCCTGAAATCCCTCTTTTTGCCGATCTGCTTCCAAGTGCCCGTGTTCGGGTCCGTCTCGAAGAGACTGCCCGGACTGCCCTCGATTGTATAGATCTTCCCGTTGAGCGAGGTGGCTAGTCTGGTATTGAGCCAATCGCCGGAGTTCCCGATCTTCTTCCATGCTCCGGTTGCCTTGTCGATCGCGTGAAGATCTCCATCATGCTCGATGGAATAGAGCTGGTCGCCGGCTGTCAGAAGGTATTTCGAACGGACAAAGTCGAGCCCTCCTACCTGTTTCCAGACTCCGGTTGCAGTGTTGGTGCTATATAGTTCGCCGCCCGACTCGACGGTGTAGAGCTGGTCACCGAGCATAGCGAAGGCTGTGGATTTGGCCCAATCGCCCGCCTTACCGACCTGCTTCCATGTGCCATCACTAGGGTTGATGCGGTTCAAGTTCCCGCTGGGATCGATTGTGAACAGACTGCCCGAACCAGCGACCATAATGCGGGTATTCGCGAAATCGGCCTTGCCGACCGGTACGACTTTCCCGGTAGAAAGGTTGGTGCGTTTCAGAACACCACTTTTTTCAATCGTGTAAAGGTCGCCATTCAGAACGGCTAGAGCGGTGGTGTCGACCCAGTTCCCAAAGGGGGTTTGCAAGGCAAGCCATCCACAAAAGAGTTCCGAACAGAGCACTAAAAACGGTTACTGATCCAAATAATTTGGTTTCCTCCCGGTCAGTAGTGTCAGGAATAATAACACAAGGGTCAATCCGCGAATGCGACGCTGAGCTTCTGCTGCGGCATTGTGATGTTGGTGCGTTGCTACTTGGCGTACCCAGCGCGCGTGGCGTTTTTCATTCGGCACGATTATCTGCCATTGGCCCGCCGCAGGTAGTGATTTCCCGTCCTGCGCGTTGCGAGAATAATGGTCTGGTCGACGAACGCCCGCCTTCAGCCGCCGCGCACGCAACTGAATTAGCGGCAAGTCTCGCGGATGAAGGCGACGCTATTCGCGGTCGGCTGCATGGCGTTGTCAGGCTGCGGCTTGGATGGAATATCATGCTCAATAATATCGCTCCTACGTCTGACATCTTTAGCATTCTCAATGGTAGGTAATTACTCTCTCCTCGGCGCGATAAGCTGCAGATTTAATATCTTTCCCCGACTGGATTAGATACGTTTTCTTCGTCCAATTACCGTGCGAATCATACTCAAATCCTACTAATGATTTACCACTGAGGCTGCCACGAAACTTGCTCTCCGGCTCATAGATATTATCGTAGAACTGAATTACAGGATCATTGGGTGAGCCATCTGCTTTGAACATCGCCCGCCCGACCTCATTCCCCTTGTGGTCATAGGTATAGATGACTCGGTCTTTCAGTGTTCCATCTGGCTTATATGTAGTTACCTCTTTTGTTCTTTTCTCATCATTATAGGTATAGACAACTTTCCCCGATACAGGAGCGTGCGAGACACGAACATTAGGTATGGCATTAAATTCTACCGTCTCATTCTCTACAATCCTCCCCCTTTCATCATACATAGAGATAATTTTATATCTGAGCGTGTCACGCTGATATTGAAGCAATTCTGTTCTGTTCCCTTGGGCATCATATGTTGAGATGGTTTTCCAATTGACAGAACTATCAGCGCCATGCGAAGTTTGGCTTGTTTGATTCCCCCACTTATCATAGGTATAGACGATTTTGCCGCCAAATTGCCCCGTGTGATAGTAGAAACCTTCCTCAACTTTGTTTCCTTTTGCGTCATACTTATAGGTAAATCGGCTGGCTAAAGTCCCATCGGAATCATGGACTCTGTACTCAACTCTGTTGCCACTATCATCTAAGGTGTAAATGTGCTTTCGAGGAATGGTAAGAGTTTTATCAAGAATAGAGGGATATTCTTCGTATCCGGTTTGTCTGCCCCTGGTGTCATAGGTATAGACAAGCTTCTCGGCAATATTCCCCAGATGGTCGTAAGAAATCCGCTCAAGGGTATTACCTTCAGTGTTGTAAGTAGTACTGTGCCAAGGACGGCGCTTTCCTCGCTCTAACTTTCCATCTTTCATGGCAAAGTCAATAAGGTAGGCTTCAACAGATTTCACTGAGCCAATTAGGTCAACCTGATCCTTGTCAGTTTTTTTCTGAGCGTGTACAGCAGAAGACCAAAGAAAGCTTGCTATAACTAGAGCGAGAAGTATTTTCATAATCACATGACCTCTGAGTATTAGTTTACACCTAATCGGCATGTAGCAGCCTAACGCCCGGCATCACCCGCGCCCCTACGCAAGATTCATGAGAGACTTCGTGATGGGGCGTCGGGTGAATGCCGTTGTTAGAAAGCGCCTCGGCAAAGACGCAGTTCATCGCCCGGCCGTCTCCCACGGCCGTGGTCACAGCGTGCCGGTTGCGCGTGCTGCCGCTAGGTGGAAACTTGATAGACGCTGATGTGAAGGGGGCGCCGTCTTGATAGTTGGGATTAAGGCGGCGCCCTCTGTCTTACTGCGGCGGCCAGGTGAAGCCGGCGAGCGGGTTGCCGTAGAGGGCTTCGGTCTTCCAGGCGCTCTTGTCCAACGGCCCGTCCTGGTCGTCAAGGATGGCGACCGGCACGAAGTTGATATGCGGCATCCCAATGTTGGCGCCGGCGCCGTTGTTCACGATCTTGCCGTCGGGCCCGACGGTGAACTTTATCGAGCGCGACAGCCTCGTGTTGCGCAGCACCTTGACCTCGTACTCACCGGGCTTTGCGCTGGTGATCGTCAACAATGGCGGACAGGTGAATGTAGCCAATCAACAGGTAAACGTTAGCAAAACAGAATGAAAGCCAAGCTAATTCCGCTCCGGTTGAATGAGTTGTTAGGCGTGCTCTCATAGCCAAGATTGATTAGGGATTAGTTTTATAGGGCATTACTCTAAACACAATTGTCGAAGTCTCGAAATTTTCGCCCTTCCATGACACCCGGTAGACTCCCGGCTTCTTGAAATAATCTCCTAAAGTATAAGTAAATTCTAGCGAGTCTCCAGGCGGCAAGGCACGCCATCTCCCATCTCTTGGGCCATTACTCAAGATAAAGCCGGAGTTTTCCAAGTCCACACCATTTATGATTATCTTTGAAGATTCAATTTTCGGATCAATAGTTTTGCTCCCATCATTCACCAATGTGAAATGAATTAAGAGTTCTTTCGTCCAGCCTGCGTGAAATAAAGGACGACTGACACTTAATGAAGCCCATAGCTTAGGACGTTTTTGATTCGCACTTGCCCAGCCAACAAGTAAGAGCCCAGAAACAAACAGGGTGATGATTGAGATTGATTTTCTGTGCATACTTCTCCTTCAATGTGCCGCGCGCCTAACGCCCGAATTAACCGAGCGCGCATTTAATGAAACAAGCCTTCAAGTTATCGGATGAAAGCAATGCTATTCGCGCTCCGGTTGAATGAGTTGTTATGCCGCTCTTACTTCGAGTCCACTTTAACAAGTTCCGCACCATAGGCCTTGATTTCGATTCTCTGAGACTCTTCGCCCATGTTCTCTATCATGACAACAGGTTGATTACCTCTTTTACGGTTAATAAGTCTTGTGCGGAATATGACTTCCTTGCCAATTAATTTAGCAGACCACCCCCCGCACCCGCTCTTCTCATTATTACACCAAATTGACAACTCTTTGACTTCGATAACGCTTCCATCTCGTAAAGAAATTTGGATAGGTTGCATTTCGAGGTCAAGGTACTTTCCGACACCATCAGACCGAAACGCTCTGAGAGTTCCGCGCCACTCGACTTCCTTACTAAAGATACGGTTAAATTCTCGAAAGTTACCATGCAGTTCAAGAGCGCCTGCTCTAGCATAAGGCGCTATCGCTTCGCCGAACTTCTGCCAATCTTTCCGCCACGGTTCTCGCTCCTGAGCAGAACTGATTTGCCCTCCGCACAGATAACTAGCTACAGTCAGGAGCACAACTGATATCTTCAATAAAACCATTTCCAACTCCCTCCTCTTTAGAATTAACTCACACCTTAGCGGCATAACGCCCGAATTAACGCGGCGGGAAGCATTGAGAGAAGCCTCCAACCTTGCGAATGACATCCATGCTGATTCCGCTCGCGTTGAATGAGTTGTTAGACCGCCTATGGTCGGTACTACTCGATGCTGATATGTGGGTTTACTTTCAAGCGCACGGCCTTCGCCGGGCTTGGCTTACCGCCGTGCTTCGTCACTATCTCATCCGCGCACTCTCTGCTCAATTAGCAACTTATATATATTTGAGCAATCCAGCCCTTAATGCGGCCCTGGTCGCTACGATTAATGTATACCCACCCGCCGGAATGCTTAGTCACATTGACATAGACACCGTCGTGTAACTTGCCGACAATGCGGGCACTCAGATTCGGACGGGAGCGAACATTCACATGGCTATTCTGATTACGCGGCGTGATAATACATTTTCGCGCTGGATTCGCAATTGTCAGAGAGGCTTCTGTGCGTAGGGCGGCTGAAACCGGAAGGAAGGCTGCGAGCACACCAAAGGCAAGAATGACCAACAGTATCGTGGTCGGAAACCAGAGAAGTTTCTTTCTCATTGCTTCGTCACCTATAGTCAAGAGTTTAGAATGGAGAATAGCGGTGGTAAGGTATGTTCTGTGAAACGTAGTTGTCAATGAAAAGGCGAAGCCGCTAACGTCCTCACCCCTGCAAAAGATGTCTTGGATCGCAACGCAGTGGCCGGTTTGCTGGAGCAGACAGAAGCAGAGATAAAGTATGTCTGCGCCGACGGGGCATACGACTTCGAGCAATGCTATCGGGCTATAAGGA
>JBKKAL010000155.1:0-2993 GCA_046714695.1 Pyrinomonadaceae bacterium
ATGGGATAGAGAGCTGCGTAGTTCAGCTTTAGAAGGGTTAATCCGCTCAAAGTAAAAGTGAAAGGGGAGGGGCTTGAAGCCTCCCATGTCTATAAATGACTATACTTTTACCAGCTATTAGAAGATCGAACGATCGCTATGCTACGAGATGTCCGATCGTCGAACTAAATACATCATCCGGATCGTATGTCCGCTTGAGGTCGAGCAAGCGCTCGTAGTTCGGTCCGAAGGCGAGTGGAACGCGATCCTGCTCTTCCTCATCCAGGGCATTGATGTATCCCCATTTGAAGGCATAGGGTGCAAGCACCTGCGAGATGTTCTGTGCCCATTGGATATGCCGCTGCTCTTCGTCGGGAGACTGTGGTTCCCAGGCTGCGATCATCTGAACCGTCAGATGATCCTGACGCAGCGCAAAAGCAGTCTCGGAAACACCCACACGACTCGCGGCTCCATGAAAGTTATGGAGTTCGATGAGCGAAAAGGGAGAAGATAATGGCAGTCCCTGTTCGATCAGCACCTCGATCGTCTCAGTCTGGAGACCATTGAGCGACTGAGTTTGGATGTAGTAGTGGCGACCTTCCGGTGCAAGCGCATCCTGCCCATGAATCAGTGCGTTATACGTGACGGGCTGCACCCGATCGACCAGCAGCTTGCCAAAAGTCCGCAGTGGGGCAATCGCAAGCGAGCCTGCTTCGAGCGAACCACAATAGGTGGGTGAGAGAAAAAGAACCGTCTGTCCATCGGGCATCTGAAGGAACCCAGACGGAATCGTCAATTCATCGGGTGCTGTGGCGATGAACTCGTTAAAACGGTGTAACACTGCTCTGGCTTGCTCTAGAGGATACAGCAGCAACCCAGACAACACCGTCGTGAGCGGATGCAGACGATACTCCAGGGAAACGACGACTCCAAAGTTGCCACCACCGCCACGCAGTCCCCAAAGCAGGTCTGGATGTTCCTCAGCGTTTGCGGTTACAAGCTGCCCGTCGGCAGTCACCACTTGTGCTGACAGCAGGTTATCGGCACCCAGTCCATAAGCACCTGTCAGATGACCATATCCCCCTCCCAAGGTAAATCCAGACATCCCAACGCTGGAGATGGTTGCTGTAGCTGTCGCCAACCCATATCTCTCTGCTGCCTCAATCAGGTCGCCAGCCGTTGCTCCACCTTGAACACGGGCGGTGCGCGCGTCCGGATCGATGGTGACGGCTCTCATCTGGGACAAATCGATCGTGACACCATTCTCAGACAACGCGCGTCCGGCAAAATCGTGTCCTCCCCCTCGCACAGAGAGGGGCAGCCCATGTGCGCGTGTCCAGCGAACCGTATGAATGACATCTTGCACAGTCAAACAACGAACGATCGCGGCAGGTTGGGTCTTCACCTTCCCATTCCAGAGTGGGCGCACCCGTTCATAGGCAGCGTTTTCAGGGAGCAGAAGCTGACAAGTGAGAAATGCTGTGAGATCTTTGAAAAAAGCATGATTCTGAACAAACGTAGTTGTCATTGTTTTTCCTCTTCAGGTTGTAGATTGAATAACTAACGTAGTGTGCAAATTATTAGAGTTGTTGGGGAATAACTTGACCTTGCAGTAAAATTCTGATCAACTCTGTGACACGATGCAGCAAGGGGTTCAACCTCAATGTTGCTGCGCAACCAAATGACACTCATGACTGAGCTAGAGCGTTCTTCCAGCAGCGTTGCCGCGATCAAGCTTTTAATCTGGAGTATCGCTCATACCAAAGGCGTACATCGTCGCATTGGGGTTGAAATAGTTGCCAAAGTTGACGATCTTGCCATTCCTAATTTCCAGTCGCGTCACATAATCTTGCTGATACCGACGACCTGTGGCGGGAACGATCGCTTCCCCATGATACTCAGCCCACATTACATTTGGGTCAGGCGTTGGATATTTGCGAACATTGGTGAATGTCAAATTTGACATTTGAGTCATTCCCTCTTTGACATGGTTGTAGACGGCAGGTTTGCCTTCTAATCGTTGTGGCATACCGACAGCGGCATACGGAGATTCCATAATCGCATCCTCAGCCAGTAAATCTGACCAAGCTTCAGCGTTAGTACCGATAAATGCCAAAGTAGCATCAAAAATTTCCTCGATCGTTTTCTGTGTTGATTGCATTAGATTCTCCCGATCTATCTGTATAAGAGGGTGTTTGAAAAAAGAAACTCGCGATCTGTCAGGATGCCTTGAAGGTGGTGTCTACTGCGTCGAGAAAGGGCTGAAACAGGTCTTCCGGCTAGTTGGGATTGGCTACTGTGAGATCATTGTTTTGAGACATTGAAGTTATCCTCCATATTGAAACAACTGTGGTAATTTGCCGAGTTGATAATGTTTTAGATTTGTTGTTAAGACTCCAGAAACGTCCAACAGAATAGTTCTGACATATCAAATGGTCTCCAAGCTACGATGCAAGGGGTTCAACCTCAGTGTTGCTGAGCAACCATTAGCTTTACTTCTTTACTTCCAACGGTATTGGGCTTAACCAAATTCTCTTCAATCAAAGCGCGATTGATGAAAGTGGCAGCAAACGTTCCACTCGTAACCGAAGCGGCTATGTGTGAATAAGGGCTAGACGCATCACCCACCGCATAGAGTCCAGGAATGGAGGTTTGCTTGCTTTCATCCACTTCTACGATGTCATCGTTGCTTAATTTACAGCCTAACTTTGCGGCTAGATGGCTGTGCTGATACGATGGCGGGTATATAATTATCCCGCGACGGGGCAGCACTTCATTGTTGGTAAAGACAATCCCGGTGAGGTTGCCGTCTTTATGTTCTAGTCGGGCAATCTTTTCTTCGCGGATCTGAACTCCCCAATTTAACAACCGCTGTCGTTGCTCATGACTCAACTCGGCAGAACCATCTGAACACAGCACTAAATCGCGGCTCCATCCAGTCAGCATTAATGTCATCTCAAATCCCACATCGCCTTTGCCATAAATTGCTAAAGGTTGATCTCGCACTTCCCAAC
>JBKKAL010000156.1:0-7180 GCA_046714695.1 Pyrinomonadaceae bacterium
GCCACGGTCTGCAAAATCTCGCTAATACCGAAGCCGTGCCGCAATGCGCGCTCCGAGGCGCGTTGAATGACAGGGCCATCGGCCATGGGGTCGCTGAACGGAACGCCAAGCTCGATCAACGTCGCGCCCGCCCGAGCAAGCTCGATAAGCAGTCTCTTTGTGGTCTCAAGAACAGGATCGCCCGCCGTGATAAATGGGATAAAGCCTCGAAGGCTTTCGCGTCGCAAACGCGAGAAAGCCTCCGCGATGCGGCTCATGGCGTCTCCCCTGCGAGAAGATCTGCGACCGTGTTGACATCCTTATCGCCGCGCCCTGAAAGATTGACGATGATAATTTGCTCGTGCGTCATCTCGCGCGCAACCTTGAGCCCATGCGCGATTGCATGCGCGGATTCGAGCGCAGGGATTATGCCCTCAAGCTCTGAAAGAGTATGAAATGCCGAAAGCGCCTCCGTATCCGTCGCCGAGACGTATTCGACGCGGCCTATGTCGTGCAGGTAAGCATGCTCCGGGCCAATCGAAGGATAATCGAGCCCCGCCGAGACCGAATGCGTTCCGGCAATCTGCCCGCCCTCGTCCTGCAGGACATAGCTCATCGTACCCTGAAGGACGCCGGGGCGTCCCCCTCCGCTCTTAAGAAAGCGCGCCGCGTGCTGTCCCAGCTCCGCGCCGCTTCCACCGGCCTCGACGCCGATCATGCGCACATGCTCATCCGCCAGGAAAGGATAAAACAGCCCGATGGAGTTCGAGCCGCCGCCGACACATGCAATGAGAGTATCGGGCAGGCGTCCCTCTCGCTCCAGAACCTGCGAGCGCGCCTCACGACCGATGATGCTCTGAAAATCGCGCACCATCAAAGGGTAAGGATGTGGGCCCAGTGCGCTGCCGAGCAGATAATAAGTGTCTGCGACGTTCGTCACCCAATCGCGCAGCGCCTCGTTGATCGCATCTTTCAGGGTACGCGCCCCCGCATCCACCTGACGTACTTCCGCGCCGAGCAGTTGCATCCGAAAGACATTCAATCGCTGGCGACGAATATCCTCCGCACCCATATAGACCACGCAATCCAGACCGAAGAGGGCGCACACGGTCGCGGTCGCAACCCCGTGCTGGCCTGCGCCCGTCTCGGCGATGATGCGACGCTTGTTCATGCGCCGCGCGAGCAAGACTTGGCCGAGCGCGTTGTTGATCTTGTGCGAGCCCGTGTGCGAGAGGTCTTCACGTTTGAGATAGATGGAAGCCCCGCCCGCCCTTTCGCTCAATCGCGCGGCACGAAAGAGCGGCGTCGGTCGGCCGGAATAATCATTGAGGAGAGCAGCCAACTCCGCCTGAAAACTTTCGTCCACGCGCGCGGCCTCGTAAGCCTCCCTCAACTCCTCAAGCGGAGACATCAGTGTCTCAGGAACGAAGCGCCCGCCATACGCTCCCCAGTGCCCCTGCGCGTCCGGTTCTGTTTTTGCGCTCCCGCTCAAATTTATTCCCCCATGCTTTGCGCCGCACATCAATACAAAACGCCATCCCCGTCTCAATCCGTGCGAGCTAAAGTTTATGACTATCGGGGTCGCCCTCGTCCGCCGTCAAGGCTCGACGACCCGGCGCGTGGACGATGATCGCATACAACTTGAAATTGTCCGGCGTGGTCGTCGAATCTAAATTGACGAAGGTAAAAGTAATCCCTCGCCTCGTCACCTCGTAATAATTCACAACCGTCCCGTTGGTGTTGTCTCTGAAGTAACTCGTTTGGCGCAGATTTCCGTAAGCCTTACGGACTTCGGCCAGGCTGCTTTGAGTCGTCAAACCTTCGGGCGTCGAAAAGCTGTTTGAAGTCGCTTCTATCTGAAACACTTTACCCGCACTGTAACTGATGTGCAAAGAGTCCCCAGCCCTGCTAGATGACCAGTAGTCGCCTGTCACTCCGCTTGCAAAAAGGTAGATTCCGTCAGGCTGACCGAGCTTTGCGTGAACCGCCTTCCGAGTCATGCCGAGCCAGATCTTGCCTATGCGGTTTCCGGGCTCAATCCCGCGACTTTGAGTGGCGGCTGTGGCGGCCGCCGCCATAGCGGTCAGGAGAATCAAACAGCAGGCGAGCGTTAACCGGCGTATGATCTTTAATCCGAACATTCCCTGTAGCCTCCTCTAAAGTTTATGACCGTAATCCACGTCATGGTCATAGACATGGGACGTGTGCCTACGCCTCGAATTGCTATCAGTGCCGGATAATTTGTCGTCGGGAACAGCGCCGTATAAAGAATATTCCGCTCAGGTACGGCTGATGACAGGAGCGAGGGCAGTGCGGTCACGCCCCTCGTTTTTGGCGCGATAGAGCGCGGCATCGCTCGCCGCGTAAAGAGTCCTCTCGGTGCGCGCGTGCGCCGGGCATGAGGCCACGCCAATGCTGACCGTGACAATTCCGATGCCTTCGAGCGGCTCTTGAGAGATAACTTCACGCACGCGCTCGGCAGCGGCCAGGGCCCTCGTATCATCCGCGCCAGCCAGGAGCAACGCAAACTCTTCGCCGCCCAAACGCGCTGCCGTATCGTTGTCGCGCGAAAGCTCTACCAGCGCGCTCGCGACGTGACGGATAACCACATCGCCCGCCGAATGACCGTGCGCGTCGTTGATCTTCTTTAAAAAGTCTATGTCAACTATCAAAAGCGCGCACGGCACATGATAACGCCTCCATCTTTCCACTTCCTGTCCGAGCGCGGCGCGAAAACGGCGACGATTCGCCAGCCCCGTCAGGTAATCGCGGTCTGCTTCGGCGCGAAGGCGATCCATTGTCTGTTTGAGCGCGACCAGTTGAGCAGTGCGTGCCATCAGCAGGGATTGTTCTGCTGGAACTGCGATGTAATCGAATGCGCCTGCGCCCAGTGCAGAGCTACGACGCGCGCCTGACGCATCGGCTGCGCCGATCAGGATAAGCGGCAAGCCTTCTTCAGACTGGCAGAGCATGCGTGCCAGTTCTTCAGCTTTGATGCCCTTAAGGTTTGCGTCAGCGACGACGACGTGCGGGCGCGTGCGCTGAAGAGAAACAAGCGCGGCGGCCCCGCCCGCGACGCCGACCACGGCAAAACCCGCACGCTCCAGTGCTTCACTGTAGGCGGTCATCAACGGATCATCCGTGACCAGCAAAACTCGACCCTGATCGCGCGAGGGCGTGCGATCACCACTACTACTATTAGCTGCTCGCGCTATTGCGCTCATAAAGTTTGACCCGAGAAAGATGACTTTCGATTTGGATTAAATAGTTTGAGAGGAAAAGGAAGCAAGAAAGCTTGAATAATCGCGTCGGCGCTCGTTTGCGATTCACCGAGCCAGCATAACCGATCAGGGGGGAAGCGCGTCAAGGTTTAACATGCGCGGCGGGCACGCTCGATAAAGTCTCGGACGCGGGCGGCGTCCTTACGCCCCGGCGCGCTTTCCAGCCCGCTGCACGCATCCACACCATAAGGCCGAACAATGGTAATCGCTTCCTCTATATTTTCCGGCGACAGCCCGCCCGCGAGGAAAAGCTTCGGCACAAGCTCGCGAGTTTTGCGCGCCCGCTCCCAATCAATAGTGTGTCCTGTGCCGCCGCGCGCCTGCGGGTCGAAGGCATCGAGTAATATCGCTTCCGTCTCATACGCGCTTGCCGTCTCCGGTTTGAAGTCTTTATGGACGCGCAGGGCCTTGATGCGAAAACGCTCTGGCTGAGCGAGTGCGAGGCAATACTCTGCCGACTCGTCGCCGTGCAATTGCACCGCTCGGACACACGCCTCATTCGCCATACGAGTCAACGTCTCAGGACTCTCCTCGTTGACGAAAATACCGACGCTCATAACCGCCTCAGGAAGACGCTCGATAATACGGCGCGCGTCACGCGGCTCGATAAAGCGCGCGCTGCCACGGTAAAAATTGAAGCCGAGCGCATCCGCACCCGCATCAACTGCCGTCAGCGCGTCTTCCAGATTCGTGATACCGCAAACCTTGATTCGTACCATATGAAGGATAGAGATGAGGGATAAACAAGAAAAGATGCTGCTTTTATTTCATTCCTCATCCCTGTTTTTCCTTTGCGCTTCTTCGATCAGCTCACGCAGGGCCATATCGGGCTCGGCGGCGCGCATCAGTGTCTCGCCGATCAGAAAACCTTTATAGCCGAGAGAGCGCAAACGGCTGAGGTCGTCGCCGGTACGCAGGCCGCTTTCGCTGATGAGCGAGATGTTGGGCGCAGCACTCTGGGCCAACTCAACCGAAGTATTGAGCGAGACCTCGAAGGTACGCAGGTCTCTGTTGTTGACTCCGATCAAAGCCGCCCCGCATGAAAGTGCCCTCTGCAACTCATCACGTGTATGCACCTCGACCAGCGCATCCATGCGTAAAACCTCTTCGGTGATGTGTATGAGGCGCGCTAATCGCTCGTCATCCAGCGCCGCGACGATCAGCAGCAGCGCATCTGCCCCGGCTTCCGCCGACTCATAAAGCTGAAACTCGTCGAAGATAAAATCTTTACGCAGCACGGGAAGCCGCACCGCGCGGCGCACCTCCCGCAGGTCATCGAGCGAGCCACGGAAGCGATCCTCTTCGGTCAGCACGGAGATGGCCGCCGCGCCGCCCGCTTCGTATTGTTGCGCTATCAATGCCGGTTCGATCTCAGCGCGAATCGTGCCCTTCGACGGCGAAGCGCGCTTTATCTCGGCAATGACATTGAAGCGCGTGTTGTTCTTAATCGCCGCGCTGAGCGCGTGCGGCTTCGCGCTCTCGCGCCGGGTTAGAGCCCGCGCACGCAATTCATCAGCCGTTCGAGCATCTTTCATACTCGAACGCAATCGCTCTCGCTTGAGGCCGATTATTTCCGCCAGAAAATCCATTATTTCAAAAGTGCGGGCAAATTATTAAAGAGCGAACGAGACGGGCCGTGCGGATTCTCAATCCTCTTCTCACAAATCTGTGTTTTCTCTTTTCAATCTTTCTTTAGCTGTTCGTCGCTTCGATAAGCTGTTCCAGTTTGGTCAGGGCTGCGCCGCCATCAATGCTCTTCTCGGCCAGCCGCGCAGCATTGTTCAGATCAACCGCTTCGCCGCCGACGAAGAGCGCGGCGGCGGCGTTGGCGACTACCAGATCACGCGCGCTATCGCGTCGCTCTCCGGTCAAGACCGCTCGAATAGTCTGCGCGTTTGACTGCGCATCGCCGCCGCGCAAATGATCTAGCGTTACGCGTTCCAATCCGAAATCACCCGGACTTATGCGAAAGCTTTTGATCTCACTTCCGGCGCGCGCCTCTGCGACTAAGGTTTCCCCCGCAAGTGTCACTTCATCCAAGCCGTCCGAGCCGTGGACGACCCACGCATGCTCTGTTCCGAGCGCGGCCAGCGCTTGAGCAATGGGCTCGACCAATGCCGCGTGCCAGACGCCTATGATCTGTCGCGGCGCTCCGGCAGGGTTTGTTAATGGGCCCAACAGATTAAATGTCGTGTGGACTCCAAGCTCGCGCCTCACACCGGCGACGCGCGCCGTCGCCCCGTGATAGAGCGGCGCAAACATAAAACAGATGCCGATCTCATCCAGACATCGTTCGCTTCTTTCAGGCTCGGCAGTGACATTGACGCCGAGCGCGGTCAAAACATCCGCGCTGCCGGAGCGGCTGGTGGCGGCGCGGCTGCCGTGCTTGGCGACCGCGAGCCCCGCGCCCGCGATGACGAAAGCGGCGGCGGTCGAAACATTAAACGTCTTCGCGTGACTCGATCCCGTTCCGGCTGTATCTATAAAACGCGTGTGACGACTATTGATGCGGCGGGCGCGCGCGCGCATGGCCTCAGCCATCCCCGTCAACTCTTCAACGGTCTCGCCCTTGACGGCCAGCGCGACCAGAGCGGCGGCAATCTGCGCATCCGTCGCCGTGCCGTCGAGCAATGCATCGAGCAACTCTGTAGCTTCGGTGCGACGTAAATTCTCGCCCCGCATCAAACGCATCAGGAGGGAGCGCAAGCCCCCCGCCGACTGCGGCTCATCCCGGTGCGCTTGCGTCGCAGGCAACATCCACAGAGGTCTGGTCATGTGCGATTGGGCTTTATCATCCATAAAAAATATTGACAAGTGACAGGCGACGAGCCCTCGAACAAGCATTTAACCTGTTACTCATCACTCTTCATTGCCTTAAAAAGTTGGCGAGCAGTTTTTTCCCCTCGGTCGTCAGGATAGATTCGGGGTGAAACTGCACGCCTTCGACCTTCAAGTCGCGGTGGCGCAGGCCCATGATGACGCCGTCGGGCGTGGTCGCGGAAACCTCCAGGCAATCGGGAAGCGATTCGCGCTCGACCACAAGCGAGTGATAACGCCCGGCCTGAAAGCGATATTCCAGTCCCTCAAAAATCGTCTTGCCGTCGTGACAAATCTCTGTGGCTTTGCCATGCACGAGCGAGGGCGCGCGAACGACGCGGCCTCCAAAGACCTGGCCTATGGCCTGATGTCCAAGGCAGACGCCGAGGATCGGGATGCGCCCCGCGAAATGATCTATCATCGCCATCGAGACCCCCGCATCCTCTGGCGTGCCCGGCCCCGGCGAAATCAAAATCTTATCGGGACAGCAATCGGCCTCGACCTCCTCAATCGTCACCTTGTCATTGCGGCGCACGTCCACCTCCTCGCCAAGCTCGCCCAGATACTGCACGAGGTTGTAGGTGAACGAGTCATAATTGTCTATGACGAGTATGATGGCTTGATCTCCCTTGTGCCATTCTCATAGAGGAGCGTTATCAGAGAAAAAAAGTGGCATGATAACCGCCCGTTCTCGCTACTTTGTTTGAGGCTGGATTTATATAGGCTTTGACACCTATCGGTAACCAGTCTATCCGGACTCAATCCTTCTCACCCTCGGCCCGTCTTTGTGTGTCGTCAACTTTCGCCAGCGTATCAGCGCCCACCGGCCTTGTATCGGCAGGCCCGCTTATCATCGCGGCGGCGGTGGTCTCTCCGGCGGTCTCCACTACGTCTCCGGCATCGCCTTCGGTCGAATCAGCCTGCGCAGTATTATTATCAGTTACATCCGTCTTTGTCATACGCTCTTTTCCTCCCTGATTGACCGGGCACGCAGCGTCTCAATGCACAGACTTTGCATACTTCTTTTCGCCTGCTTCGACGCGTAAGGCTAGACGGTTCTGGCTCGGCGGCAGCGGGCACGTGGCAAAGGCCGTGAAGGCGCA
>JBKKAL010000157.1:0-4556 GCA_046714695.1 Pyrinomonadaceae bacterium
CCTTCGCAGGTGGGGCATTCACCCCACCCTTGACCAAAGGGATGCTGCGCCCCTTTGGAAACCCAAGCGCGAAGACTGATTCATCCCCACCGCAAGCAGTGGGGCATTCTCAAAGTTCTTCGTAAAAAGGCCGTCGTTACACCGTTCAACAGGGCATGGTAAGCCCGCGCCGTCCTGTTCTCCTAACACATTGCTGCTTCGCAGCGTAGCCCTTTACTCACATTCAAACAGAAGCGCAACCTGATAAACTTTACGGGTGATAATCATGCATTTAACAAGCCCGATCAGTTTCCCAATTTGTGCCAATATATTCATTGACGCTCCTTGTAGAGGCGCATAGAATACCCGCCACTGAAGGAGGAAAACTTCCATGGCTAAACTAAAAGTCCGCGTCAATAGAAAGGGGCCGGGATCTCTAACCAGACAGATTACGGATCAGCTTACCGGGTTGATCAATACGGGAGCGCTGGCGGTGGGCGAGATGCTGCCGAGCGAGCGCACGCTGGCCGATTCGCTTGGCGTCGCGCGCAATGTAGTACGGCGCAGTTATGACTACCTGGCGTCGGGTGATCTGATTCAGGGCGAAGGCCGTCGAGGCCGCCGCGTGGGCAAAGCATCCTCACGCAAAAGCGGCGGAGCAGCAAGCAGCACAGCAAAGAAACGCAGCGCAGGTAGCAAGGGCTCGAAAAAAGCTCGCCCGGTAAAGGCGGCAAGAAAGCGGGCACGAAATCTTCCAAAGCAGGTGGCCGGAAGCTTCGTTAGTCACGCTTCGGTTCAACCCAATGCGAGAGCCCCTCTGTCAGGCTCTGTCAGTCCAACTTAAAGCAAGACCTCAAAAAGCTGCCAGTGAAGGAACGCCCTCTGCGGCCTTCTCAACGTAGGGAGAAGTCTGTTAGGCTGTTCTGTTTCTTTCAATCAATTATTTTCGGCAACGATTTCTGAAAGGGCTTAAGTTAATTACGTATGAGTACTGTTCCCAATAAAGTTATCTACTCGATGGTCGGCGTCGGCAAGAATTACGACAAAAAGGCTGTCCTCAAAGACATTTATCTCTCCTACTTCTACGGGGCAAAGATCGGGGTTATCGGCCTCAACGGTTCCGGCAAAAGCTCACTGCTTCGCATCCTCGCAGGCCTCGATAAGGAATTCACGGGACAGACGGTTCTCTCTCCCGGCCATACCATCGGTTTTCTGGAGCAGGAACCGCAGCTCGACGAGACGAAGACCGTGCGCGAGATCGTCGAACAGGGCGTGCAGGAAATCGTTGACCTCTTGAAAGAGTTCGATCAGATCAATGAGAAGTTTTCCGACCCCATGTCCGATGACGAGATGGCCGCGCTGCTCGAACGACAGGGTGCGGTACAGGAAAAGCTGGATGCCTCGGATGCCTGGGATCTCGACTCAAGGCTTGAGATGGCGATGGACGCTCTGCGCTGCCCGCCGGGCGAAACTCTCATCAAGGTTTTATCGGGCGGCGAGCGCCGTCGCGTCGCACTATGCCGTCTGCTCCTGCAAAAGCCGGACATACTGCTACTGGACGAGCCGACCAATCACCTCGACGCTGAATCCGTGGCATGGCTTGAGCATCATTTAAAGCAATATGCCGGGACGATCATCGCCGTCACACATGACCGCTACTTTCTGGACAACGTGGCGGGCTGGATTCTGGAGCTTGATCGCGGGCAGGGGATTCCGTGGCAGGGCAACTACTCATCGTGGCTTGAGCAGAAACAGATGCGCCTCCAACAGGAGGAGAAGAGCGAGACCGAGCGGCAGAAAACTCTTCAACGCGAACTGGAATGGATCAGGATGTCGCCCAAAGGGCGTCAGGCGAAAAGCAAGGCGCGCATCAACTCTTATGAAGCGTTGTTGAGCCAGGAGAGCGAAAAACGCGCTGGGGATTTAGAGATTTACATACCGCCCGGCCCGCGTCTGGGTAACGTCGTCATTGAAGCAGATTCGGTGACGAAAGCTTACGGCGAGCGTCTCCTGATTGATTCGATGTCGTTCTCATTGCCGCCCGGCGGGATCGTCGGCGTCATTGGCCCGAACGGTGCGGGAAAGACTACTCTTTTTAGAATGATCACCGCACAGGAGCAGCCCGATGCCGGAACGATTCGCACGGGCGAAACCGTCAAGGTGGCCTATGTGGATCAGAGCCGAGACACTCTCAAATCTGACAAGTCGGTCTGGGAAGAGATTTCCGACGGCCTCGACCTGGTTGCCCTGGGCACACGGCAGGTCAATTCGCGCGCCTATGTTTCACGCTTCAACTTCGGAGGCTCAGACCAGCAGAAGAAGGTCGGGACGCTCTCAGGCGGCGAGCGCAACCGCGTTCATTTGGCGAAAGTCTTAAAGGAGGGAGCAAACGTCCTGTTGTTAGACGAGCCGACCAACGATCTGGATGTCAACACGATGCGCGCGCTCGAAGAGGCGCTGGAGAACTTCGCAGGCTGCGCCGTGGTTATCAGCCACGACCGCTGGTTTCTCGACCGCATCGCCACGCACATCCTCGCCTTTGAAGGTGAGAGCCGCGTCGTCTGGTTCGAAGGTAATTATTCAGACTATGAGGCGGATCGCCGTGCGCGCATGGGATCGGCCGCAGATCAGCCGCACCGCATCAAGTACCGGCAGTTAACACGAAGCTGAGATTTGTGATAGGGTGTCACTCTTTTGCGATCACCCTGTTGTAACCTTTATGGCTTCCCTTCTTTGTTAACAGAGCTTTATGGAGATATTTTATATATATGAACGATAACAATGATTTTTTCGACGATATCATCAGCGATGAGCTTGAGACGAACGAATTTGAGGCGACATCCGATGAAGAGGACGACGATGATGAGGTTGTGCTGGTGGATGTGCGTACGGTCATCATGGCGAAGGAGGACATGATCGCTCTACTGGGCTTGAAAACCTCGCCTCAGGGCGGTCTTATCATTCGCGTCGACCCGCGCGAGAATCAACCGGCGGCACAGACCTATGATGATCCGGCGACGGCCGCGAACTGGTTCACACGCAGTCTGGCGACGAGCCGCCGTAATGGCTGGCAGATCATTTTTGATGGCGAGCCGCAGTACGGCTGATCTTTATTCCCGCCCAACCGATTCGGGTTTTCCTGAAAAATGGTTTGAGAGGCAAACTTTAATTCCGGAGTTGAACGAGTATGAGCGAAGCGATCCGTCAAGAGGGTAACAAGCTTTCGCCGGAAGCTTTACTGCAAATGAGTTTTTCGTTTGCGCCGTCGCGTGTCCTGTCTGTAGGTTTGCAGCTCGCTGTTTTTTCGCATATCGCGGCCGGAAAAAAATCCGTCGCGGAGATAGCGCAGGCAGCCGAAGCATCAGAGCGCGGCATGCGTATGCTGCTCGATGCTCTTGTTCCGCTGCAACTGCTGGCCAAAGAGGGCGACGGCTACGAGTTGACGCCGATGGCGGCTGAATATCTGGTGCGCAATGGCGAGAATTACATGGGCGCGATGATGGAAACGGACATGATCTGGGAAGCGTGGGGGCAACTCGCAAACGTCGTCCGCACCGGGAAACCTCCAAGGCGCATCGAAGATCAGGAGGTGGCAGAGCAGTTCTTCGCCGTCCTCGTTCGCAGTCTTCACGTTATGAACGGCGAGCCCGCGAGGCGCGCGGCAGAGGTCCTCGGCGCTGGAACGACTCATAAGAGCATGCGTGTGGTTGATGTCGCCTGCGGCTCAGGCATCTGGAGCATCGCGATTGCGGAAGCAGACGCCGAAGCACGCATCACTGCGCAGGATTTTCCCGGCATCTTCAACGTGACGAAAGAGTACTTGAAACGTCACGGCGTTGCAGACCGCTACGACTTTTTGCCCGGTGATCTCAAGCAGGTTGACTTCGGCGAGAACAGGTTTGACATGGCCATCCTCGGCAACATTGTTCACTCCGAGGGGGAAGCCTCTTCACGTGATCTCTTTAAACGCCTACACCGCTCGCTCGCTCCCGGCGGACGCATCAGTATCATTGATATGATTCCCAACGATGAGCGCACAGGCCCGCCTTTTCCTCTCTTTTTTGCGCTCAATATGCTCATCAATACGGAGGTCGGCGGGACATACACGCTCTCTGAGTACACCGACTGGCTCAATGGAGCTGGATTCGCACGCGTTGAGACCGCAGACATCGGCTCACATTCTCCGCTCATCATCGCCCATAAAGAATAGGCCATCAGGCTTCGGCTGGCTTGAGACAGCCATTTTCCGCTTCGAGTTGACCACTTCAGCGCCCAGGCGCTGAAGTGGTCAACTTTTTGTTGGTGGGCGTTCGTTATACCATCTGACGCGACGGAAAATCTGTCCGCTTCGCTATTCTTTAATGACAGGCTTGAATACTGTAGGGACAAACGGACAACAACTACTGGCTGCATGGCGTTGGTGGGTTGTGCCCGCTGTACTGACACTCCTGCTGGCGCTCGTCTTCCAGGACCCATTTGCGGGCGATTGGGATGCGCTTGACTACACTGTGCTAGCAGTTAAGGGCGAGCCATCTTCGATGATACTCGGCCGCATGCTCTTTATCTTCACCAACCAT
>JBKKAL010000158.1:0-9922 GCA_046714695.1 Pyrinomonadaceae bacterium
TCGCCTGCGAGCCTCCCAAAACCCGCAGGCGACCTCTCGCCCCCCGCCCGTGCGTTTTAAGCACTAGTGTGAGGACAATAACAGCCCCTCCCGGTGAGGAACATCTCCCCGTTTACAGACACTTGACTGGCCCGAACCACCGCGCAACGGCTCCCGGCGCAGACCAGAAGCCGCCGGGACGTTGCATGATGGTTCGGTTAAAGCTGTGTCTCTAAGCATGACTATTCTCAGGAGATGTCAAAAGATAAAGCGCTATCAGAAGCCCCTCATGCTCCTGATAAGGCTGGAGCTGTCAAAGCAGTGAGGTTGCTTTTTTCAAAGAGATGCATTCGACAGGGTGAGACTGCTCGATCAACTTCTCTCTAACTCTCTGTGCTGTTGAATGAACCTCGAAGCCAAAGGATGCGAGGCGGCAATGAACGTTGCGTAGAGTAGTGCTGTTTGAGCACGGCGTCAACAACAATCTATTGGCGAAAATGAGGATTTATTGGCCGATTTGAGGATTCCATGGCGGATTTGAGGATATAATTTACACGCTCTCTTTTTCAGAGCCCTCGCGGCCATGGCGCGCGCGATATTGAGCGGGAGTCATGCCGTAGCTTTGTTTGAAATCGCGCACGAAGTGGCTTTCGTCTGTGATGCCGATCCTGCTCATAATCTCTTTCCCGCTCAGGAACGTGCTCTCCAAAAGTCTCCTGGCCTCTTCCAGTCTGAGCGTCTTCTGGTATTGCATCATGGACATTCCGGCCTCGGCTTTGAACAGGTAACGCAGGTGCGCGGGTGAGAGATTGACGGCGCGGGCGATCTCGCCGGGAGCAAGTCGTCGGCTCAAGTCCGCTTCGATCAGGCGTAAGGCCTTTTGCACTCGCTGATCCATAGTTTGCACTCTGATGATTGAAGCGAGCGGCTAAGACCCCTGTCCGGCCAACTTCACGATATGCTCGACAATCGCATAGATATTTTCCGTCTTCTTTAAAAAGAGGCTCGCCCCGGCGCGGCGCGCCTCTGTGCCGACCTCTGTCGCCGAGAGAATGATGATCGGTGTGCCTTGCCTGTGCGCCAGAGTGCGCGCTCGATGTACGAGTTCGAGCCCGCTTGCTCCCGGCAAATTGTTATCCAGCAGGAGCAGATCATAATCGCGTCGGCTCTCGATTTTTTCGAGCGCTGTCGTCCCGTCCAGGCAAGCATCCACACGCCAGCCCTCTTCTTCGAGCATCTCCGTCACATTGAGCATCAGCACCGTATTGTCTTCGGCATAAAGGATGGTGAGAGGCGGCATTGTTTACTGTCATCCTTAGCGAGAATAGCGACAGCGCGATAAGCTTTGGGGCGCTCGAGATGGCCGGCAAGCATGGCTTCGAGGAAACAAAACGCGACTGGGAGATCGCACGCCCGCCCGTTGCGTTGCAGAAACCGGGCCACAACGCTCAGGTGGCGTTTATTGCGCATTTCGAGCGATGAGAAGGCGTCAAAAGAGAAGATTTGACACGCGAGGCGAGGGTCTTAGTGTTGCAACCTGGTGATGATACTTCGCTTCCGGGATTGAGTTGGTTTTTTTGCGTAGAGCAAATCTTTATGCCGTCCCTGGAGCATGGAACCGAGCCGTTGGTGAGTGATGCCGAGCAGGCGGGCGGCCCGTGTCACGCTGCCCGCAGCATTTTCGAGCGCGAGTTTGATCAGGCTGGCCTCGTAGCGCAGCACCTCTTCCTCAATCGAACAGCCCGCCCAGGCATCGGCCAGAGCGGCCTTGCTCGTTAGTCTGGCCGCCAGAATCTCGAACGCCTGTCCGCTGATCTCTGCTCCGTCGGTTGCCGTCAACACCGTCCGTTCGATGAGCGAGCGCAACTCGCGCACATTGCCCTTGAGCGGGAGCTGGCGCATCGCTTCAACGGCCTCCGGTGTGAACCTCACGCGCCGCTTGTGGCGCTCAAGGAATTCCTGAATAAACTGCGCGGCCAGTGGCGGTATATCATCCGGGCGCTTGCGGAGTGGCGGGATTTCCAAGTGGAAAGTATCAAGCCGGTAAAGCAGATCATCACGAAACTGTCTGCGCGCGACCTGCTCTTTGAGATCGCGGTTGGTGGCCGCGATGATCCGCACATCCACCCTCTCCGGCTCGTCCGCGCCAATCGCATGAACCTCGCCCCGCTCGACCAGACGTAAGAGCTTCCCTTGATTGGCAAAACTCAATTCGGCGATCTCGTCCAGAAAGAGCGTTCCGCCCATCGCCTGTCTGACAGCGCCCGCATGATCCTGCACAGCATCGGTAAAGCTTCCCTTCCGATGACCGAACAACAGCGATTCGATCAACGTCTCGCTGAGCGCCCCGCAGTTGATCGCCACAAACTTACCCGCTCGACCGCTCCACTCGTGCATCAAACGAGAGAGCAATTCTTTTCCCGTTCCCCTCTCGCCCGTAATCAAGACCGTGCCGTCTGTGCCAGCGACCCTGTGCGCCTGACGCAACAGTTCTCCCGTCCGCTCGTCCGCATAAATAAAGTTAGCCGCATTGAACTCATTACCACTCTTACGCTCGGCCTCAAGCATACGCCGCACGCAAGCGCGCAGGCGCGCGAGTGTTTCCTGCTGCTGTGAATTGGCGAGCAACTGATCCGCCTGCGCATAAATTCCGGCCATCTCTTCGGCCGTGAGCCGTTCCCCAAGCTCTTCGATAATAGTGAGCGCCGCTACTCCCGCGCCCTCGACATCACCCACCCGCGCGGACGCATCCAACGCCCGCTCAAGCGTCAAACGCGACTCCTCATAACGTCCTAGCCGCGCCAGCGCCACGCCCAGCGTCGTCAGCGCTTCAGCCAGCAGCGACTGCTCATCGCCCCGTTCCAACGTCCGCACAGCCGATCTGACAATCTTCTCCGCCTCAAAATTGCGCCTCTCCGCGAGAAACACGCGGGCGCGCGTCTCATCCGCCTGCGCGGTATGCACACTGTCTTTGAGACTGGTGAAGAGTAAGCGGGCGCGATCAAGATGCTCGTGCGCCTCTTTGAGCTTTCCCTTGACGAAGAATAAAAACCCCAGGTTATTCTCGACCGCCGCCCGGTAGCGCGTCAGCCCGGCTTCCTCGAAGTGGTAGCTCGCAGATGCGTATTCGATAAGAGCGCGATCCGAGTAGTCTTCACGGCGCTCTGATTCCCAAAGCTTCTTTAGTACAAGAGCAAGCTGATGGCGGAATCTACCTTTAGCTGCGTGGCTCTGGCTCTGCTCGAACAAAGGCGCGGCTTGAGTCAAGATATAAAGGGCATTGTTCAAGTGAGACGACGATATTTCGACTATGGCGCTATTCAGTAAAGCTCTTGCCCTTTGCTCGTTGTTTTGGTCGGCGAGCAGGTTTAGCACCTCCTGCAACGTCACGCGCGCTTCATCGAAAGCGCCTTCGCGCCAGTAGCAAATTGCCAGATCAATTCGAGCCTCGGCTACTCTTTCAACTTCCTTCAACGCCTCAAAGATCGTGGCGCTCTCGCTGATCAAGTCCTTCGCTATCTCCTGCGCGCCCTCAATCTGCCTGTCGCTGCCGATCCATCCTGACAGAGACCCGGCACGCAACAATACCGCTGCTGCCGTGTGCTGATCCAGACCGTTGAGCTGCGGGCGCTCGCCGACGCGTTGCCACAATTCGCCCATCGCGCTTCGGGCAGCCTCATAATTACCCGCCTCTTCCAGCTCCTTGGCGAGTTGGCAGCGAAGCTGTGCCCGTTCAGTGCGGCTTAAGTTCGGATTATCTATCTGGCGCTGTAATTGAATCACTAAACTCATGTGAGGGTTTCCTTTCAGTTGAGTTGCAAATTAGTTTGCATAGCTTGTTTTAGCTTGATACAGTGCTACTCCGCACCTACGGTTTTTGTAATCCAGACTTAAACTTCAGTTTCTGCAAACACATTTCAACAGGAGAATGCTAATGAGAAGCTTTCGACGATTCTGCGCCACGTTCTTTCTGGTACTTGCACTTTTCTTCCCCGCTTTAGCAGGTGATATACAGTTGCCGGGCGTAACGGCTGTCAGCGATATAACGTTGCCGGGCGATTCAGCCGCCGCCGACCCGCTGATGGAGATTGGGTTGGGCATTTTGCTAAACCTGTCGTCACTGTTCTAAGCAGACCGCTCAGTCCGAAATAATAGCAAGCTAGCCGTGATACCGTCACGGGCGGCCTGGATTAAGTGTGTGCAAAGAGTCGCTGGGAGAGCGCCGCTACTTGCCCGATGAGGAGGCATTCATAAAGCGTGCAGAGTACCTGTTTTGTGACGTGAAAAGCAATCAAATTTTTTAGCGCCCATGAAGTCAATCGAGACGATTTTGTATTCGCCCGCGCTTGAGCTTCCTTGCCAGTTATTTGTATCGGCTATAATCTTGCGGCTGCGGAGGAACAGTTTATGAATGTCAATGCCCTGCCGATTATTATCGGGTCGCTGTGTGTGATGGCTATCGCATACAGATACTATTCAGCCTTCATCGCGGCGAAAGTTTTGGCGCTCGATGACGCGCGGCCCGTGCCGTCCGATACGATGTATGACGGCCACAATTATTATCCGACCAACAAGTGGGTGCTGTTCGGTCATCACTTCGCGGCGATCTCAGGCGCAGGGCCGCTGATAGGCCCTGTGCTGGCGGCGCAGTTCGGATTTTTGCCGGGGCTGTTGTGGCTGGTGATCGGCGTGTGCCTGGGTGGGGCCGTGCATGATTTTATGATCCTGGCGGCGAGCGTCAGGCGGCGCGGAAAATCGCTGGCCGAGATTGCGCGCACAGAGATCAGCCCGCTGTCGGGGCTCGTCGCAGGCGTAGCGATCCTTTTCATCGTGGTGATCGCGCTGGCCGGACTGGGGCTTGTTGTCGTCAACGCGCTGGCGGAAAGTCCCTGGGGAACATTTACGGTCGGATTTACGATTCCGCTCGCGCTCTTTATGGGCCTCTACATGTATCGCATACGACCGGGTCGCATCGCGGAGGCGAGCGCCATCGGCGTGCTCGGATTATTGTTCGCCGTGTGGCTGGGCGGGCGCATCGCGGAATCTTCATGGGCAGAAAGTTTCACCTTTTCGCGTAATACGATCATTCTGTTGATGGCCGCCTATGGATTCATCGCCTCTGTGTTGCCGGTCTGGATGCTTTTGTGCCCGCGCGATTATCTTTCATCTTATTTGAAGATCGGAACCATCGCTTTCCTGATTATCGGTGTCATAGTCGTCGCCCCGACTTTACATATGCCTGCCTTTACGCCGTTCGTCGCGGGCGGCGGCCCTGTGATTCCGGGCAAGGTCTATCCGTTCGTCTTTATCACGATTGCGTGCGGGGCTATTAGCGGCTTTCACGCGCTGATCTCTTCGGGCACGACGCCGAAGATGATCGCCAAAGAGAGTGATGCGCGGATGATCGGTTATGGCGGGATGTTGATGGAGGGCGTGGTCGGCGTCGTCGCCTTGATCGCCGCCGCGTCGCTTTTTCCCGGCGACTATTTCGCGATCAACACGGCGCAGAAGACCGATGCGCAAAAGGCCGCTTACGTGCAGATGTTGGACACGCATTCGACGGAAGGATTCAATCTTCAGCCGCAGGAGATTGATCGTCTCGAAGCCGAATCGGGCGAGAAGAACCTGCGCGGGCGCACGGGCGGCGCGGTGACCTTAGCGCTCGGCATCGCCAAGATTTTCGCAGGGATTCCGGGCCTCTCCGGCTTGATGAAGTACTGGTATCACTTCGCCATCATGTTCGAGGCGCTCTTTATCCTGACGACGATTGATACCGGAACGCGTGTCGCGCGCTTTCTCGTCGGAGAGTTCGGCGGGCGTCTCTATAAAAAACTCGAAGAGCCGAACTGGTTGCCGGGCTCAATTGCGACGACCGCCGTCGTAGTGGCGGGTTGGGCTGCCTTTATCTGGTCGGGTTCGATCTCGACGATCTGGCCCATGTTCGGCATCGCGAACCAGCTTTTGGCCTCGGTCGCTTTGTGCGTCGCGACGACGATCATTATCAACATGAATAAGGCGCGTTACATTTGGGTGACGATTGTGCCGCTCGCTTTTGTCGCGACGACGACTTTGATCGCCGGTTGGCAATCCATCACGGACAATTTCTGGCCGCTCTCGCAGAAGCCGGAGACGGCCACGCAAGGCTATATTAATATCGCGCTGACGGCCATTCTGATGACGGCGGCGGTCGTGGTGCTGATTGATTCCATACGACGCTGGATGAGAGGCGGAAAGCGGCCTGAGCCGGTCACGGGCGCTGGAGGGCTCGCCGAGGCGGGAACAATTTAAGGGATGAGGGCGGAGGGATGAAATAAAAGCATTGCCTTTTCTTATTCATCCCTCCGCCCTCATCCCTTCGTTTCTCCTTGCTCTTCGGTGGACAGTTCGGGTCTAAATCGGCCATAATGACCGCTTTTAGCGCGAGTGGCTTACGGGCAGTAGAGACACGGGATGCGCTTCCTGTGTGTGATGGTCTGCCCAGGAACCGCTCCCGCAACTAAAGCTCGTCGCCTTTGAACAGCTTATCTCGCCATTTATTGAAGAACAGAAAGGAATCGTCTCATCGTGGAACTATCGCTGATTTTTATCATCAGTATCCTATCGCTCGGCTTCGCCTGCTTCCTGACCATAAATATCTTGAAGCGCGATGGCGGCTCGCAGAAGATTGGCAATTTATCAACGCTCGCTGTGCCCGCTCCTCGTCGTCGTGTGTTGACCGTCGCGGCCAGTATCGCCGCACTGGTTATCTTCTCTTCGGCGGCCATGGCCCAGCAGAGTGCCGTGCCGCCTGAGGCTCGCGGGTCGGGGCCGTCGCGTCAGGCCACACAGCGAGTCGGCGGAGAGGCCAATCTGATATTGCCCGACCTCTCAAGCGTCAAATTTCTGGGTATTGACGGCCACACGCTGCTGATGATTGGTCTGGCGGTCTGCGCGCTGGGGCTCACGTTCGGGCTTGTGATCTTCATCCAGTTGGAGCACCTGCCGGTTCACCGCTCCATGCGCGAGATTTCCGAGCTTATCTACGAGACATGTAAGACTTATCTGGTCACGCAGGGCAAGTTTATTATGATTCTGTGGGTCTTCATCGGCCTCATCGTCGCCATCTACTTCGGTGCTCTCGCAGAGACTATCAATGAGGCGACGGGAGCGCTCGAGCACGGTTTTCCGCCGCTCAAGGTGGCGATCATTCTTCTGTTCAGTCTAATCGGCATTGCCGGAAGCTACGGCGTCGCGTGGTTCGGCATCCGCGTCAATACTTTCGCCAACTCGCGCACGGCATTCGCGAGCCTCGGCGGTAAGCCCTACCCGATCTACGCCATTCCGCTCAAGGCCGGAATGAGCATCGGCATGATGTTGATCTCGGTCGAGCTGCTGATCATGCTCTGCATCCTGCTCTTTGTGCCGCGCGATTACGCTGGGCCATGCTTTATCGGTTTCGCCATCGGGGAATCCTTGGGTGCGGCGGCGCTCCGCATTGCGGGCGGCATCTTTACCAAGATCGCAGACATCGGTTCAGACCTGATGAAGATCGTCTTCAAGATCAAGGAGGACGACGCGCGTAATCCCGGTGTGATCGCGGATTGCACGGGCGATAACGCGGGCGACTCCGTTGGCCCATCGGCGGATGGTTTCGAGACCTACGGCGTGACGGGCGTGGCGCTCATCACCTTTATCCTGCTCGCTGTTCGCAATCCGACGGTTCAGGTGCAACTGCTCGTCTGGATTTTCGTGATGCGTATTATGATGATCATCGCGAGCGCGCTGTCATACTTCGTTAACGAGGCGATAGCCAAAGCCCGCTACGCAAACGCTGATTCGATGAACTTCGAGAAGCCGCTGACCTCGCTGGTGTGGATCACCTCGATTGTCTCGGTCGTGCTGACATACGCTGTTTCCTATCTCATCATTCCCCTACTCGGAGGCGATGACAGCCTGTGGTGGAAGCTGGCGACGATCATCTCCTGCGGAACGCTTGCGGGCGCGGTAATTCCTGAGCTGGTCAAGGTCTTTACTTCGACCGAATCTCGTCACGTTAAGGAAGTGGTCATATCTTCGCAGGAGGGTGGGCCATCGCTCAACATCCTGTCGGGGCTGGTGGCCGGTAACTTCTCGGCCTACTGGCTGGGCATCAGCATCGTGATCCTGATGTCTATCGCTTATCTGTTCAGCACTCAGGGGCTTGATGTATTGATGCTCGCGCCCGCTGTGTTTGCCTTCGGTCTGGTCGCCTTCGGCTTCCTCGGTATGGGCCCGGTGACGATTGCCGTAGATTCCTATGGGCCTGTGACGGACAACGCGCAGTCCGTATATGAGCTTTCGCTCATCGAGAAAGTTCCCAACGTCGAGGCCGAGATCAAGAAGGACTTCGGCTTCCAGGTCAATTTCGAGCGCGCCAAGCATCTTTTGGAGGAGAATGACGGCGCGGGCAATACCTTCAAGGCGACGGCCAAGCCCGTGCTGATCGGGACGGCTGTGGTCGGAGCGACGACGATGATCTTCTCGATCATCATGGCGCTCACGCAAGGCTTGACCGTTAATACTCAGAGCCTGTCACTGCTTCATGCTCCGTTCGTCCTCGGATTGATTACGGGCGGCGCGATCATCTATTGGTTTACGGGAGCAAGCATGCAGGCCGTAACCACGGGCGCGTATCGCGCGGTCGAGTTCATCAAGGCCAACATACGCCTCGAAGGCGTCGAGAAGGCTTCGGTCGAAGACAGCAAGAAAGTTGTGCTGATCTGCACGCAGTATGCGCAGAAGGGGATGTTCAATATTTTCCTGGCCGTCTTCTTCTCAACGCTCGCCTTCGCCTTCGTCGAGCCGTTCTTCTTTATCGGCTACCTGATCTCGATTGCCATCTTCGGTCTGTACCAGGCGATCTTTATGGCGAACGCGGGCGGCTCGTGGGATAACGCGAAGAAGATTGTCGAGGTGGAACTCAAGCAGAAGGGAACCGCCTTGCACGACGCGGTGGTGGTCGGCGACACTGTGGGCGATCCGTTCAAGGATACTTCGTCCGTGGCCTTGAACCCCGTTATCAAGTTTACGACGCTCTTCGGCCTGCTGGCCGTCGAGTTGGCCGTAAGCGTAACGCGAAGCCGCGATGGCGACCCGATGCTATCCTACATCCTGGCCGCCATCTTCTTTCTCATCTCGGTCGTATTCGTCTATCGCTCGTTCTACGGGATGCGGATTGGAACGGAGAAGGCGCAGGTGGAACGCGACGAGATCAGGGGGCGACAGGTGGATTTACCCGGCTAGAGATAAAGGGAACCCGTTGCCCTCGTGCAGAGCGGTTCGATTTCGCACAGTGTAACGGGTTTGAACCGGCCTCTGTTCGCCGCGCCGTTTATCCTGATATTATCCTGATCGGTTCGATTGCTTGAGAGTGTAATCTGGGAGAAAGCTGTGAACACTTCATACGTAAAGGCGGAAACTTTGACGGGCGCTGTGCTAGCGCCTCTTGATTGGACGCGAAGCCTCGCGCTCGTCGTCGCGTTCAGTCTCCTGATGGCGCTCTCCGCACAGTTCGTCATCCCGCTGCCGTGGACGCCCATTCCCATCACCGGGCAGACTTTCGTCGTGCTGCTGACGGGCGCATTGCTGGGCTCGCGTCTGGGCGCACTCGCGATGATTGCTTATCTTATCGAAGGCGCAAGCGGGCTTCCCTTCTTCCGCGCAGGGGGCGGAGGCATGGCGTATCTTTTCGCGAGCCCGACTACAGGCTACCTGCTGTCATACCCGGCGGCAGCATTCGTCGTCGGACTGCTCGCAGAGAGAGGCTGGGACAAGCGCTTTTTGACGGCAGCCGCTGCCATGATGATTGGCTCAATCATCATTCTGTTAAGCGGCTGGGCGTGGCTGGCTCGCTTTGTCGGCACGGCGGGCGCATGGCAGGCCGGAGTAGCGCCGTTCATCATCGGCGATCTAATCAAGGTCGCGC
>JBKKAL010000159.1:0-23599 GCA_046714695.1 Pyrinomonadaceae bacterium
AAATCGCTCGCCAAATTTGCCGAGAAGGGCACGATAACGACCGATCAACAAAAGGATATTCGCGGCCGCCTTTCAGGCACAACCACCTTCGATGCCCTGGCCGATTGCGACATCATTATCGAAGCGATCATCGAAAACCTTGACGCGAAGCGAGATACCTACCGGCAACTGGATGAGATTTGCAAGCCGGAGACGATCTTCGCCTCCAATACTTCCTCAATCTCGATCACGGAGATGATGACGGCCACCGGGCCGGAGAGACAGCAGCGTTTTGTCGGTATGCACTTTTTCAATCCCGTGCCGATCATGAAGCTGGTGGAAGTCGTGCGTACCATTCTGACGGACGAGGCTGTCTATGAACAGGCAGTCGAGTTCGGCAAGCGACTCGGCAAAGTTCCGGTCAGGGCAGGCGACAAGACGGGCTTTATCGTCAACCGCTTGCTCGTCCCGTACATGCTCGACGCGGTGCGCGCTCTGGAAGAGGGCGTCGGCTCAATCGTTGATATTGATAACGCGATGAAACTCGGGTGCGGCTATCCGATGGGCCCATTCACGCTCGGCGATTTCGTCGGCCTCGACACGACCTACTACATCGCCGAGATTATGTTCAACGAGTTTCGCGAGAAACGGTTTGCGCCGCCGCCGCTTCTCAAGCGCATGGTGCTCGCAGGTCTCTATGGCCGCAAAACGGGGCGCGGCTTCTATGATTACACCAAAGACCCTAAAAATCCGACGCCGATGAGTCTCTTGTAAAATAGTGATGACTGATGAGTGACAAGCAGAACGAATCTTTTAACTCATCACTTATCACTTGCCACTCGTCACTACAGCCCTTATGCCGCCTGCCGTTCTTTTTGAGTTGCGTGATGCGATGGCGCTCGTGCGTCTCAATCGCGCCGATAAGCTGAACGCGCTGTCGCGCAGCATGCTCGACGAGCTGGATGAGGCGTTCAAGCGTATCGAGGATGAGCCGGAAGTGCGCGTCGCGCTCTTAACGGGTGCGGACGAGCGCGCCTTTTGTGCGGGCACGGACATCTCCGAGTTGGCCTTGCTCGATGAAGACGGAGCGCGGGATGCGGCGCGGCGCGGTCAGGAGGTTTGCGCTCGTATCGAATATTGCCGCGTGCCTGTGATCGCTGCCGTGGGCGGTCTGGCCGCAGGAGGCGGCTGCGAGCTGGCTCTCGCCTGCCACATTCGCATCGCTTCCACGGGGGCACAATTCAGTTTGCCGGAAACAAAGCTCGGCGTCGTCCCTGCTTATGGCGGCACACAGCGTCTCGCGCGCGTCATCGGCACAGGCCGCGCGCTTGAGATGATGCTGACGGGCATGAGCGTATCGGCAGAAGATGCGCGCCACATGGGCCTGGTCAATCGCGTCACTTCACCCGAACAACTCTTTATAGAAGCAGAGTCGCTCGCGCACGAGATTGCGAGCCTTGCGCCGCTGGCGATTCGCGCCTGCCTGCGTGCCGTGACGCGCGGCATGGAGATGACGCTCGATGAAGGCTTGAAACTTGAAGCCGAACTGTTCGGCAGGCTCTTTTCGACCGAGGACATGCGCGAGGGCACACGCGCCTTTCTGGAAAAACGCGCGCCCGTCTTCAAGGGAAAGTGAATCGATTTGCCGCTACGCCTGCGCGTGCTAGAATAATGCTCAAGGAGGTATCAACCATGAGCGATGATCTCACACAAAATTTGCCGTCCTCACAAAACGGCACGCTCGCTCAGATACTCACTACAGTTCAGAATCTAAGCACGAAAATTGAAAGTCTGGAACAGAGATTTGGAAATCTGGAACAGAGATTTAGCGGCCTCGAACAAAGGTTCGGAGGTCTGGAACAGAAGGTCGAAGAGCGTCTTTACGACACGCGCCCGATCTGGGAGAAAGTCCAGGCTGACATCATACGCTTGCAGGAAGGGCAAGATGCTCTACGTAGCGAAGTTCATGAGATGAACACAGAGCAGCGCGACATGGGGCGGAAATTCAGCGTCCTCAATGATGGTCTGCTTCGGATGCAGGCAGATTATCGAGACATCTATGATCGCGTGCGCGGGCTTGAGGGACAACGCTCCTGACCGCTCGCGTGGAAACCTACTTGCATATTTGAGCGGCGGTCGAAGAAGTGACGGGTGACTGATCTCCTTCAGCAGCAAATTCGTCATTCGTCACTTGTCACCCGGTCGCTGCCTTCACTATACTGCGAGGGCTTCCACTTTTTTTAATGGATCGGAGTCGTTCGGAGGAAAACTCTTGCAGCCCGTCACGCATCAAGGAAACCTGAACGCTAAAGGCTTTCGCTTCGCGCTCGTCGCCAGTCGCTGGAATGATTTTCTGACCTCGCGGCTGGTCGAAGGCGCGCTCGACGCGCTTGAGCGCCTTGGGGCTGACGAAAAGGCTGTCGCGCTTTTCAAAGTGCCGGGCTCATTTGAGATTCCGCTTTTGGCTCGCAAGCTGGCTGCCACCGATAAGTACGACGCCGTGGTTTGCCTGGGCACGATAATTCGCGGAGAGACGCCGCACTTCGAATATATCGCGGGCGAGGTGACAAAGGGGATCGCGCAAGCCGCGATGGAGACGGGCGTTCCCGTCATCTACGGCATCGTCACGGCGGATACGCTGGAACAGGCGATTGATCGCGCCGGAGTGAAGTCTGGCAACAAGGGGTTCGAAGCCGCGATGTCGGCTGTCGAGTTGGTTAATCTTTATAAGTCGGTGGCGAGCGACAAGTAGTGACGAGTGAGAAGCTGATCTGCTTGTCCTCGCCATTCTAGCGCTCTTCACTTATTCACTGGTGTTTTATGGGGTCAAGACGTAAGGCGCGTGAGTGCGCCTTGCAAATGCTCTTTGCGGCTGATATTTCCGAGACTCGTGCGGACGAGCTTGTCCGTTCGTTCTGGGCTGAATTGAGTGATGAAGAGACCGAACCTGCGGCGCGCGAGTTTGCGACCCGTTTAGCGACAGGCACGCTTGCGCACCTTGTGGCGCTCGATGAACGCATACGCTCGCGCGCCGAACACTGGCGCATTTCGCGCATGGCCGTCGTTGATCGCAACATCCTGCGCCTGGCAGTTTACGAGTTTCTGTTTGAGCCGACGCCGCGCACCGTCGCCATCAACGAGGCGCTCGAAATCGCGCGGCGCTTCTCGACCTACGAGGCCACACAATTCATCAACGGTATCCTCGATGCCATCAAACGCGACCTGGACGAACAGCACCCGCAGGAACTCGCCTCAATTGAAGATGAGCACGATTCGGAAGAAGGGACTGAGGAGGAAGACGACGACCAACATTCCGTTTCAGCCTAAGTTTCTACAAGCAAGCCTCTGCACAGGCGTGATTGTCGTTCTCGCCGCGATGACCTTCAGCGGCGTCTCTGTCTCAGGGCAGCAGCAACAATCCTCTCCTCCTCTGGTCGCGCCCTCTTCGACAACGCGCGCCTTTCCGAAAGAGATTCGCGGCTACAAGGTGGAGCGCGCCAAAGTTGAGATCAAAAAGCCCAGGGCTGCAAAGGGCCAGGATCACTCCGCTGGCTCTACGGCGGCGACTTCAACGACGGATGCCGACGCGCTCATCCAGTTTGGAGAGCCGCGCATCGCGAAGATGACGCCGCTTGGCATTACGATGGAAGTGCCCGTCACCGTATCGGCCGTCAAGCAGGGAGGCCGCGTGGACTTTCTCACCTTTGAAGACATGGTGGTCAACGGCACGCCCGTAACGATAGAAGATTATATGCGCCCGTTCGATCTACCGAACAAGCGGGCCGTGCTTTTGCCGGAGCCGGTGCAGGTCTTTATCAGTGCGCCGCGCGCTTTGCTCGGCGCTTTGGGCGAATGGAACGCCTCGAAAGATGTCTGGCCCGTGACGGGCCGCGTCTATGTCTTCGGTCGTTTCAAAAAATTCCTCTTCAGCTTCAAGCGCGTCGTCCCCGTCGAACTCAACCTTTCGCTTCCCAATCCAATGAGGAATAAAACAGAAGCCAAGCCATAAAAAGGCGGAAGGATCATATACTCAACGATCCTTCCGCCTTCTGTTCCTGACCGGATGGGCGGTCAGAACTTGGTCGAGCCTATCTGCGTGGCCCAGTTGTTACCCGCGACGGCATACATGCTGTAAATCCATGTCTTGAGTGCGTCGGACGGGTCGTTGCCGACGCCCGCATAATCACCCCAGCGATTTCTGCCGAAACTATCAAGACCCAGGTAATTGGCTACACCGGCCTTGAGCAATGCGCTTGCCTGTAACTGGCCGATCGGCTCTGCGGCCTTGCGGCCCGTATAGCGAATAGATGCGAACTCGCTTGCCCCTGACCTTGAGAAGACCATCGTCATGTTACCGTTTGAGTCGGGCATCACAGCCGGATAGAAGTAGTGAAAACCCGATGCTCCGAAGACGCCCTGTTGCGTGAGCGCGCCCGAAGTGGCATTGATCTGAAACCAGTGGAGGGACGAGACATTGCCGCCTCCCCAGTTATGCGCCGTTGTCAGCGCGCACCAGACCGATCCACCACGAAAGACGGCATTGAGGACGCGTGTGTCTCCCGTGTCGAGCGGCGTGCCGCCGCCTTTCTGAACTGCGTCGGGTGGAAGCGAGAACGGGTCGGTCGTGATTGATTGGCGTGACAACGTGGGCGTTGTCGTCGGGTTTTTCAGCGACCACAACGACAGAGTCTTTTGTGTCCCGGTGCTCGAAGGATATACCGAGTTGACCAGATACTCGACTGATGGTGCGCCGTAAGTGTGGCTGGGCTGAATGGTAAAGGCCATAGAGCCGTCAGCATTCTTCATCTTAACGAAATCGAAGAAGGCCGCTGCGCCACCCGAATACGGGCCTGTCTTGGGCACGACACGTATCTTCGCGTACTGAAAGGAGCCGCCGAAGGAGAACATATTGGCGGTCAGATACAATGCCTGACCATCAACTCCAAGCCCGGGATAGTCTGCCCAGTTGCTGGTCGCCGTCGTCCCGTCTTTTTTCGCATCCATCTTGTAGTTAAACCAACCGCCAAGCGGGTCATTGGTTTTCGACACGGAGAGCAGGAAAAAAGAGTCTGTCGAACCCGGCCCCAGAGCAACGGCTAACAGCACCCAGCGCCCGGCGTGCTGGTCATAGAGCGCTTTCGGATCGAAGATTTTCGCGCCACTAATTACGTTTGAGAACCAGGAGGTCAGCGTGATCTGTTTGAGGGGAGCGCCGCCCGTCTTGGGATAAACGGCAACCGTGGCGTTAACCGAAGCCAGCACATGCGATGGGCCGGCGGCAAAAGTGCAATCGGGAGGCTGCCAGCCGGTCGCGGAGATGCCCGGAAAATTTGTTAATGAGCTGGGTGCGGCCGCCGCCGGGCCGGTGGAGAGCGGCGAGCCCGCAATATCCAATGCTCCGGCCCGGAGAGTTGTCCTGACAGCCTGCTTTTTTCCCTTGTCGGCAACAACAGTGGTGTCCGGTCTGGCGGGCTTGGTTTTTGACTGCTTCACATCATATTTCAGCGCGAGGAAAGTTTCCATGTCAATGGGATAACGCGACGGCGAAGGACGCGGGCGGTCGAAATCCAGACCCCTGTCCGTCATGCCGGTAGCTGCCGCCGTTATTTGACTGGCGTTGAAAGAAACACCCTTGGGCGTTCTTCCCCGAAGAACCCGCGCTTTGTAATTTTTGTCGCTACCTGAGGCGCTACGGGCAGCGCCTTTCTTCGAGGAGGCTTTCTTTTTGCCGCCTGCTCGGGAGGTTGTTCTTTTAGTTGTAGGCATTTCGAGTCTCCTTTTATCCATTGCGCTTACGGTGGGAGGGGTCTTCCTGTGAGTGTCCACCGGATGGCGGGTTATCCTTCGCGGCCCTCTCCTTCATCTTGCGATATTCTTTATCACTGACGGGACGGCCAATAGGCACTGCACGTGTTTTGGATGGTTCTGACGAGTCGCTCGATTCCGGCATGTCTGATGGATTGAACTCCTTCCCAGGGCCGGTAGATGAGCTATCATCGGCAGAGCAGCTTGATTGATATTCTTTATCCTCTTTTTTCAACGCCACAACTCCTTTCAGGATGGAATCTGCGCGATTATTCCTCGCGAGCCTTCTCATAATCAAGCCACATTCGCTCGCTATCTGCGCGCTGGCTGGCGACCGACGCACTCAATCAAGCGACGAGCTATAGCCACAATGGAAACTTTAAGCAGTGATATCCTGAATGGTCTCTTCATCCCGTGGGACTGCGAGGCGAGTAAGTGTGGTTAATCTATACGAGGCCGACATAGTCGTGCATTCTTTGACTGCATATCATGTCCTGCAACGTTCATGCCATTACGGACGAGAAAAAAAAGAGTGTATTCTCGCTGCAAAGCTGCGCCGCACACTGATCAGGAGAAGCCACGGGTGTCCACTTCAGATGACGGCTTGCCTCTCGCTTTGTGTACATTTGTTGACAGTGCGTAATCCCTCCGACATGGCGGTGTAGGGCTTTACGTGTCAGCAAGTGCGCATTGTTTGCACAGGGCGAACAGTCAATGAAGAATAATCAAAGGGAGCATCCAACTCCCTTTGATTATTCTTCGCGGCTTTGTTGCGGCTCTGTTTAAGAGATGAGTGGTCTGCGTTTGTGCCAGTCGGTCGCCTGCTGGTATTTATCCGCGACCTCGATCAGGGTCTTTTCGCTCCAGGCCGGGCCGACGAACTGGATTCCGGTCGGCAGGTTGTTCTCGCCAAACCCATTCGGGACGGTGATGGCGGGCACGCCAACCAAATTGCTGGCGGCGATGGGCGAGCTGGCGCTGATGTCCGTGTACGCTTGATCGAAGGTCTTATTGATGGGATAAGCGACGGTCGAGCGTGAAGGGGCGACGAGCATTGCATGTTTGGTGAAAAGCTGTGCCCATGCACGGCGCATCGGAACGCGCAATCGCATCGCGTGCAGGTAATCAACCGCCGTCACGAGCGATGCCGAGTAGCCGCCGACTCTTCCCGTCGGCGAGGCCAGCTCCTTAACGCGGCCCGATTCGATCAGGTCGCGAAAGGCGCTCGCGCCCTCTGCCTTAACAATCGTTCCGACCGCTGCCCCGTAAGGAAAATCCGGGAGCTTGACATCCATCTCGATAGTCGCAAATTGCTTTAACACGTCTAACGAGCGCAGGAAATTCTCGCGCACGGCGGGTTGCGCTTTCTCGTAAGAGTCTTTGAGGACGGCGATGCGTAGACGCTCTCGAAGCGCGCGTCCACGCCCCGTTTGTTCGCGCATCGGCGGCCTGTCTCTGGATGTCGCATCGAGCGGGTCGCGCCCCGCTATAGCATCCAGAACGAGGCCGCAATCTTCAGCCGTGCGACACATTGGCCCAAGCTTATCCAGCGTCCAGCAGAGCGCCATCGCGCCGTGCCGCGAGACCGCGCCATAGGTTGGCCTGAGTCCTGACACGCCGCAGAACGCCGACGGCGTGATGATCGAGCCGGAAGTCTCCGAGCCGATGCTGAAGGCAACGAGCCCTGCGGCCGTCGCCGACCCCGGCCCCGAAGATGAGCCGCCGCTCCAGAAGTCCGTATTCCAGGGCGTGCGGCACGCGCCCGTCCATGACGCATGAGCTTCGTTGTAGCCCATCCCGCCCGCCAGCTCAATCATGGCGAGCTTAGCGACGAGGATTGCTCCGGCCTCGCGCAAGCGGCGGATGACGGTCGCGTCTGCGTTAAACTGCTGCTCTTTGTAAGGCGTCGCGCCCCAAGTAGTCCTGGCGTTGCGGGTTGCCAGCAAATCTTTCGCGCCGTAAGGAATGCCATGCAGCGGGCCGCGATACTTTCCGCGACGAATCTCACGCTCGGCCTCGCGCGCTTCCGCCAACGCGGATTCCCGCATCAACGTTGCCACCGCGCCGAGACGCGCGCCGAACTTTTCCAGCCGCTCAAGATAGACGGTCGTTAGTTCGACGGGCGAGATGCGCCGGGCGCGCAACTGCGCGGCCAGATCTGTGATCGAGGAAAAAACTGTGTCGTCTGTGATCATAAATAGTTTTGAGAAGCGGAAAAGGTAGTAAAGTAAAAAGCAAAAGTGAGGCCGCAAAACGGATTTAATTAAATGCTTTCATCCTGATTTTGCCTTTTTACTTTTGCCGTAATTCGTCTGCGCTTCGGCTCTTTAAGCGATAAATGTAAAGTCCGGCTCGTCTTCGTTTTTCAGCTTGACTGAGCGAAGGCGCTCTGCCGCGCGCACATTGCCTTCGAGGTCTTTCCTTATCTGCTCGAACTGTTCTGGCGTGACCTGCTCGCCGAAGCGCGCGCGCGCAACCTGTGCATAGCCTTCGCCAACTGGCGAAGGTTTTTGCTGCTGTGGCGAAGGACTCGGTTGCGGGTTGGGCGGCGCGGTCGCCTCCTTCGTCTTACCACCGGGCGGCGTCTGCGCTTTCGCCATCAACGAAACAAGCGGCGCTGCCGCAATCGCCGCCGCCACTGTTTTAGTAAACCTGCGCCGCGACGCCTGTCCCGCATTATCAGATTGTCCCGGATTCTTCATAGTCGCTTCTGATCCTTTTTTAGTTAGTTGTGCTGTCCCGTGGTCTTTCAATGTATTCGACCTCCGGACAAAATAGAGCGCTGCAATGGATAGCTTAGCAACTTACGTCGGATTGCCGTACCTCAACTGGACGACTTTCGCCCTGCGCAGCCTATAGACGGTGACGATGAACAGCTTGTCGAATTCCGTTTCAGCGATGGGAGGAATCTGGCCTCCCTGTAGCTTCTCAATAATTATGGGGACGGTATTGCTATGACCGGCGACGACTACGACTTCACCTCGATGGTTGGACAGGATGTTATTGACCAAACCGTCCGCGTCCGAAGCTGTGATCTGCGTGACGGGCAATCCAAGCTGAGTCGCAAGGGGCTGAACCGTCTGTTGTGTGCGAGCGAATTCCGTCGCATAAACGGCCCGCACATTCGCCTCTCCACCTACGCGTACGAGAGTCTGCGCGCGCACCTGACCGTCTGTCGTAAGCGGCGGATTGTTGGCGGGCGTCGCGCCCTTCTCCGCATGGCGAATGACGAGCACGGTCGTTACCGGGGAGAAGAAGCAAAGATAAAAGACTATGCCGAGCGCGACTGCCAGGATGAGCGTTGAAAGGTAAAAGGGCCAGGGCTTGAGCCATTCGCGACCGTTTGCCACTTTATCTCTCCTTCACAAAAGATGCTGAGCTGACCGGGCGCTGATTATACGTTGTGCGCAGCGATTTCAATACCTGAAAAGAATTATCATGCGGAGTCGCTAGCGGCCCTAATGTTGCCGGATGCAATAGAGGGCGGAAGGTGATAGGCTATTATTTTCAGTTAAAAAGGGAGATGACGGTTGTTCTGTCGCCCGGCATGAAGGGTGATTTGGCTTCTAGTCTTCCGGCATGAGGTGATAAAGCATTGAGCGAACGCCAAAACAATACAGATCTCTCACAATTGATAGCGGAAAACTTCGGGGCCAACGCCACCTATGTCGAGAGCCTGCTCAATCGCTTTCGCAGCGACCCCTCGCTGGTGGACGAGTCATGGCGCGCATACTTCGCGGAGCTGCTCGGCACCGATGCGACCGTGGAGGTGTCCACGCGCGCGCCGCAAGCGTCTGCTAACCTGAGCGCCGCGACAACGACGACTGCAAACGGAGGAGACGGCGCGGCAAGCGCAGCCGCTGCCACCGTGACGAGCGATGTGCCTGCAAGTAAAAGCACTGTCGCCACGCCTCCACCGACCCAGAAACAGACAGCGGCGTCGCAGCCCGCGCCAGCCGAACCATCTGCGAAGGAGGCGGTTGAGGCCACCCCGATTCGCGGGGCCGCGCTCAAGATCGTCGAAAATATGGAGGCGAGCCTGGGGGTTCCGACCGCGACTTCGCAACGGCGCGTGCCCGTCAAAGTGCTCGACGAAAACAGGCGAATCATCAATAAGTATCTGAGCGAGAACGGTCGCAGTAAAGCATCTTACACGCACCTTATCGCGTGGGCCATCATTCGCGCGATTGAAGAATTTCCGCAGCTCAACGATGGTTTTGAGGTGAGAGACGGGCAGCCCGTGCGACTGAAGCGTGAGAGCGTGAACTTCGGCATCGCCATAGACCTCACCAAAAAGGATGGGACGCGTACGCTTCTTGTGCCCAACATCAAGGGAGCGAATCGTATGCGCTTCTCCGATTTTCTCGCTGCCTACGACGATGTGGTCAATCGCGCTCGCACGGCCAAACTTCAGATACCGGATTTCCAGGGCACGACCGTTTCTTTGACCAATCCCGGAACCATCGGCACTGTCGCCTCCATGCCGCGACTGATGGCAGGCCAGAGCGTCATCATCGCGACCGGCGCAATCGAGTATCCGGCAGAGTATCAGGCGATGGCTCCCGAAGCCCTCTCGCAACTGGGAATCAGCAAGGCCGTGACGATCAGCAGCACTTACGATCATCGCGTCATACAGGGCGCAGAGTCAGGCGCGTTTCTCGCGCGCGTGCATCAACTGCTCGTCGGCGAGCATAGATTTTACGATGATATATTCCTGGATCTGGAGATTGCCTATCCGCCTATGCACTGGGCGGTTGATCGCAACCCGGCGCTTTTAGGCGGCGACCACGCGCGCGATCAAATCGTCAAACAGGCGCGCGTGCTTGAGCTGATCAACGCTTATCGCGTGCGCGGTCATTTGATTGCAGACATTGATCCGCTGCATGCCATGCCGCTGCATCATCACCCTGAGCTGGACATAGAAACCTACGGGCTGACGATCTGGGATCTAGACCGCGAGTTCATCACGGGAGGTCTGGCGGGCAGGGAGAACGCGCAGCTACGCGATATCTTGGACATTCTGCGGCGCGCTTACTGCGGCAAGGTTGGCATAGAGTATCGCCACATCCAGAGCAAAGAGCAAAAGGTCTGGATACGCGAGGCTATCCGCCAGCAGTTCGTCGAACCCCAGCCCGTTTCGCCTGAGATCAAGAAACAGCTTTTGTGGAAACTGATCTGCGCCGAACAGTTCGAGCGCTTTCTGCACACGAAATACCTGGGCCAAAAGCGTTTCTCCATCGAAGGCATGGAGACGATCATTCCGCTGCTGGATCAACTGATCGAAGGCGCAGCCTCGCGCGGCGTCGAAGACATTACGCTCGGCATGGCCCATCGCGGGCGCTTGAACGTTTTGACCAACATCATCGGCGAGTTTATGGCCGAGCGCATCTTCGCCTCTTTCGAGGGCAGTGTTCATCCGAACTTCCCGGCGGATGAAGGCGATGTGAAGTATCACCAGGGCGCGACGAGCGAGCGCGAGACGGCTTCCGGCCGCAAAGTAAAGCTCATGCTCTCGCCCAATCCGAGCCACCTTGAATTCGTTGACCCGGTCGTCGAAGGCATAGTGCGCGCAAAGCATGACGCGATGACCACCCCGCGCGAAGAATCTATTGATCGCGCGCTGCCAGTTCTGCTTCACGGCGACGCCGCCTTTGCCGGTCAGGGCATCGTCATGGAGACCCTGAACCTCGCGGAGCTTAACGGTTATCGCACGGGCGGCACGATTCATATCATCATCAACAACCAGATAGGCTTTACCACCTCGCCGGAGAAGGGACGCTCGACCATCTATTCGACGGACGTCGCGCGTATGACTCAACTTCCCATCTTTCACATCAACGGCGACGACCCGGAGGCGGCCTACCGCGTCTTGCAGATCGCGCTGGAATACCGGCAGGAATTTAACAAGGACGTGGTGCTGGATGTCGTCGGTTTCCGTCGGCTCGGCCACAACGAGGGCGACGAGCCTAGCTACACGCAGCCGTTGATGTACGCGCGCGTCAAGGCGCATCCGGGCGTGCGCGCCAAGTACGCGCAGCAACTCATACGCGAGGGCTTGTTGACGGAAGAGGGCGTCAACCAGTTGATCAAAGAGCGCGTCGAGAGCTTTGAAGCGACGCTCGCGCGCGCCAAGGAGATCGTGGCGAAAAAAGCGCCGCTCACAGAGCTGCCCCCGCCCGTTCAGGAAGAGGATGGATCAACCATCCTTGAGACAAACGTTGATGCGGAGACGGTGCGCCAGCTAGCGCATAAAATCTCCGTCGTGCCGGGAGGCTTCCATATCAATCCGAAGATGGTGGGCCAACTGGCGCGCCGGGCCAAGATGGGCGAAGGCGATGTGCCTATGGACTGGGCCTTTGCAGAGGCCATCGCGTTCGGCTCGCTCGTCGTTGAAGGCACGCGCGTGCGCCTGAGCGGTCAGGATTCCGGGCGCGGCACGTTCAGCCAGCGCCACGCCGTCATGTATGACACGCAGACAGGGCAGACCTGGACTCCGCTCGCGGAACTCCGCAGCGAGCGTAACGAACATGCCGTTTTTGAAGTTTTCGATAGCTCGCTCTCGGAACAGGGCGTGCTTGGATTCGAGTACGGCTACTCCGTTATCGCGCAGGACGCGCTCGTTCTTTGGGAAGCTCAATTCGGCGACTTCGGCAACGGTGCGCAGGTCATCCTCGATCAGTACATCGCCGCCTCCGAGGACAAGTGGCAACAGAAATCAAGACTCGCATTGCTGCTTCCGCACGGATACGAGGGACAGGGGCCGGAGCATTCGAGCGCGCGCCTTGAGAGATACCTGCAACTCTGCGCCGAGAATAATCTACAGGTCTGTTATCCGACCACGCCTGCGCAATACTTTCATCTACTGCGCAGGCAGGTCATGCAGGAGACCCGGCGACCGCTCGTCGTCATGACGCCGAAGAGTTTGCTGCGACTGCCTGCGGCGACTTCCGCCCTTGAGGAACTGACGAGCGGCGGCTTCCAGCCCGTCATTGATGACAGGGAAGTCGCAAAGCGCGAGAGCGTGCGGCGCATCATCCTCTGTAGCGGCAAGGTCTTTTACGATCTCAACACGGGGCGCAAAAAATCCGGCGACGAGCGCGTCTCAATCCTGCGGCTCGAACAGTTTTATCCTTTCCCGGAAACTCGTTTGCGCGAGATTTTCCGCACCTATCCGAACGCGACGCAACTTGTCTGGGCACAGGAGGAGCCGAAGAACATGGGCGGCTGGACATTCGTCGAGCCGCGCCTGATGCACATGCTGCCGAATTGTGATCGCCCCTTCTACGTCGGGCGAGCGGCATCGGCGAGTCCCGCCACAGGCTCCTACACGATTCACGAGCTGGAACAGCGACACATAGTTGACCAGTCCCTGACCGAAGAGGACGCGGACTTTATCTCCGGCGCGAGCACGGCAGCGAACGCTCAGCCAGCTTCGTCCTAGGAAAGCAGAGAGAGCGTAAGCCCTGAGCAAAATCTTTAACTGACCGGCGTCAACTCTCCTGGCGCGCCTTTGGCGGGCTGGATGAACGCCGGGCCGAGACCGCCCCTTTAGCATTGCCGGATTGGTCGAAAGCGATATGCGTTCTGCTTTCTTCCAACGTCGGACGAGTTGTCCAATTTCAAAACGGCCGAGTTATGCTCAAGAAATTTTTTCGCCGCAAACTCTGCCATGATGGCTTTCTCGCGTGGACTTGTTATTGATTAAATGTATAATCGCCCAAGCGGATATTCACGCCGTCCGAAGCCGCGCCCGATTCCCATTCCATTTAAGAAGTAGTTTCAAAGACGTCAAGGATTAGGATAAAAATAGACCGGAGACCTGATCGAATGCTTTCCCGTAAATTGTTGACCCTGGCTTCAATTCTCTTATTTACCGCCGCCATCTTGACGACGACCGGGTGTAAAAGCACCGTGGCCCAGCCCGAGCGTGTTTATTCAGTAGCGCCCGCGCCCGTAGTTCAGATCTCGCCCACCGCTGCTGTTCAGCCGACGGATCAGACGATCTCTATCACCGCCGTCGGCGACATCATGATGGGCTCGACCTATCCGGCTCCAGGCAGTCTTCCGCCCGAAGACGGAGCGCGAATGCTCGCAGAAGTGACGCCCATTCTTTCCGCCACAGACATCGCATTCGGCAATCTCGAAGGGCCCATGCTCGAAGGCGGCACGACCTCCAAGTGCTCGCCCACTTCGACGCGCTGCTTTGCCTTCAGAGTTCCGACGCGCTACGGCAAATATCTCAAAGAGGCGGGCTTCGACATCATAAGCCTGGCGAACAATCACGCTTCTGACTTCGGCGCGGAGGGACGCGAAAGCTCCAAGCGTGTGCTGCAAAGCCTGGGGATCGCACACGCCGGTGCTGACACGCGCGACACGGCCTTTCTCAACGTCAAAGGGAAAAAGATTGCCGTCGTCGCATTCGCCACCAATAATGTCTCTTACAATGTGAATGATGTCGAGACAGCGCGGCGTGCCGTCATGGACGCCGCTGCCAAATCCGATCTGGTGATCGTGTCGTTTCACGGCGGAGCGGAAGGGCCGATGAACCAGCATGTGCCTAGAGGGCCTGAAAATTATCTGGGAGAAGCGCGCGGCGATCTGCGCAAGTTTACGCACGCCGTCGTGGATGCGGGCGCTGATCTGGTGATCGGCCACGGGCCGCACGTCGTACGCGGAATGGAAGTCTATCGCAATCGCCTGATCGCTTATTCGCTCGGCAACTTTGCCACCTATGGAAAGTTCCAACTGGTTGGGGCAACCAGCCTCTCCCTTGTGCTTGAAGCACGGATCGCGCCCGATGGCACTTTTCTGAACGGCAAAATTCATCCGGCGCTCCAGATTAAACCGGGCGGCCCGCGTCTGGACAGCAACCGGACAGTGATTCCCGTTATCCGGCAACTCTCCTTGGACGACTTCGGCGCAAGCGCCGTCCGCGTCGGCAACGACGGGACAATCTCCACTCCTTAAGCCGGACAGAGCAGCATTTACCACTACGCTAAATTGAACGGGAAACGCTGAAACCACGTCATTCCAGGCAGCGTTGCCATTTGACTTTTGCTGTTTCGCTTTGCGGCTCAAAGTACTTGACAAAACTTTGGCGGGGTGTACAATTCTACTCGTGGCGACCATTCACCATCTACGTCCAGTGCCGGATGCAAAAGAGCAACCGCCCGCTGCTCTGCACGAGCGCGCGATGGACAATCTACGCTTTATACGCGAGACGATGGAGCGCGCCTCGTCCTTCACAGCCGTCTCTGGCTGGGCGCAGATCGCCACGGGAACGACCGCGATAATTGCAGCTATAGTGGCCGCGCGGCAGTTGAGCGCGAGAGCCTGGCTCGTTGTCTGGGTCGTGGAGGCGTTACTCTCTCTGGTTATTTCCGGGTGGGCGATGAGTCGTAAAGCGCGTAAGTTGGAAACGCCGCTCCTGTCCGCGCCGGGCCGCAAGGTCGTGCTCAGCCTTGCCCCGCCCATCTTCGCCGGTGCTCTTTTGACCGTCCTCTTTTATCGCGCAGGCCTGACCGATTTAGTTCCGGGAATGTGGTTGTTAATGTACGGCACGGGCATCGTGACGGGAGGCGCATTCTCGGTGCGGGTCGTCCCCGTGATGGGCCTGTGCTTTATGATGGTCGGTGCTGTGGCGCTCTTTTGTCCAGCCACCTGGGCCAACTACTTTATGGCTGCCGGATTCGGTTGCCTGCACATCATCTTCGGCATCATTATCGCGAGGAGGCACGGTGGCTAAACAGGGTGCATTGAGACAGCAAAATCAGCCAAAGAAGCGGGCCGAGACACGCGCCTTGAGAGGCGTGCGAGGCAATGCGGAGGACAGTAGCGCGACGGCGCTTGACAGGCTTATTCACGAACGCCTGCGCCTCGGAATCGTCAGTGCCCTGGCCGTCAATGAGGCGCTCACTTTTAATGATCTAAAGGGACTGCTGAAGACGACGGACGGCAATCTGAGCGTACACGCGCGCAAATTGGAGGACGCGGACTATATCACCTGCAACAAATTCTTCGACGGGCGCACGCCGAAGACGGAGTATCGTTTGACGGCGGCGGGCCGTCGCGCTCTCGAACGTTACCTTGATCATATGGAGGCATTGATTCAAACAACGCGCGCTCGTTAAGAGGTGGGCAGGCTTTTTTTGCGCTGTGGCTTTGCAATGTAAAGAGCTTTAGGGAACTTCCGGTCATGATTGTGGTGTATCAAGCGAGGAGAAGTTTTTCGATGAATACCGATTCCGACTCAATGGGAAGTCTGCGCGCAGCAATTCGTAGTGGCTGCTGGTTGATAAACGTCTGATTCAAGAATCTGCAAAAATATGGTTAAGCCCACGTCGGTTTTGAAAGAGGTTAGTTTTATGAACGAGAGAACGAAAAAGGGACTCGATTGTATAGAGGCAGCGTTGTTGCTCGGTGTGATGGGAGATGCCTTGCTGCGCGCGACGCCCTGGGGCGTGAATGTGCTGCTATGGGTGGGAGTGCTGGTGTTGGCTTTTATCGCGCTCATCGCGCGCTGGCGAAGCGACCTCCTCAAAGAAGAGGGGCGCTGGCTCGTCCTTCCCGTTCTCTTTTTCGCGGCTGCTTTCGCCTGGCGAGATTCAATGACGCTGAAGTCTCTGGATTTCCTGTTATTGCTTTTGACGCTCGCGCTCGTCGGATGGCGCGCGAAATCGAATAAGATTCGGCTCGCGGGCGTGATGGAATATGCACAGGCCATTGCGGTCGCCACTGCCAACGCGCTCTTTGCTTTCTTTCCACTGGCGCTCTCCGACGTGCGTTGGAAGGATGTGCCACAGACCGGTTGGTCTCGGCATGTCTGGGCCGTCCTGCGTGGATTGTTTATCGCACTGCCGCTGCTTTTTGTCTTCGGTCTCCTGTTCATGGCGGCGGATGCGGTCTTTGAAGGGATCGTCAACAAGGTCTTTCATATAAATTTTGAAACATTATTTTCGCACCTGTCGCTGATCATCTTCTTTACGTGGATCGTCGGCGGATTTCTGCGCGGGCTGCTTCTGGGAAAAGAGGGGTCTCTGACAGGAGAACAGACGCTGGTCTCTTTAGGGCTGGCCGCGGCGGGAACGACGAGTGGCGACGAGAGCGAATCCGCTCAAAACAAGCAGGTGGAGCAGTCGCGCCCGTTTAAGGTGGGCATTGTCGAAATGGGCGTCGTGCTGGGGCTCGTCAACCTGCTTTTCCTGAGCTTCGTCCTTGTGCAGGTCAAATACTTCTTCGGCGGCGCAGCATTGGTGCAGGCTTCCACTAGCCTGACCTATGCCGAATACGCGCGGCGAGGTTTCTTTGAACTGGTGACGGTCGCTGCGCTGGTGCTGCCGCTGCTGCTGGGAGCGCACTGGCTGCTGCGTAAAGAGAATCCGACGCATGAGCGAATCTTTCGCGTGTTGGCCGGGGTGCAGATCATATTCCTCTTCGTCATTATGGCTTCGGCAGTCGGGCGTATGCGTCTGTACCAGAGCGAATACGGCCAGACGGAGTTGCGCATCTACACGACGGCTTTTATGGGATGGCTGGCGCTGGTTTTTATCTGGTTCGCGTTGACGGTCTTGCGCGGAGAGCGCGAGCGCTTCGCCTGTGGCGCGCTCTTGACCGCCTTTATGATGGTGGGACTGTTGCACGTAATCAACCCGGATGCGCTCATCGTGCGCACCAACGTGACGTTAGCGCAGTCCGGGCGCAATTTCGATGCCGTTTACGCCTCGGCATTGAGCACGGACGCTGTGCCGGCGCTCGTAGACGCTCTGCCCGCGATGAACCATTATGATCAGTGCATAGTCACGACAAGTCTCCTCAGGCGATTCGACGAACTGGGACAATCCGACTGGAGGACATGGAATATTTCGCGAACAAGGGCGCGCAATGCTATCGAGAAGAATAGCCTCGTAATGCGAGCGGCCACGTGCCCGCAAATTTATCCGTCTCCCACCGAAAGGAACATTGATTAGCGCATCTTAAAATGCATCTCGCCGGAGCAGGCCGGACGGAAATTGCCAGTACGTCTTCGCAGGGAAGCTCAAGGTGAAAATGATTTATCATAAGAGCACTACAGTTTTTTTCTTATAAAGCTTCTTAAGAGATTATAATCACGCCGCACGTGGCATCTCCCTTGCCATTGACTTGTTTGGCCTGAGCGCTGTGACTGATTAAATAATGGCTGTGAAAAGTCTGCACAGGCGCGATCTTCTGCGCGAATATCTCGCTTACATACAGGTTGAGAAGGGCCTTGCGCCGAACTCTCTGGAAAGCTACAAGCGCGATCTGTTACGGCTTGTGGCATGGGCCAATGAGCAGGGCAAGCCCGTCGAAGAATTGACGCGCGGAGATTTGAGGGGCTGGATCGCTCAGCTTTCGCGCGAAGGTCTCGCGCCTTCAACCGTCTCGCGGGCGGTCAGCGCGGCGCGCGGCCTTTTTCGTTTTCTGATGCTCGACGGGCATATCAAAAGTCATCCGGCGGAAGACCTCTCGACGCCGCAAGGCGGCACGCCTCTACCCAGATTCCTCACCGAAGACGAGATGGAGCGCCTGCTCCAAGCGCCGGATATTCAGACCACGGATGGTTTGCGTGATCGCGCCATCCTTGAACTGATGTATGCGACGGGCCTCAGAGTTTCCGAGATGGTCTCTTTAAAGCTAGCCGACCTGGACCTCGACGGCGGGCTTATCGTGTGTCACGGGAAGGGGAGCAAAGAGCGACGCATTCCCATCAGTAAGAGCGCGACACACTGGCTTGAGCGATACATCGCCGCACGCGCGCGCGCAGAAGGCAGCGGAGGCCGTAGCGGAAATCCGCGACTCTTCCTTACGACCTCCGGTGCTCCGCTGACGCGCCAGACGACCTGGAGCATGATCAAGCGCCGGGCCGCAAGCGCGAGTCTCCTGCATATTTCACCTCATACACTGCGCCATAGCTTTGCCACGCACCTGTTGCAACGCGGGGCCGACTCGCGCTCCGTGCAGGCGCTGCTGGGCCATAGCGACATCTCTACCACGCAGATTTATACGCACATCACAGACCGGCACATGCGCCAAACCTACGACCGCTTTCACCCGCGCGCACACGATTCCACGACCGCCAAGTCAAACAGCCCGGATGAGCACGAAGGATAAGCCTTGCTACGGTGGTGCGACGCTCGCCAAAGCAAAGGCCTTCAAGTTAAAATTCACAGGGCGCAAGCTTTGCAACGAATAATATCTAAAGAATCTTTCGGGAGATTGAAGTTTACATGAAGAAGGTTTTGATCATAGCGTTAATCGTCGGCGCTTTTCTGATAGCTATCATGCTACGCCAGTCAGGCGGTTCTCAAAATGAAAGGCGAGGCCGGACAAGCAGACCACAATCAACAGCGAACCCCACTGTGGCCCGTGTGCCCGCTCATTTCGAGGATGTCAGGAGCTTGAGCAAGCTGCCTCCGACCCTGCCGCCTGAGAGATTCTTCGGCACGGCGCGGCAGGCTTACCAGGTGGCGAAAGAGATACCGCAGACGCTGGCACAGCTTCCATGCTACTGCTACTGCGACGAAACAATCGGCCATAAGAGTCTGCACAGTTGCTATGAAACGGATCATTCATCGCAGTGCGCCGTATGCGTGAGCGAGGCTCTGCTGGCGTATCGTCTGCAAAAAGAGCAGGGACTCAATCCCGCCCAGATACGCGAACGCATTATCGCTGAATTCTCAAGGCAGTAGATTCCGAATCGGGAAACAAATCAAAGAGGCATCGGAAGCTACTGGCGTCCGGTGCCTCTGGTTTTTTAGAACGAAGATATTGACCGCAGGAATCCCTGGCCGGATCAATCCACTACTGGCCGCCCGCCCAGGTAGCGGCGACAGCGGACGTTTCAAAGGAGAGACGATTGAGAATATTTTTCAGTTGCTCGAAATCACCCTGATAGACGAGATAATCATTATGCCCCATGGAGGCTGAATCATTTTGCAGGGGCGGCATCTTTTGCGAGGTGGCAATGACGATGGCGACATCATGCAGCCCGGCTCGCTCGCGCAATCCGCGCACGACAACGAGGCTTTTGGCGGGAGGCAGATCAGTATCCATCAGGATCATGTCCGGGCGCTCCTGCCTGATTTTTTCCAGCGCCTGCGCGTCGTGAGGGACTTCGATCACTTTATGGCCGCGCTTCTCCAGCAACAGTCCGATGCCGGAGTAAATCTCTTCGCTATCCACTATGATCATGATGGTGCGGGCCGCCATGACAGTTTGAGCCATCCTTCAGCCGGAGAGTTGATAAGGCCGACTGTTCTATGTCAAACCCCTGCGGCCTGTCAATGGCTATTCTGCTATATTGACGGCGCAGGCGGATTATAAATAACAGGTGAAAGAGTTCTGGCCCCATGACAAGACCGCTCGATGACGCACGGGCTGAACAGGACATAGAGCACCTGCGCCGCGCCGTTCACCTGGCTCTTGAAGCCGAACGGCTCGGCAATCTGCCAATCGGCGCGGTCATCACTCTAAACGGCGGCGTTATCAGTGAAGCCGGGAATGCCCTCCTTGTTCCTCACTATCATCCGGGCCGTCATGCAGAGATGGAGGCTCTCAAACATGTGCCCGCAAACCTGTGGCCTCTGAGCCGCGGGATGACTTGCTACACGACGCTTGAGCCATGCACGATGTGTGCGGGAGCGATCCTTTTGCACGGCATCGGTCGCGTTGTCTTCGGCACAATGGATACGGAGGGCGGGGCCGGTTGCCTGCTCGCGCACTTGCCGGATTATTATGCGGGCGGCGCGGGCGTTCCCCAGTGGGTTGGCCCAATGCTCCCGGAACTCTGTGATGCTCTCTATGCCCGCGTCAAAGAGCGTTTTGACAGGCTGCCATGCGGCAAGGATCAGTTTTAAGTAAGGAGCATCTCTCGGCCGCGAGGCTCACCCTTCCTGAGCGAGAGAATAAACCGCGCATAATTGAAACGTCCTGGCTCAGTTTGAAAATGATTGCTGAACGTTGTCAAACCTAAAGGTAGAAGCCTGAAGTGACCCGCAAGCGAAATTCATTTGTCGCTTATTTCGAAAGCTATGCCCTCTTTGGTGACAAGCGCGGGACGCTATATCTGAATTTAAACTGAACTATTATTCAAATTTGAAACTGATGTTGACAGGGACGGCCACCTCTTTCTAAGATGGGCCACATCGTTCGTCGTTAGCTTTCCGTAGCGATCAACCATTAATGGCTTGTTCGTTACCGTCGCGCAGTAAATTCTTTTACAACGTAAAGACCGTTGACCGGACAGAGATGCCAGCACTGCTGTCCGCTTCCGGCCACGTGGCAATCAATATCATCAAGGTGGAAACACGGTACTCCAGGCGGTAGAGGAGAAGAATATGTCCAGCAGCTTACTTCGCAACATCGCAGCCGGGATCAAAGGAGTTAGCTTTTGTCTGCTTGCCCTTTTGGCGCTCGCGCCTGTGGCGTGGGGGCAAACGCAAATAACCACAGGAGTCATTCAAGGAGTTGTGACAGATCAAACGGGCGCTATCGTGCCCGGCGCTAACGTCGAAGTAAAAAATGTCGAGACTAATTTCACCAAAAATCTGAGTACGGATGAGGATGGACGATTCGTTTTTCTACAATTACCGCCGGGCAGTTACACGCTGACGGCCGCGAAACAGGGCTTCGCCACCATCGTCCAGGAGAGTTTCCCGCTCACGGTCGGCCAGGCGATATCTCTCGATCTGAGCATGAAGGTCTCAGATGTTGAGGAGCGTGTGACGGTTGACGCCATTCCGACTATTGATACTGTCAAGACGGAATCGAGCACTACCCTGAACGACAGGTCTATCAACAATCTTCCCGTCCTTGGAAGAAAATTCGAGGATTTGTTGACGCTCACGCCCGGCGTAAGCATCGTGCAGGGCCCTGACGGCGATGAGATTACCTTCGCGGGACAACGCGGCATCTACAATAACGTCAGCCTCGACGGCGGCGACTACAACAACGGCTTCTTTGGCGAGCAGGCCGGAGGACAACGCGCCGCGATAGATATTCCGCTCGAAGCGATTCAGGAATTTCAGGTTGTGGCGACCGGCGCGAGCCCGGAGTTCGGGCGCACCGCCGGCGGCGTCATCAATGTCATCACCAAGTCGGGGACTAACGAATTTCACGGCAATCTTTTTCACTTTCAAAGATTGGAGGCTCTGACCTCCAACACTTCTGACGGCAAGCCGCTCACGGGTTTCCACAGAGAGCAGTTCGGCGCGACTATCGGCGGGCCGATTCGTCGAGATCGTGCCTTCTTCTTCGGCGCTTTCGAGCAGATTCGCGAAAATCTGACGCGGGCCAACTTGAGCGAGCAGGTCGGGCCGACCGCCTGTCCCAATGGAGCGCCGACTATCTTAGCTAACGAAGGGCTGATCAATGCCAATACGGACTGCCAGCGCCTCGCGCTCTTAAACTTTTTCCGCACGACCCGGCAGCAGGAGGAAGGGCTGCCCATCCAGCGTCCAATTCGGAACTCGGCATTCTTAGGCAAGCTGGATTGGAATCTTACGCCTTCCAACAAGCTCGCCCTCTCTTACAACTACGATTACTCGAAGAACACGAACCAGACCTTCGATGTCCCGACCTACGGCAACTCGGCCAACGGCATCGAAGGGCCTTCAAACATCAATGTTCTCAACTTCAATCTCTTCAGCACCGTTTCGCCGACGAAAGTAAATGAATTGCACTTCACTTACGCGCGGGAGTCGCGGCCACGCTCGGCTGTCCAGTCCAATATCCCTGCGGACACGGCGATGGGATTCGGCACGACGTTTCGCTTCGGGAGTCCCTTCTTCCTTGGGCCAAACGTTGACGAGCTGATCTGGCGCACGCAAATCAGAGACAGCTTCTCCATCGTCGCAGGCCGCCATACCGTGAAACTCGGCGGCGAATGGGTTCATACCAATAACGCGCAGGTCTTTCGCGGATTCTTTCAGGGACGCTACATCTTCGACAGCGTGACAGGCTTCCTGCGCTATGCCTCGCCCGCAGGCTTAGGCCCGGGCTTTGGGCCAAACGCGGGCCGGTGTTCGGATGGTTCCTTCGTGGATATTGTGACCGGAGCGTGTCCGGCGGGAACGCCCGCCACACCGCTTCTGCTCTTCCTGCAAGGCGCGGGGCCCAATGGGCCGGCGACGGACGCCGCCGGAGCGTCCGACATCAAGAACGAAGACATTGCGCTGTTCATACAGGACAAGTGGCAGATCACTTCGAACTTTACCTTCAACTACGGCCTGCGCTGGGAGGCGCAGATTTTCCCCGACCCCGTAGTTCCTCCGGCGCAAACGGCATACGGGATATTTTTGAATGACCCGCGCTTCCCCTCTGATGGGACGCTGCACAACCAGAAGAAGATGTTCCAGCCGCGCCTTGGCTTTGCCTGGGACATCACAGGGAAAGGAAAAAGCGTCCTGCGTGGAAGCTGGGGGATTTACAACGCGCGCTTAAATATGTTGACGCAAGTCGGCTCGATTACAACCAACGGCGTGCAGCAGCAAACGATTGCCGGCGGCCTGTTTGCGAATCCATTTGTGCGCCCGACGTGGCCTAATCTGGTGACGCCGGCCGCAAGTTCCTGCGGGGCCAATCCATTTCCATGCTTTTCAGGCGTCAGGGTCTTCAGCCGCGACTACGCCAATCCGCGCGTTTACACGGCCAACGTCGCCTTCGAGCAGGAGGTCGCCAATAACCTGTCGCTCTATTTCGACTTCACCCATTCCAAGGCCGTTCACCTGACGCGCTTTCTGGACTAAGGCCGGACGGGCTTTTTCGCCCCGTTCCTAGGCGAGACGATGGTCGCGAGCGC
>JBKKAL010000160.1:0-3396 GCA_046714695.1 Pyrinomonadaceae bacterium
TGGCGATGATACCTACAGCCGCGCCACGCTCAACGACGCGATAGACATCGCGCAGCGCACAGAGACGACTATTTTCGCCATTTCGACTAAAGCCGGATTCTCCGGCGCGGTTCCAGGCGTCGAAGTCGGACAGGTATCGGATCGCGGCGACAGCATTCTTGAGAAAATCTCCGCGGAGACGGGCGGCACGGCTTTTTTCACGGGCGACGTGCTCGCGCTCGAACGCTCTTTCACCAAAATATCAAAGGAGCTGCGCGCGCAATATATCGTCACCTACAAGCCGACGAATGATCGTTACGATGGCAGCTATCGTCGCGTCGAGGTCAAGCTCGCGAATGGGCGCGACGGCATGAAGGTGCGCACCAGGCGCGGTTACACGGCGATCGGCGACAGCGTCACGTCGCCACAATAAGCAACTTGAATTAAGTGGCCGGGGTTTTTCAGATGAAAGCGAATTTCCGATACCCTTGCCTTCGCTTTAAAGGACTGGCGGTCAATCGGAATGTTCAGTAAAAAGCAGTTCACATACGGTCTCGCATTAATACTCACGGCACTCCTTCTCTCCGGCAACGCTTTGACGAGAGGAGTACGAGCGCAGGAGGAGGAGCCGCAGCAACAGCAACAGGCTCCGCCCGCAGCGCAGGATAAAACGCGCCCGCGCCGCGCCGCTGATTTATCCACATCATCTCAGCAGATGCCGCAGCAGCAGCAGCCCGCGTCGAAAGATGACGACGAGGTGACATTGCAGGACGATGATGATGTCGTGCGCGTCGCAACAGACCTGACCAACATCCTGTTCACTGCCGTTGACAAGCAGAAACGCTTTATTACGACTCTCAAACGTGAAGATGTACGCGTGCTCGAAGACGGCCAGCCGCAGGAGGTCTTCACCTTCCAACGCCAGACGGATCTTCCTCTTTCGCTCGCCATCGTGATTGATACCAGCATCTCGGAGGAAAGAACACTCCCGATAGAAAAGACCGCCGCGAGCGCTTTCGTTGATTCGGTCATTCGTCCCGAGAAGGATGAAGTTGCGGTTATCTCCTTCACAGGAGATTCGACGCTTGAGCAGGGTCTGACCAGTAATGTGTCGCGCGTGCGGCGCGCCATCAGTCGTGTCAAGTTCGTGCCGCCCGCCGGTTACATCGGCGGCGGACAGGTGGCGGGAACGCCGCCTATCTCCAGCGATCAGAGTAGAGCCGGTTCAACGGCGATCTGGGATGCCATCTGGGTAACGTCCGATGAAGTGCTGTCGCAAACCTCTGATAAGACGCGGCGCGCGATCATCCTGCTCACGGATGGAATGGATACGAGCAGCCATAAGAAGATGCAGGAAGCGATTGATCGCGCCGTTAAGGTTGATGCGGTGATTTACAGTATCGGCATCGGCGACGAGTATTACGGCGGCGTCAACGAAGGCGTGCTTAAGAAAGTCTCAGAGCGTACGGGCGGGCGCGCCTTCTTTCCGCGTGATGAACAGGATTTGCGCGCAGCCTTCGGCCAGATTCAGGAAGAACTACGCTCGCAGTACCTGGTCGCCTACTCGCCGACGAATAAGAATCGGGACGGCTCGTTTCGTCGCGTGCTGGTTGAAGTCCTCAACCCGGAACTGCGCAAGAATCTGCGTCTTACTTATCGTCAAGGCTATTTCGCCAAAAGTCCCGGCTCCAAGTAGAGGGGCGTCAAACCCATTATGATAAAAGGACGAGACGGCGCATGAGCCCGTGCGCCAGCTCTTTCTCCCTGCCCGTTCTGTGTGCCCCTTCATAATTTTCCACGCACCCACTAAGCGGAGTTTGAAAACTTTGGGGCACTCTTATCGCGACTGCGGCCGCGAGTATGAACAAACGTCTCTGAACTTTCCAAGTTTATCTTTAGATTCCGCGTGACAAGCCCGTTTTTGCTTTGTTATACTCTGTGAGTCGCTCGCCTCTGCCCCGACTAGGGCGAGCCGACAGAGTTAGAAACAGGCGAGAGTTCATTTCGTCCTCACAGACCGAACGGCGCGTCTCTCCCTTTCCGGCGTGCGCGAATTGACCCTGAGCACGTTGGAACCACTTTGAGTACCCCTGCGCGTTAAATCAAAGGTTCGCAACCGGAGACCGAATCATCCGGCCCACGGCTGTCCACGAGACCGAACGGCCCCATTGTCTTTGTGACGAAGATGAACACTGCCCCGACCCATCCCACTGTCCTCGCTGTCAACGACGAGCCGAATGTGCTGGAGTTGTTGACGGTCTTCCTTGAGCGTGAAGGCTACAAAGTGATTGCGGTTGATAGCGGAAGCCGCGCGCTTGAACTCGCACACACAGTCGAGCCGGACATTATCATCAGCGATGTGGTAATGCCCTTGATGGACGGCTTCGAGCTTTGCCAGCGTCTCAAGCAAGACCCGCGCACAGCCTTTGTGCCGGTGCTGTTGATGAGCGCCGTTAGAACCGGAGAGGCAGACAGCCTCCATGGCCTCGTGGCAGGTGCTGACGATTATCTCGAAATACCTTTTCGTCGTCAGGAACTGCTGGTCAAAGTAGCGCGTCTGACGGAGCGTCATCGCGTCGAGCGTCATTACCGGGAGATCGTCGAAGAGTCAGCCGACATCATTTACACGCGCGACATGGACGGCTATGTCACGAGCATCAATGAAGCGGGCGCGCGCTTCTTCGGTCGTCCGGCATCGGAGCTGGTCGGCCTGCCCCTGAGCGAGTTGATTGGCCCGGAGGAGGCAGCCCGCGACATCGCCGAAACTCAACGGAACCGCACGCAAGCGCAGTTGCGCTCGACAAGTTGTTTGAAGGACGCGCAGGGTGTGGCGCGTTACCTTGAAGGAATCATCACGCTCGAACGCGACGCGCGGGGCGAAGCCGTGGGCGTGCGCGGAGTTGTCCGCGACATCACAGAGCGCATGAGGGCCGAGGAGGCCATGCGTGAGAGCGAGGAACGTTATCGCGCGCTGGTCGAGCAATCATCGGATGGAATAGTAACAGTTGACATCGAGACCAAACGCATTCTCGACGCTAATCCCGCCTATTGCAAGCTGCTCGGATACGGCATTGAAGAGCTTCTCAAGCTGACGCTCTATGACGTTGCCACGGCGAGCCTGGAGAGTATAGACGAAAATATTGAAAAAGTTCTGACGCAGAAGTATCACTTCGTCGGCGAGCGACAGCACCGTCGCCAGGACGGCTCGCTTGTTGATGTCGAGATCAGCGTCAATACAGTCTCCTTTAGTGGGCGTCAGGTTCTCTGCACGGTTGTGCGCGACATCACGGAGCGCAGGCAGGCCGAGGAAGCTCTTAGAGAGAACGAGAAGCGTTATCGCGATCTCTTCGAGAATGCCAACGATCTCATCTATACGCACGACCTGCAGGGGAGATTCACCTCGCTCAACAAAGCTGG
>JBKKAL010000161.1:0-16387 GCA_046714695.1 Pyrinomonadaceae bacterium
ATCTACGGTCTTTCCCGTGCGGACAGTAAACTTATGACTTTCGACGGCTGCACGTATGCGCTCCATCACCATCGTCGCCATCGTCGTCGAAGCCATTGGCATGATGGCGACAAACTCATCGCCGGCATATCGTGTGAGGATGTCCATCTGCCGCAACTCTTTCTTGATAACTGCGGCGATGCTCGCCAGAATGCGGTCTCCTATCGCATGACCATACACGTCGTTGATCTTCTTAAAGTCGTCAACGTCCATGCTGATGACGGCCAGCGATTCACGGTTCATGCGCAGGCACTCGGCGAGCCGCTGTTCAAGCATCATGTAGAACGCGCGGGCATTCGGCAATTCCGTCAACGGGTCGGTCAACGCACTCTCTTTGGTCTTTTCAAAGGTGAGGGCATTGTTGAGGGCAGAGGAGGCATGCTGGGAAACAGATTCGAGCAGTCGAACGTGCTCGGTCGTATAGGACTTGATGCTCTTTGAATAGAGTGTGATCGCGCCGAAGGCTCCATCCTCGCGAATCAACGGCGTAACCAAAACGCCGCGAATGTCTTTGACTATCTCTTCGGAGACGCCCACCAGATCAAGCTCCGGCGTGGCGTTGCACATCGAGCGGGCATTGGCGATAACCCAGCCCGTGATTCCATCGCCGATGTTCATGCGACGGCGCGCAAATGCATCCGCGTGCTCGCCAGCGACATGCATGGCATGGGCCTTACCCGTCTTATCATCCACGAGAAAGATGATACATGTATCGAACGGAACGATAGCGCGTAGCTTGTTCGACACGAGCGTCACAGTATCCGTCAGGTTGAGGGAAGAGCCGATGGTCTGCGCAATCTCGTGCAGCGCGAAGACCTCGCGTTGCGCCTCCGTGATAGAACGAAATCCCGCATCGTCGCTCGGGGAGCCCATAATGTCGGAAGCCAGTCCGGCGTCAGGACGCGCGCCATTCTCCGAATCAAGATTTTCAGAGGCAACCTGCTCTTGAATATCCTGGGCGTCTATCATTTTGTCTAATTCTTCGACGTGCGACACGAACATTTTCACAACGCGCGGATCAAAGGAACTGCTTGCCATCTTATCAAGCAGACCGAGCTAATCCTCGCGCTTCATGCCCTTGCGGTTGGGTCGGTCGAAACGCGTCGCGTAATAAAAATCCACGACCGCGATAATACGCGCCACAAGCGGGATCGAGTCGCCCTTGAGGCCCTTCGGGTAACCTGTGCCGTCCCATTTCTCGTGGTGATAACGAACGATGTCTTCGACCGGATAGGGAAAACCCACCCGCTTGAGAATATCGCCGCCGACGGTCGTGTGAATCTTCATCTTGGCGAATTCCGATTCGGTGAGCTTGCCCGGTTTATTCAGGATATATTCTGGAACGGCGAGTTTGCCGATGTCGTGCAGGAGTGCTCCGGCCAGCAGCGCCTGTGTCTCCGATTCATTCACGCCGAGCAGTTTGCCCATCTCCGTCGCGTAGATCTGTGTTCGGCGGACGTGGCCGTGTGTGGTCTGATCCTTTGCATCAATCGCGATGGCAAGCGATTCGATGGTGTTCATATGAAGGATCGCCATCTCTTTGATGTGACGGTTTTTTTCTGCTTCGGAACGACGAATTTCATCGACCCTCTGCTCGTCAAAGCGATAGAGCAAGTAGACCATCGCGATGATAAGGACGCCGAGAAAGATATATGGAATCCCGCCATATTGCAGCCAGGAGTAAAAGAGCGCCGCTGCGGCCGCCCCGCCCACCTGCGTAACAGATGTCCAGACGAGACTTTCGCGCGAAAGCGTAAGCCGCATTTTCCCCGACTCGATGGCGATAAATGCCGCGGTCGCGATAGTGCTCAGGAAATACTGTACCAGCGCGAGTACGCACAAAGGCAGAAGCAGTTCATTAAGAGGCAGACCCTGATTACCTGTCGGCGCTCCGACGAAGCGGTCAACGATCAGACCATAGAGCGAAGCCGCCGCAAAGGTGGAGATAATGGCTGCGCTGGTAGAGAAAATAGTGATGCGCCGGTCGGTTGAGCGGCAGGAGGAGACGAGGCCGACAATCGCCGCTAGTATGACAGCAGGAGCGGCCGTGTAGGCGGGCGCTACGGCGTACATCATCGCCGCCAGAAAGATAAAAGCGTCAGCGACGGATTTCTGGCTCTGGCTGACCCCGTCGGCGTTCGTCACGGAGACTCTGAATCGTGTCGCTGCCAGCGTCAAAACAAGCAACACGCCCCATGGTGCCAGACCCGTCCAACCCATTAACGGAAGGTCCGCAATTGCGACGAGAGCAAAGACAAGCAACCCGAGCGCAAGCGCAGCGAGACCACCCAGTAGCGCCAGGCTTTTCCAATTTCCTTTTGGCATGGCTAAAGCGATTCCCCTTTTAGAAGGTCTGGAACAAGATAGAGGAGGTAAGTCATGTGCCGCAGCACACTTTTAGAGAAGAACTGTTTAAGATAATCGGCGATTTACACCGTTTGATGGTAAGTTGCGCGCCAAAGAAGGTTGGCAATGTGCCAAACCTGTTTGACACATTGGTGAGATTACAGCTTTTTCCTCATAACGTCAAGCTTATTGATGATTTAGGATTAATCCGGGGATTGGGCTAAAGGTCGGATACCCCAAAATTAATAAAAATTTGGTTAAGAGTAAGGGGAATCGAAGGACACGGGTTGGTCCTTGATGATGGAGACGCTTTTACACTTGAACCTCTTTGCTTTCAGAGATTCCGGCACAAAAAATCCATTTATTTCCGATCCTTTCTAATGTTAAACTGCGCGCGCTCTGAAAAGCTGTAAAGTCGTCTAATTAGGAACCGAATGCATGCTTTGCTCATTCGGGGCATTAGCCTACAGGCAAGTCTGTCATAACGAGTGCTCAATTGACTCGCGGCGGAAACTCAACGCGAGGAAAGTCAAGGGGCAAGGTTTTCAAGTTACGTCTCGCAAATAAGAGGAAAATTGAACATCGAGCCCGATCTATTCTGGAAAATCAACATGGCCCATGCGCGCGCTATCTGCATTGATCTATGGCAGGGAGCGTTGCCGTGTGGCTCGGACTTTGACCGAGCCGATGCGAAGTCTCCCCCGTAAATGGGTCAAGCGCCGCATAGCTCATAACCATCTACCCGCTTGGGTTACAGGAGAAAATTCGATGCGAAAAACTTTTGCTCTTTTTGCCCTGCTCGCAGTTGCCGCTTTTGGGAGCGGCTGTACGACCGAGAACACAAACGGCAACGCGAATACGACCATGACCAATACAACCACGACGACGACGACATCAGGCAACACGTCAACGACGGGCGGCACGACGACTACTACGACTAATGCGAACATGAGCATGTCTAACGCAAATACGCGAAGTGGCAATGCCGGTGGCGCGTCCAACGGGAACATGGGAAATATGCCCGGTATGTCTAACGGCAACACGAGGAATGGAAACAGGTAAGGCGGTCACCCTGTTCTTGAAAATAAAAGGCGCGTTGAGGGTCAACGCGCCTTTTATTTTCAAGGATACGCCTGTGCTGCGCCTGTTAAAGGCGATTCGATTTTTGTCTCGAAGAATTGTGAATAACATCCTCATCGAAGATGCACCAGCCTACGCACTCATCACAGAGAATGCTGTGGCGCAGAGCGTCCTCGATCAATTGCCGCAGGAGATGATGATTGGCCTGGATACGGAGACCTACTGGGACGCAAAGGCCAACACATCGCACGTCTCGCTCGTACAGATTGCGCCGCCCGTGGGAGACGTATTGGTCTTCGATGCACTCACGATTGATATAGAGATTTTACGGCCTCTCATTGAATCGCCCACAATCAAGATGGCTGCACACAACGCTCGCTTTGATGAAGGAATACTGATCGGTGCGGGGCTTCATCCGGCCGCATTTGTAGATACCTTGCGGCTGGCGCGCGAAGCACTGCGCCTTCCGTCTTACAGTCTCGCCGGAGTAGTCGCACATCTTTTCGGTATCGAGCTTGATAAAAGCTATCAGAAATCGAACTGGCGTCGTCGCCCGCTTTCACCCGCGCAGCTACAGTATGCGGCTTTGGATGCACACATCGTTTTGCGAGCCTACGAGGAGCTTCGACGTATGCTTGAAGAGCAGGGGCGTTTGCGCGAGGCCCTGCGCACCGCCACCCTCCGCCCGCGGGTTCGTGAGGCCGCGAGCAATGAGCCACGTATACGTCGAACGCCCCCGCCGCCGCTTCGCCCACTTACGGTTGAAGAGAAACAAACGCTCATCCGCTTAAAAAAATGGAGACTTGAGAAATCATTCGCCGAGCGCAAACCCGCCTATATGATCTGCCAGGATCGCACTCTCGAACAGTTAGCCATTGAGCGGCCCGCGACGCTCGACCGCCTGGTAAACATTTATGGCCTGGGGGCTTCCAGGATCGCCCGCTACGGTGAGGAATTACTTCAATCGCTCGTAGAGGCACAGAAAGATAATGACGAAAAAAAACAGGAAGATATTCCCGAACGTTTATAAAGGAAAAGTCTAAATCCGAGTTTTAAGATGGGCCTGAAGCCTCCTCCCTGGTTTCTCCCGAATCAAGTTGAGTGCTGAGTTCTACCGCCGATGTGACGGGTTTCTGACAGGTATAATGCTCGCAAACGAAAGCGGTGGCCTTCTTCTCAATCATGCGGCGGTCGCGCAGGAGCGGTATAACTTCTGCTGCTCGGTGTTCACCTTCTGATGATTGCGCAACGACCTTGTTGGGCAGGTAGCGTCTCCATGCCTCGCGCAACAAAGCCTGTGTATCCGCAGCATCACGCTCACCGATGATGACGATCTCCTTGGGCGAAGAGAGGTGGAAATCAAGCCCGCACAGCAGTCTGCCGAAGGCGGACGGGTAGCGCGACACCGTATCGCGCAGTAATTTAAAAATGGTCACGGCTTTGCGTGCGTAATCTTCGTTTCCGGTCAGCACTCCGAGATGTAGAAGCACTTCGGCGGCGACGGAATTGCCGGATGGAGTGGCGTTGTCGAAATAATCCTTCGAGCGCACGATCAACTCTTCGTGGCTCACACCCGTATAGAAGAATCCGCCCTCCTCCTTGTCCCAGAACTCTTCGATCATCCGTTCCGTGATGGCGCGCGCCTCTTCCAGAAAGTGCAGCTCGCCCGTGGATTCATAGAGCGCGATGAGACCATCCGCGAAAAATGCGTAGTCTTCCAGATAACCGTTGAGCTTCGACTTGCCGTCCTTGTATGTCCGCAAAAGCAATCCAACACGACGCAGGTTATCCAGGACAAACTGCGCGTTGCGTCGTGCGACCTCCAGATAATCTGCGCGATCCAGAACGGCCGCCGCCTCGGCAAAACTCGCGAGCATCAGTCCATTCCACGCAGTCAATATCTTTTCATCGCGACCGGGCTTTATTCTGCGCTCGCGCACGGCGAACAGCGCATGTCGTCCCTGCTCCAGTGCCTCTCTCAAGTTCTCTACGGACACTCCAGCGGTTTGCGCCACATCATCCAAAGAGCGCCGGACGTTCAAAATATTCTTGCCCTCGAAATTTCCCTGCGGAGTGACATCATAGTAAGAGCAAAAGAGAGCGCCGTCCTCTTCGCCCAGCGTCTTCTTGATCTCTTCCACCGTCCAGACGAAAAATTTACCTTCGTGTCCTTCGGAATCGGCGTCCTGTGTTGAATAGAAGCCGCCGCTCGCATCCGTCATCTCCCGCACGACGTAGTCCAGCGTTTCCGTGACGATGCGTTTGTAGAAATCGTCGTTCGTCTGCTGAAAAATGTGAAGGTAATGGCGCGAGAGGAGTGCGTTGTCGTAGAGCATCTTCTCGAAATGCGGGACAAGCCATCGCTCGTCCGTCGAATAGCGATGAAAGCCGCCACCCAGTTGATCGTACAACCCACCCTCCGCCATCTTGCGGCACGTGTGCTCGACCATCTCCAGTGCCTGTTGATCCCGTGTGCGTGCGTGCGTGCGCAGGAGAAATTCGAGCGTCATCGCAGCCGGAAACTTCGGGGCGCGGCCAAAGCCTCCGTGCGTCGGGTCATAACCGCGCGCAATCGAGCGATTAGCTGTGTCAAGCAATTCAACTGAAAGCCCTTCGGCGGATTCGCGCGCCGCGCCCATACGTCGCAACTCCCCAAGGAGCTGCACAGCCGTTTGCGTCACTTCGTTCGGGCGCGTGCGATAGGTTTCCGCCACTCCCGCTAATACGCGTGGAAAACCAGGCATGTTGTGACGGTCTTCGGGCGGAAAGTATGTGCCGCCGTAAAAGGGAACGCCCTCGGGCGTGAGAAAGACGGTCATGGGCCAACCCCCGTGACCAGTCATCATCTGCACGGCGTTCATATAAATCTGGTCGAGGTCCGGACGCTCCTCTCTATCCACCTTGATGTTGACGAAATTCTCGTTCATCATGCGTGCGATCTCTTCATTCTCGAAGGACTCATGCTCCATTACGTGACACCAATGGCAGGCAGAATATCCTATGCTCAGTAGGATAGGCTTATTCTCCGCGCGCGCGCGTTCAAGCGCCTCTTCACCCCATGAATACCAATCAACGGGATTATGCGCATGTTGCAATAGATATGGACTGGTTTCGGCGGACAGACGGTTTGTGTGCTTATGATCGGTCATGATCCCCTCTTGATTGCTCGAAAGTTTTCAGCATTCTACCTTCTCGCTCGTGTCTCAAGCTAATGGCCTGAAACAAACAGGGCTTCAGCGGCTTCGACTAGTGCGCACACACTTTGTTATACTTCTGACTGAATGGTCATTCATTTTTTATTGTTACGGTCGGCAGCGCGCAAGGGAAAAGCAGAAGCCGCCAATATATTGGTATGGGAGAGATGAGCGTGGAGCGAGATACTCTGGACATGGATGTTGTATTCGTTGGCGCGGGGCCGGCGAATTTGAGCGGCGCACTGCATCTGTCGCGCCTTGTGGCCGAGCACAACGAAGCTGTAATAAATGGAAAACGGGAGGGCAAGCCACTCGGCGAGATCGAGATCGGTGTCATTGAAAAGGGCTCGACCGTTGGTGCGCACATCCTCTCAGGCTCGGTTATGGATCCGCGTGCCCTTGGCGAGTTGATACCGGATTTTGTCGAGCAGGGAGCGCCCCTCGAATCTCCTGTCATTGACGACTACTTTCTATATTTGACGGAGAAGCGCGCGATCCGCTCTCCGATTACGCCGCCGCCATTAAAGAATCATGGCTACTACATTGTCTCCCTCAATCGTCTGACCGCATGGCTCGGAGAAAAGTGCGAGGAGGCGGGCGTTAACATTTTCCCCGAATTTCCCGGAGCCGAGATGCTCTACGACGAAGAGGATCGAGTGATCGGTGTGCGCACCGGCGACAAGGGAATTGATAAGGAAGGGAAGCCAAAGGCTAACTTCGAGCCGGGCGTTGATTTGCATGCCAAGGTGACTGTGCTCGGCGAAGGCCCGCGCGGGTCGCTCACCAAGCAGTTGACCGAGCGCCTTTATCTCAACGAGGGACGCGAGCCGCAGGTTTACAGCCTGGGAATCAAGGAGCTTTGGGAGTTGCCGGATGATCGTTATCCGGCGGGGCGCGTCACACATACGCTGGGCTATCCGTCGGACGCCAAGACTTACGGCGGCGGGTGGATTTATGGAATGCAGAATCGCATTCTCAATATCGGTTACGTCACCGGCCTTGATTACCGCGATCCGTTGCTTGATCCGCACGCGGAGTTCCAGCGTTTCAAACAGCATCCGTACCTCACGAAGCTTTTGGAAGGCGGCAAGATGATACGCTACGGGGCGAAAACCATCGCCGCCGGTGGGCCATTCGCGATGCCGCAAATTTACGCCGACGGCGTGCTGCTGGTTGGCGACTGCGCGGGTTTTCTCAATTCGCAACGCCTGAAAGGAATCCACACGGCGATCAAGAGCGGTATGCTCGCCGCCGAAGCGATCTTCGAGGCGCTCGTGGCAGGGGACTTTTCCGCACGGCAGTTGAAGCGTTACGAACAACTGGTGGAAGAGAGCTGGGTGATGAAGGAGTTGCGAGGAGTCAGGAACTTTCACGCGGGATTTCGCCACGGGCGCTGGCTGGGAATGGCTAATGCGGGATTGCAGTTCATCACGGGCGGGCGTTCCTGGGGGATATTCGACCGTGCTGCATCCGAGCCGGGACACCAAGCTCTTGAGAAGCTATCTGACTATGGTTATCAGGGCGACAACATTGAGCAGCGTTACAATGGCCTGCGCTTTGACGGCAAGATAACTTTCAATAAGCTGACGGATGTCTATCACGCTGCGGTCGGGCATAACGAGGACCAGCCCGCTCACCTGCATGTGCTTGATACCAATATCTGCTCGACGCGTTGTGCGGAAGAATACGGCAATCCCTGCCAGCGTTTCTGCCCGGCCGCAGTCTATGAGATGGTTGATGGAGGCGAGGACGGCAAGCGCCGCTTGCAGATAAATTTCTCAAACTGCGTCCACTGCAAGACCTGCGACATTATGGACCCTTACCAGATCATCAACTGGGTAACGCCGGAGGGCGGCGGCGGCCCTGATTACAAGGGAATGTAGGAGACCTTTGACTCAATAGTCTTTATTGATACCAACAAAATTGACGAACCATGTATAATCGAGCGGTAGTCGAAACTGGTCGTCCGTTTTATACACCTCTCCCGGGACAGAACGACCACGGCAATAACCCGTCCTCAAAATTTAAAGCGTGAAAGAGCAAGTGCTTAAGGAGAGCAAAGTTTATGAAAGGTAAGCTCAGAAATTTTCTGTTTTTCGTGTTTGCGGCATATATCTTCGCGGGGGTCGTGTACTTCTCAACGTCGGCCATAGTCGGTCAAAGCGACAGGGGGCTATGCCAGCAGCAATGTATTCAGGAGCATCAACAGTGCCGATCAACGGCTAATTCCAACAAGGATAAATGTAAGCAGACTTTTGATGCCTGTCGGGATGCGTGCAAAACGGGCTCTAACAGCAACGGTAATGGCAACGGCAATACCAATACGAACAATAACAGCGGCCGTTAGCCTCGATTGTAATTCCGCAGTTATTGAAGCCCCTGACTCGACCGCGCGCGGCTGATTCAGGGGCTTCTTTTCAAATCAATGTTTCTGATCGTAAGAGAGAGCATATTCTTTTTTCAATGCTCGCGGTGTTCGGAGTAATACCCTGCACCATGCGGCACCGGCGCTCCTGACTGTATGAAGCTCTCGGCAGAATCTCAACAATTGATCGAAACATTCCTGCGCGAGCGGTTTCGTCTGGAGACGTTAAAGCTTCCGCCTATCTCTCTTTATCATGGGCGTGTGGCGGATTGGCTGACTCGCACATTTAAAATTACTGCAATCACCTTTGGTCGTCATATCATCGTCGCGTCGAAGATGGTCGTGCGCGACGAGAGCGGAAGACTGAGCATCCCCGGCTGGCTCATCGCACACGAAGCGACGCATGTCTGGCAATATAAGCGGGCAGGGTTTTTGGGATTTTTATTCTCATATCTACGCGGATACTGGCGCGCCCTTCGAGGGAAGCGGATGTGGAGCGGGGAGGCACGCATGGCTGCTTACCTGGCAATTGAAGAGGAATGTGATGCGCGCGAAACCGAGGCCGCTTTTATGGACTGGATTGATCGGGGAGAATGATAGCCGGAAATCATTATGATTGTTTCGCTCCGGTCGAGTCTCAGAGACCCCTTAACTGCAAAACAAAGCTTTCCGCAAGAGAGACGAAACTGCCGTTAGAACCATTACATCGGACAAAAGTTAAAAATCGCTACCAAAGCGTCGAAGAGTTTCCTGCAATTCGCGGCGCGAGACTTTGCCTTCGCGAATCAGACAGGCCGTACCCCCACTAACATCCAGCACGGTTGACGGTTTATCATCTCGCGCAATGCCTCCGTCAATGATGATGTCCAATCCAGTCGGAAAATAATGCTCGACATCTTCAGCAGTGCGTGCCGGAGGTTGCCCGGCTATATTCGCGCTGGTGGCCGTGAGCGCGCCGCCGCAATTGCGTACAAGGTCGCGTACGTTCTCGTCGTCCGGCAAGCGCAAGCCCACAGTACCGCTCCCCGCCGTAATCTCTTCAAGCACACATTCGCGCGCCGCCGCGACAAGCGTCAAAGCCCCCGGCCAATGCCTGCCGCTTACGGCTTCGAACAACTCAGACCTTTTCAAGATAAAACGCTCAGCTTCGTTCCAGTCGCTCAACACGATGAGGATGGGCTTGCCTCCCTCTCTTCCCTTTAACGCGTTGATCCTGCGCACTGCCGTTTTGTCGAACGGGTTCGCGCCCAATCCATAGAAAGTATCTGTGAGGAACGCCACAACGCCGCCGCGAGCGATTGCCGCCGCCGTAGTTTGGTGCGCCTGCAGGCTGTCTTTTAAAATCATCATGACCGGGAGTGAAGGCGTCGCTCGCCATCCGACGATTGGGCCATACGTATTAAAAAGCGGATGGGCCAACATTTGTCTTGACGCCATAGCCCAGACCGTCGCCGATTGATAATATTTCGGCGCGCAGTTGCGGATGCCGCACGAATTTTTGATTGAACTCACGCAACGCTTCGGTCGAAGCTGTCTGGTCGGGCGAGCGTATTTCGCCCGCCACCTGCCCGCCCCATAGCAGGTTGTCAACGATGACGACACCGCCCTCTCGCAGCAACGGCAACGCAAGGTCAAGATACTGGCCGTACTCTTCCTTGAGAGCGTCTATAAAGACCAGATCGAAGGTTTCACTGAGATGCGGCATGACTTCCAATGCCAGACCGCGTTCGATGCGCACGCGCTCGCGCAAGCCCGCGCGCCCCAGGTAATCCTCAGAGCGCGCGATCATCTCGTCGTTCGGCTCAATAGTCACGATCAGTCCCTGCTCGGACATGCCGCGCGCTAGATGAATGACGGAATAGCTGATCGCCATGCCGATCTCCAAAACTCTACGGGCACGGATTGCGCGCGCAGTGATCTCCAGAAACAGCGCCACTTCCCGGTCAGCAATCGGTACTTTATGCTCTGCGGCGTACTCCTCCATCTCGGCGATCAAGCCCGTGCTGTCCGGCAACAGGCGATCCAGATATTCAGCCTGATCGCGATGGATAATTGCATCAAGGCGTGCTTTCATCTCTTTGATTTCCTGGCTATGGATTGATATTTGAACACAGAGGGAAAGTCTACCTTTAAGGATTGGCTGAGGCAATGAGGAAAAGAGAAATTGAAGCTCTCTCGCAGTCTAGCGGTGCGGTGGTCTCTTATTTTTGAGCCTCTCCAGGTTTCAACCGGGCGTTCCCCTCAATCACAGTTTGCCTGCGAAGGCTGGGTGAGCCGATGGCTTGCCACACTTCTCCAGCGCGAAGATGCGATGGCAGATCGAGGCTTGTACTGATGACGAAGCCGAACGTCTGTTCGCGCCCCATGTTCCCGTGCGTCGCTTGCAGGAATGCAAAAATATCCATGGAAAAACTTCCGGCATAATAACCATCTTCGAGATTGACGATAATGTTGGCGGGGTTGCGGACGGGCGCGTTCATTCCATCATAAATGCGCGTCACGGCATCGGGGCGCTCTCCATCGCGCGTCGCATCAAACCAGTCGCCTTTTTTGATGAAGCCGTCGGCGTCTGTTTTGCCTCTTGTGGCCATTTCCCGAATGATCGAACTGAGATTGAGTGGGTCGCCCTTTTCAGCACGGTAGCGTAATCTCTCGCCTCTTCGTTCTATCGCCGCCGTCCCTTTATTCGAGATAATATAAACGATGCCGCCCGTTTCATATGCGGCGAAATCTACACCGCGCACCTCCGCTATCGCTTTCGCGAGCCGCGCCTCGTTCGTCTCTTTCGTAAATAGTACCGCGTTGCCTATTAGCCCATATTGCGGGAGAACGACGCTTCGCTCGTCGCGCACGGTTCCCTCCAGACGCATGCCTGCGCGCCGCAAGGTGGACTTCAAAGAAACGCGCTTGTAGTTTCGGAAATGATTACCGTGATCGGAGAAGATCGTAACTTCCACCGGCACTGGGCTGTCGCGAACGATGTCGTTCAGGGTATCGTCAAGGCGCGAGAGGAAATTGCGAAGAAGCCACTCGCCCCCAAGGTGCGCGAGAGAGTCTGTCGCGCCCGTATATGCAAAGAACACAGGCTCGCGCGAGGCGCGAAACTTTTGCTGTAGGCGGACCAGATCGGTGAGGGATTCGACGTAGGTGCTGACGGGCGGCACGGCATATCCGAGCCCGCTCTTGATCGCCGAAGGATGATAATCAAACAGATCGCGAAAAGTTCCTTTGATGAATTGGCCATTTCTAAAGCGGTCGAGCAGTCCGCCGCGCATGCGATTCCGGTCAACGTCGAAAAAGTTATCTTCGTAGCCGGGAGATTCGATTGCGCCGACTGGCTTAAGAATCTCCGCCATTGAAACGTTTGTCAGCGTGGGAAACGGCGCGACCATCCTGGCGGGCTTGCGAAACTGTTTAAAGCGCCCCTCCGCTTGCATCTTCTCGATCAGAGAGAAACCGACGCCGTCTACACAGATGATGAGATGCCGCTTCTGCGCCGCGCTTTTCTCCTGTGCCCTGACCGCCGGATAACCGGCGTGCGTCGTCGTAATCAATAAAAGGATAAGCTGTAGAATTGCGATTCGATGTATGTGGGTTAAAATCATTACAATACCTTCATCAACGAACTAAGGCGAAAAAAAAGTTTCCTTTGACAAAGACGGATAAAAACAAGATGTCAGAAGTCTAAACTTTCGCACGAGACATAAAGCAAAGCCCATGCCTGAGAAAATTCTCTGCCAAAGGGTTATTAATTAGCGGCTCTTAAATTTGTGGTCTTAGGTAGGATGAGTGAGGCTCGGCCTTTTCTTTCAATTGTCGGAATTATCCTGCGCTTCATGACCGACGGAAACATAGCGGCGGGCGAGACCAAGCTCACGCAGCTTGTGTTGAAGCGACTGTCTGTGCATCCCCAGCATCGCAGCGGCGCGGGTCACGTTGCCGCCCACCTCATCAAGACAGCGGGCGATATAACGTCGCTCAAACTCACGACGGTCTTCACGAAAATCCGCCGTGAAGGGAACCTGTAGGCCGCCCGTCTCTTGCTGCAAGGCTGGCTCGGCATCAGCCTCAGGCTTTCCACTATCGCTCATGATCTCTTCGGGCAGGTCGCGCGCCGCAAGCTCTTCGCCTTCGGCCAGGATGGTTGCGCGCTCGATCACGTTGCGAAGCTCACGCACATTGCCCGGCCATTCGTATTCAAGCAGACTGCGCAGGGCGGCGGGTGCGAGGGAGCGCGCAGGCAAGCCATAACGTTCGGAAGCGAGCCGCGCAAAGTTTGCGGCGAGCAGGGGAATATCCTCGCGCCTCTCTCTGAGGGGCGGTATCTCAATGGTTACGACGCGCAAGCGATAAAAAAGGTCTGCGCGAAAATTTCCCGCCGCGATCTCCTGTTCGAGCGGGCGATGCGTGGCGCTCACGATGCGCACGTCAACCGGGATGGATTCATTACCGCCGAGCCGCTCGATGCGTCGCTCTTCAAGTGCGCGCAGCAGTTTTGCCTGCACGTTTGGGCTCATATCACCGATCTCGTCAAGAAAAAGCGTTCCGCCGTCGGCCTGCTCGAACTTTCCCTGCCGTCTGGCAGCGGCACCCGTAAAAGCGCCCTTCTCATGGCCGAAAAGTTCCGATTCAATCAGCTCCGAGGGAAGAGCCGCGCAATTGACGGCGACGAATGCGCCGCGCCTTCGCGTCGTGCTGCGGTCATGAATCTCGCGCGCGACCAGTTCTTTGCCAGTGCCGGACTCGCCCCGCACTAGGATAGTCGCGTCTGTTTCAGCCACCTTTTCAATCAGGGCGCGAACGCGTTCCATCGCGGCAGACGTGCCCATCAAAGGGCCGCGCTGTGTGCCTTCGATCTCGATCCGCCGGCGCAAGCTACGATTCTCGCGCCGCAGTCTGATAGTCTCCGAGGCATTCTTGACGGCGAGGCGCAGGTCGTCCACCTCGAATGGTTTGGCAAGATAGTCGTGCGCGCCCGCCTTGATGGCTTCAACCGCCGTGCGCTCAGAGCCGTGAGCCGTAATCAGTATGACAAGCGGCAATTCGTCCGCTTCCGCCTCAGCGTTTTGCAGCTCGCGCAGGAAATCGAGCCCGCTCGCGCCCGGCAAATTCACGTCGAGAAGTAGCAGATCGGGTTGCCCCTTTTGCACGCAAGCTCGCGCAGCCTCGACACTCCCGGCCTCTTCAATCGAGTAACCGAACCCGCCGAGCGCGCGTCGCATTCCGTAACGCGCCGCCTCCTCATCATCAACTATCAGTAATTTCAATTCCTCTTCTGTCCTTTGCATCATGCTCTCATTCTCCGCAACAGTCTTAATAGCACTTAGCGTGCCATGCAGTGCGGTAATTTTTGAGTCATCTCAGGCTGGATACTAACCCCTGCGCGCATTTTCTAACTAATCGAAACCAGGTCGTGCAAGGAGTGGTCAAATACAAATTGAGAATGGAAATTGATGGGGGAGATTATAATCCCGACAATGACACAATCCATAAAAGGTTTACGAAGACCGACAACAACTGAGGGGCGAGGCACAGAGAGTTGAATAGCGTTGAAGCCTGTAGTGCTTCCTCCGTCTCCTGCGGTGGTGAGTTATCAGTTCCTCAGACTTTCAACTCATAACTGGTCAAAAATTGTTGCCTTGAATAAAGGTGTATGCTATAAGCCTAAACTCTCCGATAGTATCTAGCATCTCGAAAAACTTTCGAACGAAAGGGAAACTAATGAAGATATATTTTGGTTACACCGCAGCAGCTTTGCTGTTATGCCTGGCCCTTAACAGCCCGCAAACCACCAGTGCACAGCGTGGTAGGACTGCGAAGATAACCGGCCGGATCTTCTTTGGTCAGCAGATGGGAGGTCAGGCTGTAGGGCCCTGTTCAGCTATTATGGTGAGGGCTGTTACTGCCAATAAGACAGTTGAGAAGGCTGCGACAGGTCCGAATTCTGGCGCTAAGGGTGGACAATGCACATTCACCCTAACGGGTGTACCCGCGGGCGTACCAATTGAACTCAAGGCTGTCTACTCAGACCTGATATCCAAGCCGGAAGATACGTATCCGGCACCTGCAGGTAATTGGACGAATCCGTTTACCTTGAAACCCGGCGAGAAAGTAAACAAGTATATTAAGATCGACGGGAAGCCATAGCCCGGGCAACTGTCCTGCATAGGACTGAACAGGTTTCAGCCAACAGTCAATGACTCAGAAAGTAGTATAAGTTGTAATCGCAGGCAAAAGCTCCATCATAATGTTGGGGCTTTTACTCTATGCTCTTCTGCTTTTTCTGGCTTGCGCTACCCGGGCAAAAATTATTCAGGCGATCCTTTTATGCCGCGATAAATAATCCTGATCTGCCGGACACAACACCTGTGTTGATTATCTGTCTGCCGCAACGAAAGCTAGCGGAACGATTTACAAATAAAAAAAGATACTCAACTATCAAATGAATTGGATTTGGCCTAAACGGTGACATCAATGCGGGATTTGGAAAAGACGGGTGGGGTTATTGCAATCATCGGGATAGCCACCGGTGCCCTCGGTGGAGCATTGAGGTTAACCCGGTTTGGATTGGTAGGGCTGGGTATTCTGGGTGTCGGAATGATTTGCTGGGGGCTGAGCGGAACAATTGAGGGACGAATGAGTTTCTTCCATCCGGGCGTGCGATACAGCGAAAACTACTACGGGCTCGCGGCACGCGCGTGGGGAATCCTCATCTGTCTTGCAGGAATGGCAGTTGTGGTGTTCAGCATTCTCCTTTTCATAAAGCCTGATATGTCGTTTGGAGAAACTGCCGCCAGTCCCATCGGTACAAGCGTCGGCATGTTTTTTGGAGGGCTGATTGGCATGCTCTATGCAATAACATTAATTATCGGGCGCGCAGAGAATAATAGCTCATGGCTGCGCAGGGCGGTAAGTTTACCGAGCAGGTTGTTTGGTGTATTAGTCCTTCTATTCTCTACGGGGCTGTGCGGGGCAGGCGTGTTACGAATAGTCGCACCACAAATTTATGAAAAGACAGTGCAGTCAATAAGTGAGAGCATCCCTCGCACCTCAACCAGATAGAGAGACACCTCTGGAGATATGCGAAATCTACAAACCCTTCCTTAATTCGTCCCACCTCTAAAATTAAGCGGGCAATTGCACTCCCAACCTGCGTTATAAATCCTTTGATAAAGAAGATGCCGGAAGCCGAAGTCGCTTACTGCTACCCTCTACAAATCTCAACTTCAATATCGTACTGATTAACGCTTCGACAAAAATATGCATCGAAGAAAAGGCATCGCAAATACCAAAACCAGAGTAAAGACTCAGGCGACGAAATTCCCGCTTTGTGAAGAGGAAAGCTTGAAGGATCAATCGGGGT